>DATKFJ010000030.1:0-23060 GCA_035511435.1 Acetobacteraceae bacterium | reverse complement strand
GGTGCCGATCGAGATGGATCTCGATGACATCCGCACGGTGCTCCACGCCTTCCGCGACGCGACGCACCGCGCGACTGATGCCGGCTACGACATCGCCGAAATCCATGGTGCGCATGGCTATCTGATTCACCAGTTCCTCTCGCCGGTATCCAACCATCGCACCGACATGTACGGCGGCTCGCGCGAAAACCGCATGCGCCTCGCGTTGGAAGTGGCAGAGACCGTGCGTGCCGCGTGGCCGCAGGACAAGCCACTGTTCTTCCGTGTCTCCGCGGTGGACGGCAAGGGCGGCTTGTGGGGACTGGATGACACGGTGGCGTTGGCCCGTGAACTGCGGCTGCGCGAGGTGGACGTGGTCGACTGTTCGTCCGGCGGCATCAGCGGGAATTCCGACATGGCGTTGGTGCCGCGGGTTCCCGGCTACCAGGTGCCGTATGCCAGCCGCGTCCGTCGCGAAGCCGGCGTGATGAGCATGGCGGTTGGTCTGATCACCGATCCGCAACAGGCGGAAGCAGTGCTACGGGATGGCCACGCGGATCTGGTGGCGATGGCGCGCGAACTGATGATCCATGCCGACTGGCCGCTGCTTGCCGCGAAGGCGCTGCAAGGTGGGCAGTACGACCTGATGGCGCCGTCGATCGCGCATCGGCTGCGACGCCGCGACGAGCAGGCAGTGGCCTATCCGCCGGGAAGCGCAGTGGAAATCCCCGTGGCCGCGGATCGGTCCGAGTCGTACCGCTGGTCGTGACACACGGTTCTGCGACCGTCCGCCGGAACCCTGCGGAACGTCCAACAGGCGGATGAACCACCTGCATCGTGCCGACCTTCATGCCGACGCACAGCCTGACCCAGGGAAGGCCAGGGTCGGCGTCCTTTGCTGATCGCGGCACGGACGGTTCCGTTTCCCTGGGTGGTGAGCACGGCACGCGCTGCTCAGACCGCCCCCTCCGCCAACGGATACCTTCGCAGCAACACCAGCATCAGCCCCATCGACGGCAGCGCCGCGAACATGCACAGCGCATAGAACTCTACCCACCCAACCTGCGCGGCCAGCACGCCCGACGCACCACCGACCGTGTGCACCGCGATCGCCGCCAGCGACGACAGCAGCGCATAATGCGTGGCGGTGAACTCGCGTGAACACAAGCCGGACAGGTAGGTGATGAATGCCGCGTCGGCCATGCCCTGCGCGAACGCCTCGGTGGTCACTGTCGCGTACAGCACGTGGTGCTCGCCGGCCGACACGGCGAGGACCACATACATCGCCATCGCGAGTGTCTGCGCCCACCCGGTGCGCAGCAGCGCGCGCCCGGTGCCAAGTCGCGCCACCAGCCAGCCGCCCAGTGCGATACCGGCCAGCGTTCCGCCAAGTGAGAACCAGCCGGTGGCGGCGATCGCGTCACGCGAGAACCCCAACGCGCGGTAGAACGGCGCGGTCATGATTCCGGCCATCGCCTCGCCCAGCTTGAACAGCGCGACGAAGGCGAGGATCAGCAGCGCGCCACGCCGTGTCAGGAACTCGCGCAGCGGTGCGATAACCGCGTGGGTGAGGCGGTCGGTGAGGCCGGCGGGCGCGGTGCGGCGGGCAGCAGGTGGCGGCTCTGGCGCCAGCAAGGTGACGACCAGCCCCAGCGCGATCAGGGCCGCCACACCTAGCAGTGCGACATGCCAGCCAACCACGCCGACGGCGAAGATCACGCCGGTGGTCGCGAGCAGCAGTGCGACGCGATAGCCCCAGATGTAGGCCGCCATGGCGGCACCCTGGCGGTGCAGGGCGAAGGCCTCGATGCGCCAGGCGTCGACCACGATGTCCTGGCTCGCGGAACAGAAGGCGACCAGTGCCGCAAGTGCGAGCGATACCGATGGCAGGTGGGCGGGGTCGGACAAGGCAAGCAGTGCCGCGGCGATGGCGAGCGCGGGCTGGATGACAGTGAGCCAGCCGCGGCGGCGGCCCAAATGGCGCAGTGGGCCGGGCGGCAAGGCGTTATCGAGGATGGGCGCCCAAAGGAATTTCAGCGAATAGGCCAGGCCGATGTTGGCGGTCAGGCCGATTACCGCGAGCGAGACGCCGCCTTCGGAAAGCCAAAGCCGGAAGGTGAAGCCGGACAGCGACAGCGGCAGGCCGGCGACAAAGCCATAGGCGGCCATGACCCAGAGGTGAGGGCTGGCGTCACCGCGCGCGCCGACTTCCTCTTGCCTGGCACCGCCCTCTTGCCAGGGGCCGCCCTCTTGCCGGGGGCCTCCTTCCTGCCAGGGGCGGGGCAGAACAGCCTTTTCTCCCCCTTCCGTTGCGAGAGGGGGCCGGGGCAAGGGGTCGCTACGGGACGTCCGCGTCACCCCGCCCCAACGGTCGTTGCATCGACACGACATCCACCCACTGGCCGAACTTCACCCCGGCCGCCCGCAGCGTGCCGACCATCTGGAAGCCCAGGCTGGCGTGCACGCCGATCGAGCCGACATTCTCCGAATCGCCGATCACCGCGATCATCTGGCGCATGCCTCGCGCGGTGGCATCCGCGATCAGTTGCGCCACCAGCGCC
Organism: Acetobacteraceae bacterium; assembly: GCA_035511435.1. GTDB lineage: Bacteria > Pseudomonadota > Alphaproteobacteria > Acetobacterales > Acetobacteraceae > JAMXLO01. The sequence goes on along the minus strand of DATKFJ010000030.1, from coordinate 20,520 downwards.
TTGCCGACGCCCTGGCCACGCACATCCTCCCGCACATACACGCTGTCCTCGGCGCAGAACCGGTAGGCCGATCGGTCGCGGAACTGGGTGTAATAGGCGTAGCCCAGAACCCCGCTTGCATCGGTCGCCACCAGCCATGACCAGCCGCGGGCGACCACCTCGGCGAACCTTTCCGTCATTTCCTCGACCGAGGGCGGTTCCTCCTCGAACGTGCCGGTACCGGTCAGCACGTGGTGGGCGTAGATGGACTTGATTTCGGGAATGTCCGCCTCGGTTGCCGCCCGGATATCCATCGCGTTCTGCCTCCGCCTTCAGACCGGGAGTCCAAGCACGGACGCGGCGTCGCAGGCAAACGCCAACAAGCCGCGGTCGAGGCCTTGCGCGGCGACCAGCGAAATTCCCACCGGCGCGCCGTTGACGGTGCCGGCCGGCAGCGTCACCTCCGGCAGGCCGCAGAAACCCGCGATGGCCGTCACGCCGATGGTCGCCTGACGGATGGCGTCCTGCTCCGACATGGTTGCGGTGAGCAGCGGTGCCGTGCAGGGGCTGGTGGGAAAGATCAGCACCGCACCGCCGGCGAGCAACGGGCGGATGCGCGCCTGCACCAGGCGCCGGAACGCACGACCGGGCGCCGCGATGGCGGGGTCCGTCGCCTTGGCGGCGAGGAAGCGCTCGCGGACGCCGGGACCAAGGCGCGGCCGGGCGGTATCGATCCAGCCGCCCAGCGAGGCCCAGGCTTCCTCGGCCTGCACCGTGCGGAAGTGGTCGAAGAAGCTGTCGATCCCCTCGGGCGCCAGGCTTACGCCAACCGCGCGGCCGCGCAGATGCTCCAGCTTCTCCAGCGCCGGCCGCAGGGCCTCGGCGACTTCCGGCAGCGCGTTGATCCAGGCCTCCTGGAAGCGCAGCAGCGGTCCCCCTACGGACTGCCGCCCGCCGGGCAGCAACGCCTCGCCGACGCCGGCCAGCACCGCGCCGCTGCGTGCAAACCAGCCGCAGGTGTCGAAACTGGGCGCCAATTGGCAGGCGCCAGCCAGGCTGACCGCGCCGAAGGTCGGGCGAAAGCCGAACAGGCCGCAGTAGCTGGCCGGAATGCGCACCGAGCCGCCGGTGTCCGAGCCGAGTGCGAAATCCGCCAGCGCGGCGGCAACGGCTGCGGCCGAGCCGCAGCTCGACCCGCCTGGGAACCGATTCGGGGCGGCCGGATTGATCGGAGTGCCCTGCCAGACGTTCTCCCCGGTCAGGCCGTAGGCCAGTTCCATTGTCTTGGTCTTGCCGACCAGCCGGGCGCCAGCCTGCAGCAAGGTCGTCACCACCGGTGCGGTGGTGGTGGCGGCCGGATGGGTGCTTGCCCAATCGGGATTGCCATAGGTCGTGCCGGCGCCGGCGATGTCGAACAGGTCCTTCACTGCGAAACTCAGGCCGGACAGGCGTCCGCTGCCGAGCGGCGGGTGTTCCAGGCGCGGCCCGGGGACGAAGGCGCCGACGGGATCGTCAAGGGCTGTCATTTGCTTTATTCCTGCCTGTCGCTCGTGCCTTACGCTCGCCGTCATTTGATGTCCCCGCCGGGCCGTTGGCGCCCGAAACGAGGATTTATTGGCAAATTGTAAACTGAATGGGCATACTACCCAACGGCCTTCCCGCCATCGACGATCCTCGCGGGGCTGTCCCGTTGGAACGCGGCTGACGGATGATGCCCGAACTGAATGAAGCACTGTCCAGTTCGGAATGCAGGACCAGGACCAGGGCCACGGCCCTGGATCGAACATGGCCTCTGAGGGGGACTGCTCGTGGATATAAACGACGGACACATCTCCGGTTCACCGGGGCAGGGTCCTCAGTCTGTCACCGATACCGGCGGGGGCGCTGATTCGGGCGCACCGATCGAACTCGGCGTAGCAGGCGAGCCGCCGATCCACCCGAGACTGCTCGCGATGATCGTCGCCGGGCGATATCACGGGATGGAACTCGATCCGAACGAGTTTCGCGGCACCGTCGGCGAAAAACTGCCGTCCCCGGCGTCCTTGTCCACCTGGGCGCAAAGCGCGGGCATGTGGTCGCGCGCCGTGCGGCTGCGCTGGCGCCACCTTATGCGGTTCCACAACACCGGGCCGGTGGTGCTGCTGTTCACCGATGGCACCGCCGGCCTGCTGACCGGCGTCAATACCGAGCACAAGGTGGTGTTCATCAAGGACCCGCGCGCGTCGGCAGCGGATGCACCGGTACCGGTCGATGAGCTGCGGCTGAGTGAGGTGTGGGCCGGCGAAGCAGTACTGTTGCGTGCGGCCCGTGGCTACGCGGAGACCGATGCGCCGTTCTCGCTGCGCTGGCTGATGGGACTGGTGCTGCAGGAAAAGCGTTCGCTGCGCGATATCGGCATCGCATCGCTCGCGCTGAGCATGCTGACCATTTTCCCACCGTTCCTGATCATGACGGTGGTCGACAAGGTGCTGACGCACCGCAGCTATTCGACGCTGGCTTTGATTGCCGTCATCGTCGGAATCGCCATCCTGTTTGAAACGCTGCTGGGCTACGCGCGGCGGTTGATCGTGCTGGTGGTCGGCACCAGGATCGATGCCCGACTGAACCTGCACGTGTTCAACCGGCTCCTGCGGCTGCCGCTGGATTATTTCGAGCGACATCCGGCCGGCGAGACGATGTACAAGATCAGCCAGATCCATCGCATCCGTGAATTCATCACCGGCAAGCTGCTGACGGCGTTTCTGGACCTGATGACGCTTTGCGTGCTGCTGCCATTCCTGTTCTGGTTGAACGCGCCGCTGGCGTGGATCGTGCTCGCATGCGCGTGTATCATCACACTGGTGCTGCTGGCCTTCCTGAAGCCAATGGCGGTTATCTTTGGTCGCGTGGTTGCCGCGGAAACCAGCAAGCAGGCGGCACTGGGCGAAACTGTATTCGGCATCAGGACGGTGAAGTCATTGGCGCTGGAGCCCCAGCGCAAGGCACTATGGGACGAGAGGATCGCCGAGGCCGGAAAATGGCGCCTGGCATACGGCAAGCTGGGCAATTGGCCGCAGACCATTGTGACGCCGATCGAGCGCTTCATGTGGATGGGCGTGATCCTGCTTGGCGCTTATTGGGCACTGACGGATTCGTCCGGCTTCGCTGCCGGGGCGCTGTTCGCGTTCATGATGCTGTCGCAGCGTGTTGCCCAGCCGCTGGTGCAGTTGGCCCGCCTGACAGACGAGTACCAGGATGTCGCCGCGGCGATTGGCCAGGCGGCTGAGGTGTTGAACCGGCCGCTCGAGGTCGATGCGATTTCCGGCGGTCTGCGGCCGCGATTCGACGGGGCGATCAGCTTCGACGACGTCTCGTTCACCTACGGTGGCACGAAGACACCGGCGCTCGATCGCATCAGCTTCGCGATCCCGTCCGGCACCATGCTCGGCGTTGTCGGGCGGTCCGGCTCGGGCAAGTCAACCTTGACGCGCCTGCTGCAAGGCATCAACCGCGACTATTCGGGCTTTCTGAAGATCGACGGCTCCGATCTACGGGAAATCAACCTGCGTCACCTGCGGATGAGCTTTGGCGTCGTGCTGCAGGACAACTTCCTGTTCCGCGGCTCGATCCGGGATAACATCCTGGCTGGCCGGCCCGGCTTGACGCTGGAAGACGCGGTGCGTGCGGCGCGACTGGCTGGTGCCGAGGAATTCATCGAGCGTATGGCCAACGGCTACGAAACCTATATCGAGGAGGGTTCGCCGAACCTGTCCGGCGGCCAGAAGCAGCGTCTCGCCATCGCGCGTGCGCTGATCACGGATCCGCGCATTCTGATCCTCGACGAAGCGACCAGCGCGCTCGACCCGGAAAGCGAAGCGTTGGTCAACGCGAACCTGCTGCGCATCGCGCGCGGCCGGACGATGGTCATCGTCTCGCATCGGCTGTCCTCGCTGACCGAATGCGACCAGATCCTCGTGCTGGAAAAGGGCAAGGTCGAAGATATCGCGCCACACCGTGTCCTGCTCGAGCGCTGCACGGTCTACCGCCAGCTCTGGGCACAGCAAAACCGCCATCTCGACAGTCAAGGTCCACGCCATGCAGCTCTCGCCCCGACCCTCGTCCAACGCGATTAGCACGATCGCCGCGGATCGGGACGATCCGACGTTGCCGGTGATTCTGGAATTCCAGATGCCGTCAACGGCGATAACCTCGGCGCCAATTCCGCAATCCGCACGCGGCATCGTCTGGATGGTCGCCGCCCTGTTCGCCGCCATTGTTGTGGCGATGGGCGTGATTCCGATCGATCGCGTGGTGACCGCGCAAGGCCGCGTGGTATCCCGCTCGGCGACGCTGGTGCTGCAGCCGCTTGAGGCTTCGATTGTGCGTTCGATCGACGTGCATGAAGGGGAATCCGTACACGCCGGCCAGGTCCTGGCACGGCTCGACCCGACCTTTGCCGCCGCCGATGTCGGCGCGCTGGCTGCACAGGTGGCCAATCTGCAGGCGCAGGTATCCCGCATGCAGGCCGAAGCCGATGGGCGGCCGTTCACCTATTCTGGGCTCGACCCGAACCTGTCGCTGCAAGCGGCGATCTTCGCCCAACGCCAGGCGGAGTACAATTTCAAGCTGGAAAACTACACCCAGAAGATCAACGGCATGGTCTCCACCATCGCAAAGTCCAACTCCGACGCGGCCGGATTCCGCAGCCGTCTGGCGGTGGCGACAAGTGTCGAACAGATGCGGCTAGAGCTGGAAAAGCTGCACGTCGGCAGCCGGCTCAACACCCTGGCGGCGACGGACAACCGCGCGGAGATGGAGCGCAATCTGAACAATGCACGGGAGACCGCGGCCGGCATTGCGCGCGACCTCGCCGCGGAAGTCGCGGAGCGTGATGGTTACGTGCAATCCTGGCACGCAGACATCTCCGATAAGCTGGCCGATGCGACCAGCAAGCTGTCGGATGCGCGCGAGTCACTGAACAAGGCACAGCTTCGCCGCCAGCTCGTGGAATTGCGTGCGGAGCGCGATGCGACCGTGCTGACCGTGGCACGGGTGTCGGTGGGTTCGGTGCTGCAATCGGGCCAGCAGTTCATCACTCTGGTGCCGGCAGACGCGCCGCTGGAAATCGAGGCGAACATTTCGGGGCGCGACGATGGCTTCGTGCATGTCGGCGATCCGGTGGCGATCAAGTTCGACACCTTCCCGTTCATGCAATACGGCATGGCTCATGGCACGGTGCGCAGCATCAGCGCCGACAGCTTCACCGCGCAGGATGACCAGCGCAACCCGAGCGGCGCGGTGCCGATGCCGACCAATTCGACCGAGCCGTATTACCGCGCGCGCGTCGCCATCGACCGCGTTGACCTGCACGGCACGCCAGCCGGGTTCCGCATCATGCCGGGCATGCCGGTGACGGCTGATGTCAAGGTCGGCAAGCGCACCCCGCTGCAATATCTGCTGGGCCGAATTCTGCCCGTGGCCTCTGAGGGGATGCGCGAACCGTGAGATCCGGCTGCGTGATCGAGCCCGGCTGTGTGATCAAGCCCGGCTGTGTGATCGAGCAACGGATATATGCGTTAGCCGAGACCTGACCGCATGGCACTGCTCGACCGGCTGATTGCGAGCACATCACCATCCGCCGCATTGCGCCGGGCGGTCAGGCTGACGGAACGGGGGGAAGTCAAACAGGCATTCCCGCTGCTGACCCGCGCCGCGCGCGCCGGCATAGCGGAGGCGGAATACCGGGTGGGCCGCTGCTATCTGGAAGGGTCCGGCGTACCGCCAAGCCTGGTGGATGGCGTGCGATGGCTGGAACGTGCGGCAAACCAGGGCTACGTCGATGCGCTGGCGCGGTTGGCTACGCTCTCTATCCATGGCTTGGCCACATCGATGGATGTATCGGGCGCATCGGCTGCGGGTTCGGCCGCCAATCTGTTCGCCGCGAACGTCGCGGCCGAGCCCGACTTCGAGTCCGGGATCAGATGGGCGCGCAAGGCGGCAGAGGCCGGTTCGGCGGATGGCCAGGCGGTGCTTGGCTATATTCTGACTTCGGGGCCGGAGCATCTGCGCAACCTGGACGAGGCGCACCTGTGGTACGAACGGTCCGCCGTCGCCGGTTGCCCGCAGGGTGCGCTGGGTTATGCGCTATCCTTGGCGCGCACCGCCAAGGACCCGGAAGAGCAGGCGAAGGTGGCGGAATATCTGCGCCAGGCCGCCGATGCCGGATTGCCCACCGGGCTTTATCTATTCGCCATCATGACCGAGCGCGGTCTCGGTGTGACGGCTGACCGGCCCGCGGCAATCCAGCTGTTTCGACAGGCGGCGGAGAAAGGCAGTCGCCCCAGCCAGGCTCGCTGGGGCCTGGCTCTGCTGGAAGGCCATGGCGTCGCGGCCAATCCGACCGAGGGCGAATCCTGGCTGCGCCGCGCCGCGCTCGCCGGCGATCCGGAGGCAGCGGCGGTGGTCGGTGACCTCTACGCCAAGGGCGGCAAACTGCCGCCGAACTATGCCGAGGCAGCGATCTGGTTTCGTCGCGGTGCGGAGGCGGGCCACCGCGGGGCATCCCGAGCCTTGGGCCTGCTCCACCTGACCGGCGCCGGCGTGCCGCGCGATTCCGAGGAAGCCGCGCGCTGGTTCCGCGTGTCGGCGCAGGCGGGCGATCCGGGCGCCCGGGTCGACCTCGCCAACCTGCTCCTGCGAGGAGACGCCAGCGCGGAGGACGCGGTGCACACCCGTCAGTGGTTCGAGCAGGCGGCCGCGTCGGGCGATCTGGTCGCGGCTTTCAATTTCGGCGTCTGCCTGGCGGAAGGCGTCGGGGTCGAACGTGACGACCGCAAGGCAGCCGAGTGGTTGCGCCGTGCCGCGGATGGCGTGGTGAACGCGCAATACTGGTACGGCCGCATGCTGGCGGAGGGCCGTGGCCTGGATGCCAACCCCGAGGAAGGCCGCGCATGGATCAAGCGCGCCGCCGATGTCGGGATGGTGGAGGCCGAGGTCATGCTGGCCGAGATGATGCTGACCGGCCGCGGCGGGTCGAGGGACCACACGGCCGCGCTCGCACTGTTCGAGAAGGCGGCCGGACGTGGCCATGTCGGTGCCATGTTCGCCATGGGCGCGATGCATGGCGGTGGTCACGATGTGCCGACGGATCGGCTCACCGCGCAGAAATGGTTCGCAGCCGCAGCAGAGCGCGGACACGCGTATGGGCAGATGATGCTTGGCCGCTATCTGGTGCGCGGCCTGGCCGGCGAGCGGGACTTCGACCGTGCCCGCATGTGGTTGGAGCGGGCCATCGCGCAGGGCCTGCAAGACGCACGCGGCGACCTTGCCGCCCTGCCTCCGCAGGCTGAGCCGCAGCAGGACGAGCCGCAGGCGGTTAACCGCTGACCGAAGCGGCGGAGCAGCACGGTCGGAGTCCACTGCCAGAAAATGTCGCGCTGGCGGTGGAGGCTTTCGAGCGGGCGCAGGCGGAGATAGCCACCGGGAACCACGATCGGGCGCGACGCTGGCTTGATCGGGCGTGCCGCCTCGCGCCGCGCGACCAGACGCTGGCGCTGGCGCTGGCGGGTGCCTGTCTCGGCTATGACGACATGCGGGCAGCAGCGCTGTTCGCTGCCATCAGCGCGGCCAACGACGTGCGCGAGGCGTGGTTTGGATTGGCGACCGCACAGCGCCGTCTGGGCGACGCAGCAGGAGCCGCAGATGCGATCGCCGAGGCACTCGCGCGCCATGTGCCAGACCGAAAGCGCGCGGCTCTGTGCGACGCCATCGCGCGGGAGGCTGCTGCGCCGGGTTGGTGTGGGCTTTCCGGCGAAGGCAGACTGACCATCCACGCGGAGGCCCGCGGTCGGCAAAGTGAACTGAGGCTGGACGGACGCCGGGTCGCCATGGTCGCCGGCCGTCTGCCGCCGGGTTGGCAGGATGCCAGAACTCTGGCGGTCACCACCAGGCACGGCGTGCATCTGCTGGGCAGTCCGATCAACATCGCCGCCATCACGGCGGTTGTCGGCTGTGTGTCCAGCCGCGATGGCGCGCTGACGGGTTGGGCGTGGCATCCCGGCGATCCCGATGTCGATCCGACGCTGACGATTGGTGCCGCCAGCGGTGGTCGTGCCTCCGGCGGCGGTCGTGCTGCCGGCGGTGGAAAACCGATCACCATTGCCGCGAAGGACGCGAGTGTAAGGATCGACAACAGCGGTTTGCTGGCCCGGCCACGCGGCTTCGTTGTGCCGGCGGAGATGCTAAAAGGCCTGACGGGTCTCCTGCACGTGCGCGGGCGTGACGGGCGTGACTTGCTTGGCAGTCCGCTCGATCCGCAGGCTGAGCAGATCGTCGGCGCCGCCGCGGCAGCGACGCTGGCGCGGCTTTATCCCGCTGCGCGGCATCAGGCGGGTTCGCAACGGCTTGCCGCCCCGCCGGCGATGCCGGTGGCCACGATTGTGCCACGCAGATCAGCCGGGGGATCCGCGCCTCGTCCCGCCGTGGATGTCGTGGTGCCGGTGCACGACGGAATGGCTCGGACCCTCGCGTGCCTCGATAGCGTGCTGGCCACCGTGCGCCGGCCAAGCCGGGTGATTGTGCTGGACGATGCATCGACCGACCCGGAATTGATCCGCGCACTGGACGCGTTGGCGCGGCAGGGACGAGTGCGGCTGATCCGCAACAAGCGCAATCTGGGATTTGTGGCGAGTGCGAACGCTGGAATCCTGGCTGCCGCCGGCCGCGACGTGGTCCTGCTGAACAGCGACACGCTGGTGACCGCCGGCTGGCTCGACGATCTGCGTGCGGTGGTTTACGGCGCGTCGGACATCGGCACGGCGACACCGCTGTCCAACGACGCGACCATACTGAGTTATCCCGACCGCACTGGCGGCAATGCTGTGCCAGATCTTGCGACAACCCAAACTCTGGCGGCTCTGGCGCGTCAGGCGAACCGCGGCGTCGCGGTCGAGATCCCGGTCGCCGTCGGCTTCTGCATGTACGTCAGGCGAGCCTGCCTGGACGCTGTCGGTCTGCTGCGCGCTGACCTGTTCGCGCAGGGTTATGGCGAAGAAAATGACTTCTGCCTGCGCGCGCGGCATCTGGGTTGGCGACATGTGGCCGCGCCGGGCGTCTTCGTCGCTCATGTAGGCGGCCATTCGTTCGGTGCCGCGGCCAGGCATCTGCAGGCGCGCAACGAGGCATTGCTGGAGCGCCTGCATCCCGGTTACGCGGGATTGATCGAAGCGCATGCCAGCGCCGATCCGCTGGCGGGGGCACGACGGCGCCTCGACCTGGCGCGATGGCGCGCCGCCAGGGCACGCGGCAGCCAGGCGGCCATCCTGATCACCCATTCCGAGGGCGGTGGCGTCGAGCGCCAGGTGGCGTCGTCGGTTGACCGGCATCGCGACGACGGCATTCGCGCCATCGTGCTGCGTCCGAGCCGTGCATCGGATGGCGGCAAATGCATAACGGTCAGCGACGGCACCGCGGCCGATTTTCCCAATCTGCGCTATGCGATGCCAGACGAACTGCCCGCCTTGCAGCATTTGCTCGCGCGCGAGCATCCGCGGGCCATCGAGCTGCACCATATGGTCGGTCACCATCCGGCGGTGCTGAAGCTGATCGCTGGCCTGGGTGTACCGTACGACGTGCACGTGCATGATTATGCCTGGTTGTGTGGCCGCGTAGCCCTGGTCGGCCCGGCACAGCGCTATTGCGGTGAACCGGATGCAGTGCAGTGCGAGGCGTGCATTGCGGATGCCGGCAGCCTGATCGATGAGGACATTACAGTTGCTGCGCTGCGCATGCGATCTGCGCGGCTGTTTGCGGACGCCAGGCGCGTTATCACGCCGTCCGAGGATACCGCGGCGCGCATCCGGCGCCACTTTCCGGCTGCGTGCCCAGTGGTTGTTCCTCACGAAGATGACGCGGCGATTGCCGATCCACCGCGGTTGGCGGCGGTGGCGCAGTGCCGTGTCTGCGTCATCGGCGCAATCGGCATCCATAAAGGCTACCAGGTGGTGCTCGACTGCGCGCGCGATGCCGCCGTGCGCCGCTTGCCGCTGGAGTTTGTCGTGGTCGGGCACACAATCGACGACCGCCGACTTTTGGCGACGGAGCGGGTGTTCGTGACCGGCAGCTTTGCCGCCGACGAGGCGGTGCCATTGATCAAGGCGCAACGCGCGACGATCGCGTGGCTGCCGTCGATTTTTCCGGAAACCTGGTGCCTCAGCCTGGCCGAGGCCTGGCGCGCCGGTCTGTCGGTAGCCGCATTCGACATCGGCGCTCCCGCTGAACGCATCCGGCGCACCGGCCGCGGCATTCTGTTGCCACTCGGCCTGCCGTCGCACGCCATCAACAATGCGCTGATTGCAGCGGCGGGCCTGTCGCGCCAAGAATGACCCCGCCAGGAATGGCCCCGCCAGGAATGACTCCGGCAAGAATGACTCCGCCAAGAATGACTCCGGTAGCAATGCCGCATACATTGCAATGCCTTATCCCATTCGTCATGTGAGTGGCTCGATCGCATGCGCCGGATGTAACCGAAGAGCGAGACACCTGAATGTCCGAAGCCGGCACCGCCGTCCAGAAACCGTCAGTTGCCCAGGCCAATGCGCAACAAGGGGGTGCGCAACAAGGGGGTGCGCAACAAGGGGGCCAGGGGAGCGTCACCGAACTCAAGGTCTCGGGGCATCTGATGACTCTGGATGCCGGATTGTTCTGCGTGTTCCAGGCGCCTGACTCAGCGGCGCCGAATGACCGATCGGGACTTCCGGGCGTTCGGATCTCCTTGCCGCCCGGTCCCACTGGCCGGCCGGAAGCCGTCAGCATCAGCACGTTTCGCGATGATGGCTGGCTCAACGGGCACGATGCCGCCGCGCTGGTCCGCGTGGCAACGGGGCCGGCGCAGATCCTGGTGACGGTCTATCAGGCGCCGTCAGCGCCACCGGACACCGCCCCGCGACTCCAGGTCATGCGGCTGGGCGGCGATAGCGGCGGCGGGATGCGCGCGCCAGCCGCGGTGGGCAACGTCGCGCCACAACCTGCCGTAACCGCCGACGCGGATGTGGTGGCGCATGTGCAGCGAACGGGCGACGTTCCGAACCGGATCGGCGAATGGGCCGGCACGCGCGGCAGCCGGCTGTGGATCGAGGGCTTCAGCCTGACGCCGCACGACGACATCAATCCGTCGGACCTGGAATACCAGGCGGTGCTTGGCCGGGGCTGGCTGTCTCCCTGGATCGAAGGTGGCAAGTTCTGCGGTAGCCGCGGCATGGCGCTGCCGCTTCTGGGCCTGAAGGTGAGGCTCAAGGGCGGCGCTGCGAAAACGCATGAATGTAACTATTCTGCCAGTTTCGTGGATGGCAGTGCGGTTGGGCCGGTGCCGGCCGGCGAGGCATGCGAGGCCGAGAGTCTGGCCGCGCTGGAGGCGTTTCAGATCGTGATCCATCGCCGTGGTGAGGCCGCCACGCCCGGCAATTCGGCACCGCGAGGCGGCCGGGCGCGCGCCAGCCAGCCAGCCCCGTCGGCGGCCAAACCGGCAGACAAATCCACGGCAGCCAAACCCACGGTGGCCAAACCGGCGGACAAGCCCACTGCCCAAACCGCCAAGCCGACCGGCGCCGGCCGGCGGTCCCGCTGACGTCGGGCGATCAGCCGGTTCCTCCGCCCTACAAGGTTGCGGCGTGAAATATCTGTTCGTTCACCAGAACTTCCCTGGCCAGTATCTGCATATCGTCCGGCATCTGGCTGCATCACGGCGGCACGACGTGGTGTTCCTGACCGAACCGAACGTGAACCAGATAGCGGGGGTGCGGACGGTGCCGTATCCAAAGCCGGATGGGCCGGCGCCGGACGGCCACGTCGCGTCACGCGAGCTGGATGCGGCGGTGCGGCGCGCCGACGTCGTCGCTCGCACCGCCGCCAACCTCAAGCAACTCGGTTTCGATCCGGACATCATCATCGGCCATCACGGCTGGGGCGAACTGCTCAACATCCGCGACATCTGGCCCGATGTGCCGTTGCTGGGCTATCTCGAATTCTACTATTGCACCACCGGCATCGATGTCGATTTCGATCCGGAGTTCCCGGTGCATCCTGCCGACTTCCCACGCATTCGCGCGAAGAACGCCGTCAATCTGCTGGCACTCAACCTGGGTGCCAATGCGCAGACGCCAACCAAATGGCAGCTCTCCACCTATCCCGAATGGGCGCGTGAGAAGATCACGCTGCTGCCGGAAGGCGTCAATCTTGATGTGACGAAGCCAAACGCGCAGGCGCGGCGGCGCAACCTGGTGATCGGAGGAACCACGATCAAGCCAACCGACAAACTGATCACCTACGTGTCGCGCGACCTGGAGCCGTATCGTGGCTTCCATTTGATGATGCGCGCCATTCCGCACCTGCTGCGCGCCCGGAAGGATATCCGCGTTGTGATGGTGGGGGCTGACGGCGTCAGTTACGGCCTGGCACCGGCGGAAGGCACCTGGCGACAAAAGATGCTGGCCGAACTCGGCGACGAGATCGATCCCCGCCGGGTGCTGTTTCCAGGTCGTATCGATTATAAGCTCTATACCGCGATGCTGCAACGCTCGGATGCGCACGTCTATCTGAGCTATCCGTTCGTGGCGTCATGGTCATTGCGCGAGGCGCTGGCCACCGGCTGTGTGGTGATCGGCAGCGACACGCCGACGGTGCGAGAATTCATCACGCACGAGAAGAACGGGCTGCTGGTGTCGTTCTTCGATCCAAAAGGTCTCGCGGATTCCGTGCTGCGCGTGCTGGACGATGCGCTGCTTGCCCGCCGGCTGCGCGAAGCTGCGCGGCACTATGCGGAACAGAACCTGGCGATGGCGGATTACCTTGCCGCGTATGAGGCGTTGATTGGCCGGCTTACCGGTGGGTGATGGCGCGTCGTCGCCGTTGTCGTGCTCACCGGTGTCGTGCTCGCCGTAGTCGTTGCGAGTTGCACACCGGCCGATAGTCGAGTCTCCGGATGACCCCGACCCTGGTGTCCTCCATCGCGCGCACGATCGGGCAGGCAGCGTCGCGAGTCACTCCTCCGACGCGAGACGAGCGGCCTGATCTTCCGAGGTCAGCGCATCGATGAATTCATCGAGTTCACCGGCCAGCACACGGTCGATCTTGTATAGCGTCAGGTTGATGCGATGGTCGGAGACGCGGCCTTGTGGGAAGTTGTAGGTGCGGATGCGCTCCGATCGATCGCCGGTGCCCACTTGTGACTTGCGATCGGCGGCGCGGGTCGCATGCAGGGTGGCGCGCTGCTGCTCGTACAGCCGGGCGCGCAGGATCTTCATCGCCTTGGCGCGATTTTTGTGCTGGCTTTTTTCCTCCTGCATCGCGACGACGACGCCGGAGGGAAGGTGGGTGATGCGCACTGCGCTGTCCGTCTTGTTGACGTGCTGGCCGCCGGCGCCCGACGCGCGGTAGGTGTCGATGCGGAGGTCTGCTTCGTCGATCTGCACGTCGACTTCTTCCGCTTCGGGCAGCACGGCGACCGTGACGGTGGAGGTGTGGATGCGGCCCTGGCTTTCGGTTGTCGGCACGCGCTGCACACGATGCACGCCGGATTCGTATTTCAGCCGGGCGAACACGCCGCGCCCGTTGATCTCGGCGATGCCTTCCTTCAGGCCACCGAGTTCGGTGTCGTTGTATTCGAGAATTTCCCAGCGCCAGCCACGGTTTTCCGCGTAGCGCTGGTACATGCCGAACAATTCCGCGGCGAACAGCGCGGCCTCGTCGCCCCCCGCGGCGGGTCGCACCTCCAGGATCGCGGCGCGTTCGTCGGCTGCATCCCTGGGCAGCAGCGCGATGCGGATTTCGTGCTGCAACGTGGGGATCTGCTCCTTCAGCGTGCGCAGTTCGGCTTCCGCCAGGTCGTGCATTTCGGGATCGGTCAGCAGTGTTTCGGCATCGGCCTGCGCGCGTTCCGCGGCGCGCAGGTCGCCGATGCGCGCAACCACAGGCTCGATGTCCGACAATTCCTTCGACGCCTTGACGTAAGATTCGCCTGACAGGCCCTGCGTCAGCATATCGCGCAGTTCCTCGGCGCGTGCCGTGATGCGGTCCAGCTTCGATGCGAGGTTCATTTCAGGTGCGCGGCGATCTCCGCCAAAGGCACCGCCTCCTGTCCGCCGGTCGCGAGGTCCTTCACCTGCGCCACGCCGCGCGCGAGGTCATCGTCGCCGAGGATTATCGCGGCGCGCGCGCCGATGCGATTGGCACGCTCCATGCGGCGGCGCAGGTTGCCGCGATACGCCGTTTCCGCGCGGATGCCGGATCGGCGCAGATCCTGCAGCACGGTCAGCGCCGCGGCTTCCGCGTTGACGCCGATCGGCACGACGACGACGGTCGCCGGTGCCGGGGGTGGGGTGTCCAGCAGCATGGCGAGACGCTCGATGCCGGCGGCCCAGCCGACGGCCGGCGTCGGCGGGCCGCCCATTTCCTCCACCAGGCCGTCGTAGCGCCCGCCGGCCATCACCGTGCCCTGCGCGCCGAGTTTGTTGGTGACGAATTCGAACGCGGTATGGCCGTAATAGTCGAGGCCGCGCACGATGCGTGGGTTTTCCCGGAACGGCACGCCGAATTGGTGCAGGTGCGTCTGCAGGCGCGCATAGAACGCGGCGGCGGACTCGGTCAGGAAAGCGCCGATGGTGGGAGCGTCGGCGACAATGCCTCGGTCGGCGACATCCTTGGAATCGAGGATGCGCAGCGGATTGCGATCCAGCCGCGCCAGGCTGTCTTGCGACAGCGCGGCCTGGTGCTGGGCAAAATACGCCACCAGGGCGTCGCGATAGGCGGCTCGGGATGCCTTGTCGCCGAGTGTGTTGATCTCCAAAATGGTGTCGCCGGCGACGCCGAGGGCCTGCAGGATGTCCCATCCGCAAGCGATCACCTCGGCGTCGGCCAGCGGTTCAGCGGGGCCGATCAGCTCGATATCGATCTGATGAAACTGGCGGTAGCGGCCCTTCTGTGGGCGTTCATAGCGAAACATCGGGCCGGCGCAGAACACCTTCTGCGGCAGCGACTGGGTCAGGCCGTTGGTCACCAGGGCTCGGCACACGCCGGCGGTGGCTTCGGGGCGCAGCGTGATGCTGTCACCGCCGCGGTCCTCGAAGCTGTACATCTCCTTCATCACCACGTCGGAGGTTTCACCGAGGGTGCGGGAGAAGACGCGGGTGTCCTCGAAGATCGGCGTGGTCCATTCGTCGAAGCCGTAGGCGGCGGCGATACGGCGAGCCGTATCGACCACATGGCTGTGGCGGCGCTGGTCTTCGCCGATCAGGTCGTGGGTGCCGCGGGCGGGCTGGAGGTCGGTCACTGGTTCTGCTGCTTCGATCTTCCGAGAGTCCGGAAAGTAGCTTTCCGGGCATCAGAAGCAAGGAGGCGAGGCTGAACCAACCCCCCGCCAGCTTCCCCCCAAGCCTCATCGTTCCTATCCTTTCCGCCAAAACCAGACCAAGGAGGCAACGCCGATGGCCGGGATTCTCGGGCTGGGGGTGACCCACTCGCCGCCACTGCTGGGTACCGACGAACGCATGGCGGGCATTCTGGAACGGGTGATGCGCAGCCCGCATGTGCCTGCGGCACTGCGTGATCCGTCCGGCTGGCCCGCGCCGATGCAGCACGAATGGGCTGAGCATCAGGCCGGCCGCCTTGCCGGCCCGCACCGGCAGCGCCTGGTTGAAGCGTTCCGCACGGTGCGCGCCGCGTTGGATGACTTTCATCCCGACCTCGTGCTGATCTGGGGCGACGATCAGTACGAGAACTTCCGCGAGGATGGTGTCGCCCCGTTCTGCGTGTTCGCCTTGGATGCCATCGAGTCACGCCCCTTCGCGCGTCTCGGCAACGCGGCAAATGCCTGGGGTGAGCCGAACGACAGCGTCGTGCGGCTGACCGGCCACCCCGCCGCCGGCCGGTATCTGACAACAGCGCTGGTCGAGCAGGGCTTCGACATGTCCTATGCCTACTCGATGCGGCATGAGGCGGGGCTGCCGCATGCGTTCATCAATGCGCTGCTGCTGCTGGACTACGATCGGAAAGGCCTGCCCTGGCCCGTACTGCCGTTCCACGTCAATTGCTACGGCTCTTCGACCATCTCCAAGCGCGGCGCTTTCGCACATATCGACGGCACCGGCTCCGATGCGCCCGATCCGCCAGGGCCGAACGCGGCACGGTGCTTTGCAGTTGGGGCGGCGACGGCGCGAGCCCTGCGGGAATCCCCGTGGCGTGTCGCGGTCATTGCGTCGTCAAGCTGGTCTCATTCGTTTCTCGCCGCGAGCAATCACTATGTCTGGCCCGACATGGCAGCGGATCGGGCGCGGTTCGAGGAGTTGCGCGATGGCAGGCTGTCCTTGTGGAAGGAACTGCGCACCGCGGAACTCGAGCAGGCGGGCCAGCAGGAGATGCTGAACTGGGTGTGCCTGGCTGGCGCGATGGACGCGCTGGAGCGGCGTCCGGTCTGGACCGAACTGGTTGAGACCTATGTGTTGGCCGCCAACAAGGTGTTTGCGGTATTCGAGCCAGGATAAACGCCAGGACGCTGCCAGAGGCCGGCGAGGGTTCACCCGCCTGGCTGCTCGCGCCGATCAGCGCTCGCTGAACAGCACGCCGCCCTTTGCCTTGTTGTCGCGCGACGTCTCGATGATCTCCACCAGCACCGCATCCGCCGTCACGCCGAAATTCTTCACCACCGCGGCGGTGATATCCGTGATGAGCGCGCGCTTCTGGTCCTTCGAGCGACCCTCGATGGCATGGACATAGACTTCCGGCATTGCTTCCCTCCTTCGTATCGTATCAGCACTGATATCCCGGCCAAGCCGAGTGGACCACCACCGGTTCCTGTCATTGCGAGGACCGCGACGACGCGGCAACCTCAAGCCGGTGGGGCTGGAGATTGCCGCGCCGTCGCGCTTCTCGCAATGACCGCGAAAGGAGACAGACCATGCTGGCAGGCGAGGCAGTGGTGGCGATCTGGAATGGCATCGCACCCGAGGCGCGCGAGCAGTTCTACGATTGGCACACCAACGAACATATGCCGGAGCGCGTCGGCATCCCCGGTTTCCGCCGCGGCCGCCGCTACGTCGCAGCCGACGCCGACACCTTCCCGGAATTCTTCACGCTGTATGAAGCTGACACGATGCAGGTGCTGCAAGGCAGCGATTATGCCAACCGGCTGAACGATCCGACACCAGGCACCAAGGCCACCACAGCGCAGTTCCGCGACACCGCGCGTGCGCTGACACGTGTTCTGGTCAGCCACGGCCCAGGCATCGGCGGCATGCTGTTGACCATCCGCTTCGATTGCGACGCGCGGCATCTGCCCGGCCTGCGTGCATTGGTGCGCGCCTCGGCGCAAGCATCGCGCGTGACCGGCGCGCATCTCTGTGCCGGCGATGCCACCGCATCCGCCGTGCGCACCACGGAAACCCGCGACCGCACGGACATCCTGGCGCCTCCCGACATGTTCGTCATGGTGGAAGCAACCGACGCCGATGCGCTGACCGACATCCTGCTCGAACGCGCCCTCACCGGTGCCGGCGCGCGCGGACCGTTCGTGCGCGGGATCTATCGGCTGGAGTACGTGCGAACCAAGACCGGCTTCGCGTCATAGGGAGCAGCACCATGATCAAGGTTGGCATCGTGGGTCTCGGCCGCATTGCCGATTTGCATCTGCGCGGCTATCGCGACAATCCGGATGCGACGATTGTCGCTTTGTGCGATGCCAATCCGGATCGTCTTGCGCGTCGCCAGGTCGAGTTCCCCCAAGCCACCGGCTACACCGACTACAACGAATGTCTCGGTCATGATCTCGACATGGTGGAGATCCTGTCGCCGCATCCCGTGCATGCGGCGATGACCGAGGCGGCATTCGCGCGCGGTCTGCACGTATCCGTGCAGAAGCCGATGGCGATGAGTGTCGCCGAATGCCAGCGGATGATTGATGCAGGCCAGCGCGCCGGCCGGCACCTGAAGCTGTTCGAGAATTACCTCACCTATCCGCCGCTCGAGAAAATGAAGGCGCTGATCGCCGAGGGTGCGATCGGCCAGCCGCTGCATTGCCGCATGCGCACACTGCACGGCGATCCGGCTTTCGCATGGCCAATCGAACCCGCGACGCAGCAATGGCGCGATGCACTGACGCAGCAGAAGCGGCACGGCAGCATGACGTTTGACGATGGGCACCACAAGCTGGCGACCATCGTCTGGCTGTTCGGACCGGTTGCCGACGTTTTCGCACGCATCGACTGGAAGATCACGCCGGCGGGCGGCGTTGTTGATCGACGAGCCAGCGTCGTGTTCCGCCATGCCGATCCGCCCCTGGCCGATCCGCCCCTGGCCGATCCGCCCGTGCATGTGATCTGGGATTGTGTGCGCGTGCCGCAGATGCGCATCAACACCGACTACTACGCCAACGACGACCGGATCGAGGTCGTTGGCGAACGTGGCATACTGACGCTCACGCGCTGCACTGGCCGCCTGCTGGAGGAGCCGCCGCTGACGCTGTACCGTGACGGCGAACTGCACGCATTCAACAACCTGAATGCCGACTGGGGCGAAAGCTTTCGCCGTTCCACGCTGGCGTTTATCGATCTGCTGAAGCGCGGCGAGGGCCGGCCGTCGCTGACCGGCGAAGACGGCCGTGAATTGCTGCGTCTGGCCGATGCGATCGATCTGTCAGCCGCGGAGGATCGCCCGGTCAGCCTTCCCTGACTCGGCGTCGCCGCCTAGGATGACGCCCAAAGTTACCGGGGGGAACAACATGAGCAGGCTACAGATCAGCCGGCGCGGCATTGTCGCGGCAACACTGGCAGCGCCTGCCATCCTGGGCCGGCGCGCGCGCGCCGCGGGTACCATCCAGATGATCAGCCATCGCTATCCCGCGCTCGAGTACTACGCGGAGAAGATGCGCACCGCGATACCTGGTGTCACGGTCAATACCCAGCTCATGCCGATCGACAAGGCGCTGGAACTTGCCACCATCGCCATGTCGTCGAAGTCCGACACGTTCGACATCATCTATGCCAGCGACACCAGCTTCCAGACGTTTGTGAAGAACGGCTGGTTCCGCCCGCTGGATGACCTCTGGGCAAAGTACCGCGACGAATTCAAGCTCGACGATTTCCCCGAATCCGTCCGCAAGACCTACATGCATGATGGTCACCTGTACGTCATGCCGCACACGCTCAATACGATGATGTTCTACTATCGGAAGGACCTGTTCGACGCCGCCGGCAAGTTGCCGCCGAAGACATTCCCGGAATTTCGCGACCTGGTGAAGTCGTTCAACAGCCCGCTGCGGTCCGGCAATGTCAGTTGCCTGAAGCCGGTCGACGCCGCCATCAACGAAGCGCACTGGTATTTCAATGCGATCGGCGACGGTTGGTTCGACGAGGATTGGAAGCCGATCTTCAACGACACGAAGGGCGTGCAGGCGATCCAGATGATGCAGGAGATCACCAAGTACGCTCAGCAGGGATTCACCGCCGCGGCGAATGACGAGTGCATGATAGCCTATCAGCAGGATACCGGCGTGATGGGTCTGCAATGGGCCACGCGCGCCAAGGCAATGGACGATCCGACCAAATCGCGCGTCATCGGCAAGATCGACTGGGTGGCGCCGCCGCAAGGGCACGCGCGCAACAGTTCGGACGGCTACGCGATCTCGGCGTTCAGCAAGCAGGACCCCGACACGTTGTTCCGCATCATCGCCACTTCGGCAAGCCAGGCGAGCATGCGCGGTGCTGCCTCGTTGCTGATCCCGCCACGCAAATCGCTGCTGGACGACGCCGAGTTGAAACAGGCGAACCGGTTCTACCCGGCGGCGCTCGCCTCGTACGAGACCGGCCTCGCGGCGCCGTCGTTGCCGGAATTCTACGCGGTCGGCGAGTTCATCACCCGCCGCATCCTGCAGGCCGTCACCGGCGAACTGCCGGTGAAGCAGGCACTGGATACCGCCGGCAATGAGACCACCGAATTTCTCAAGGGGCACGGTTATTACAAGTGACCTGCGGCGCCGTCGTCGCGGCGCCTTCACCGGCCCGGAAGGAAGCTGGTGGCTGTTCCTGGTACCGAGCGCGGCGGTACTCGGCGCGGTCATGCTGTATCCGCTGGGCTATGCGATCTACCTGAGTCTGTTCAACTACGACCTCGGCAGCGGTTCTCGCGATTTCATCGGCTTCGGCAATTACGCCGCGCTGCTGGCAGACGATCGCTTCTGGCACACGCTGAACCGCACGGTGGCGATCGTATCGGCTGCCGTCGGGCTAGAGTTCTGCCTTGGCCTGCTGGTGGCGTATGGACTGTACCGCCTCACGTTCGCCGTGCGCACGCTGAACCTTCTGCTGTTCCTTCCCAGCATCGTCACGCCTGTCGTCGCCGCACTGTTCCTGCGCTGGATCTTCATGGGCCGGTGGGGACTGCTCAGCGCCACTCTCATCGGTCTCGGCATCTTCCCGCCGGATTTTCTCGGCAATCCCGACTGGGCGCGCGTGACTGTCGTGCTGGCAGACTCCTGGCAGTTCACCCCGTTCATGATCCTGGTGCTGTACGCCGGACTGA
>DATKFJ010000029.1:0-23985 GCA_035511435.1 Acetobacteraceae bacterium | reverse complement strand
ACCGTGGATTTCGCAGATGTCGTAGCCGGCGTCGGTGGCGCGCCGTGCGGCTTCGCGGAACGCGGTCAGCACGGCCCGGATGTCGTCGTGGTCCATCTCGATCGGCACCGGAAAGCCGCGCCTTGCCGGCAGCGGGCTCGGCGCCAGGCCACGCCACGGCGGCGTGCCGACCCGCGCATCGCGTTCGTCGAGCGCACGCCAATCCTCCATCGCGCCGTGCGATCCGGCGTTGCGGCCGCAATGGCCCAGCTGGATTGCGGGCACGGCACCCATCTGCTTGATGAAGTCGGTGATGCGGCGGTACGCGCGCGCCTGGTGATCGTTCCAGATTCCGGCGCAATGGTAGGTCTTGCGCCCGCGCGCCTCGACTGCCGATTCCTCGCCGAACACGATGCCGGCGCCGCCCATCGCGTAGCGGCCGAAATGCACGAACTGCCAATCGGTCGGGCCGCCGTCCACCGAGACGTATTGGCACATTGGCGAAACCACGATTCGATTGCGCGCGGTGACCCCACGCAGGGTGATCGGCGTGAACAACAGGGGATGCGCGTCGGCAGCGCCGTTCGATGTCATGGCTTCTGGTTCTCTTCCGGCAATCGGTTTCTCTTCAGTCAATCGGTTCCGGGCCAATATGCCACGCCGGCTGGCCCCGCAACCCAGTGTGCCGTAAGTTTCGTGCGGCTCACAGGAGGCGCCCACCATGCAAATGACAGCCGCCATTTTCCGCAAGGTGCACGAACCGCTGACGATCGAGCAGGTGGACATCGACCAGCCCTGGGGCCGCGAAGTGCTGGTCCGCACCGTCGCCACCGGCGTCTGCCACAGCGATCTGCACGTGGTTGACGGCAACGGACGCTTCCCGCTCGATCGCCCCTTCCTGCTCGGCCACGAAGGTGCGGGTGTCGTCGAGGCAGTGGGCGCGGACGTCACTACCGTGCGGGTCGGCGATCACGTCGTCGCCTGCCTGTCCGGCTTCTGCGGCGCCTGTCCGCAATGCCTCGCCGGCCATCCAAATCTGTGCACCGCCGGCATCGTCGCGCGCGATGACTCCGCGACGCCGCGCGTGTCGCAGAACGGTCAGCCGCTGCGGTTGTTCGCGGCCATCGGCAGCTATGCCGACCACATGCTGCTGCACGAAAACTCGATCGTTCGGATCGATCCGGAAATCCCGCTGGATCGCGCCGCGTTGGTGGGCTGCGGCGTGCTGACCGGCGTGGGCGCCGCGCTGCGCAGTTCGGGAATGCAGGCGGGACAGACGGTTGCGGTGTTCGGCTGCGGCGGCGTTGGATTGTCGATCGTGCAAGGCGCGCGGATCGGCGGTGCGCGGCAGATCATCGCGGTGGACCAGTTCGACTCCAAGCTGGAAATGGCGAAAGGTGTCGGAGCCACACATGCCGTGAACAGCACGCAGGATGATCCGGTGAAAGCGGTGCGAGCGATGACCCGAGGCCTCGGCGTCGATCATGCATTCGAGGCGGTGGGTGTGGCGCTGCTGTGCCGCCAGGCGATCGAGAGTCTGGCGATCCGCGGCACCGCCACCATTGTCGGCGTGCTGCCACCGGACGCGATGATCGAGTTCCCGTGGATGGCGATCCGTCCGGAATGCCGGGTGCAGACCTCACGCATGGGATCCAACCAGTTCCGCAGCGACATTCCGAACTATCTGGAGTTCTATCGCCAGGGCCGGCTGAAGCTGGACGAGATGGTCAGCCGGCGCGGCCGCCTGGGCGACATCAACGAAGCGTTCCGCGCGATGAAGGCAGGCGAGGTCGCGCGCACCGTGCTGATGTTCGACTGACGATGCATGCATCCTCCCCCGTGCAGACGGGTGGAGGGTTGGGGAGGGGTTATGCTGACAGTCACGCGCGACATGATGCTGCCGACGGCGATCACCGGATCGTATCCGCGCCCGCTGTGGTTCGACATGAGCCTGAACGGGCAATCGTTCAAATCGGCCCTGGGCGAGTCGCTGTTCCGCGAACAGTACCTCGACGCGGTAGCCGCCATCATCAATGCGCAGGAGGCTGCCGGACTGGATATCGTCACCGATGGCGACAGCCGATTCGATCTCGCGGTGGGCGGCAAGTCGTGGTTCTTCTATCCGATCGAGCGCATCAACGGCATCCATGGTCACCGCGACACGTCGCAGGGCTGGATGGGCCGGCACGGATTGCGGCCGGGGAAAATCCTGTGGGAAGTCCAGGAGGCCTATCAGCCCGGCATCGTGACGGAGAAGCTGACACGTGGGCCGCTGGAATACGCCGCGCTGTGGCAGGTTGCGCAGCGGCTGACGGACAAGCCGGTAAAGTTCGGCGCGATCTGTGCGCCGGCCTTGGCCAGCATGCTGTGGAACGAATACTATCCGGACGACAAGCAGATGGTGCTGGACCTTTGCGACATCATGAACGCCGAATTCCGGGAAATGGCGGCTGCCGGTTGTCCGCTGATCCAGGTCGAGGAACCGCCGCATCATGGCCGTTCGACGCGGCCGGACTGCACCGATGCCGACCTCGAGTTCATGACCGAGGCGTTCAACCGGCAGCTTGTCGGTGTTGATGCGGAGATCTGGGTGCACACCTGCTGGGGCAATCCGAATCAGCAGCGCGTCTATTGGGAAGTGCCGAGTTACGCACGCGCGATGCCGCATTTGCTGCAGTTGAACGCGGACGTGATCACGTTCGAATGCGCCAGCAGCGACGGCAAGGATCTACCATTGTTCGGCAAGTACAAGACCGACAAGAAGATCGGCATCGGCGTGGTGAACCATTGCAACACTGTGGTGGAACCACCGGAATACGTCGCTGGGTTGATCCGCCGGGCGCTGGAGTTCATCCCGCCCGAGCGGCTGGTCATCACCACGGACTGCGGCTTCGGTCGCGAAGGACTGAGCCGGCGCATTGCGTATTACAAATGCGTCTCGATGGTGGAAGGCACCAACATCGTGCGCCGCGAGCTGGGACTGCCGGAAGCGCGGGTGCGCGCGGCGGATGCCAGGCTGTACTTTGCCGACAGCAGCACATGAGCATTTGTCATTGCGACGAGCTGCGTTCCTCGCAATGACACGCGGACGGGTTGGCGTCTCTGGCCGGTCCACGGCCGCCAACTGGTGCCGACGCCCCGACTGCGCGATGATGATGCAAACCGCACGGAGGACATGCAGATGGCCAAGGGCATCCTGCTGGTAGGCTTCGACTTCACCAACGCACACGAAGACGAATTCCACGACTGGTACGACCTGGAGCACGTTCCGGAGCGTCAGCGCGTCCCGGGCTTCGGCGCCTGTAACCGATGGATCAGCGCGACGAACCCGAAGCATGCCGTCGCCAGCTATGAGCTCGACAGTCTCGATGTGCTGCAAAGCGCGCCATATCGCGCTATCGCCGGCGAAAACCTGTCGGTCTGGTCGAAACGCGTGGGCCCTATGTGCAAGCGGCTGATCCGCTTCGACGGTGAGCAGATCCTGCCCGGTGATCAGGCCGCGCCGTCGGGTGCCGGTGGACTTCTGGTCAACGCAATGAACGTTGATCCCGCGCATGAGGCGGAATTCAACGAATGGTACGACCACGAGCACATTCCGGCGCTTGCGGCAGTGCCGGGAACGCTGTGCGCGCGGCGGTTCCGCGATAACACAGGAACCCACCGGTATCTCGCGCTGTACCACCTCGCTTCGCCGGCGGTGCCGTTGACGGATGCCTGGAAGCAGGCAGCAGGCACATCGTGGACCGAACGCCTGCGGCCGCATTTTCGCGATCACCTTCGCATTCTCACCGGTCACTACACGCGCGCCGCATAGGAGGTCGATCCATGGCAAAACTCCCATACATCACCAGCAAGGACGAGGTTGCTCCGAAGGACCACGCGGTATTCGACTCGATCGTGGCAAGCCGAGGGGCGGTGCAGGGACCTTTCACGATGTTCCTGCATTCGGCGGAATTGGCGGGCCGCGTTGCGCATGTCGGCGCGTATGTGCGGTTCGAGGGATCGCTTGATATGCGCGTTCGCGTGCTCGCCGCGATGACCGTCGCGCGTGAATTCGAGGCACTCTACGTGTGGGGCGCCCAAACCGGCAGCGCCCGTCGGCTGGGCGTGTCGGAATCCACCATCGACGCGATCCGAGAAAACCACTCGCGCGGCATCCCGACAGAAGATGCCCAGATCGTGGAATTCACCCGCCAGCTGCTGCGCAAACACCGCAACGATGGTGCAACCACGCAGGCAATGCTGAAGCGGTTCGGCAACGACGAGTTCATCCAGCTCACAGGCGCCATCGGCTATTACAGCCTGCTATGCATGACCGTGAACGCGTGCGAGCTTGAAGCGGCACAGGGAGCAGAGATTCTCAAAGTCTAGCCAGGAGACATTCAGAGATGCTGCAAACGTATGAAGGTGGCTGCCACTGCGGCGAGGTGCGGTTTCGGGTGCGCGGCGACCTTGCCGATGCCTCCGAATGCAATTGCTCGATTTGCACGATGAAGGGGATCCTGCATCTCGTCGTGCCGCGCGAGCAGTTCGAATTGCTGCGCGGGAAGGGCGAGATCACGACGTACCAGTTCGGCAGCAACGTCGCCAAGCACACCTTCTGCCGGAACTGCGGCATTCATTCATTCTATGTGCCGCGATCGGCGCCGAACGGTGTCAGTGTCAATCTTCGCTGCCTCGAAGGTGTAGACATCGAACAGGTCCGTCCCCGCCCGTTCGATGGACTGCACTGGGAAGATGCGATGCGTGCCCGTCGCGAGGCCGGTGAAGTGTAGTACCCGCAGGGCCTTCACGCCTTCGCGGTAATCCGGTCGATCTCCTGTAGTTCGACCGGGGTAAGCGCCCAGCCCGCGGCGCGGATATTCGCCTCCAGCTGCTCCGGTTTCGTGGCACCGGCGATGATGCTGGACACGCATGGCCGCGCAGCGAGCCAACTGATTGCCAGGTCCAGCAATGTCCTGCCGCACAGGTTCGCAAATGCCTCCAGCCGTTCGACGATCGGCCAGTTGTCATCGTTGATGAAGCGGCCCTCGTAGCGCGCATGCACAGTGAGCCGGGCGCCGTCCGGCATTGGGGCGTTGCGCCGGTACTTGCCGGTCAGGAAACCACCCGCCAGCGGATAGTATGGCAGCAGCCCCATGCCATGGGCCTGCATCATCGGAATCAACTCGCGATCGGGACCGCGCATCAGCAGGCTGTACTCGTTCTGGCAGGATACGAACGGTGCCAGCCCGAGCGAGCGTGACGTCCATCGTGCGTCCACCACCTGCCAGGCCTTCAGGTTGGAGCAGCCGATGTAGCGGACCTTGCCCTGCCGCACGAGATCGTCGAACGCGCGCAAAGTCTCCTCGACTGGCGTCAGGGGATCCGGCTGATGCTGCTGATACAGATCGATCCAGTCGGTGTTCAGCCGCCGCAGGCTTGCCTCGACTCCCGCGATGATGGTGCGTCGCGATGCCCCGCGCAGTTCGCTCCCATCGATCGGCATGCCGACCTTGGTCGCCAGCACGATATCCTTGCGCCGCGCGCCCAGCGCCTTGCCGAGAAACTCCTCGGAGCCACCGATCGGGCTGCGGTAGGCGTCCGCGGTATCGAAGAATGTGATGCCGAGATCGAGCGCCTTGTGAATCACCGATCGGGACGCGGTGTAGTCGATGCGGCGTCCGAAGTTGTTGCACCCCAGCCCGACCAGCGACACGCGCAGTCCCGAATTGCCAAGCGTACGTTGTTCCATCGGGGCTCCATCGGGTTGCTCGATCTGTCAGATGACACCCTGTTCGCGCAGCCGCTTTACCTCATCCGGGCCCACGCCACACAATGCGCCCAACAGATCCGCTGTGTGTTCCCCCAGCAACGGCGGCCGCGTCACCTCGGCCGGCGAATCCGACAGCTTTACCGGGCAGCCGACGGTCTGGTAGGTCCCGCGAGTCGGATAGTCGACATCGACGATCATGTCGCGCGCGCGTAGATGCGGATCCGCCAGCACCTCGCCGGTATCCAGCGTCGCCCCGCATGGTACGCCCGCATCGCCCATCAGCCGCATCACCTCGTGTTTGCTGCGCTGGCGCGTCCACGCCTCGACAACCGCATTCAGTGCCGTCCGATTCTCCCAGCGTGCATCAGGCGTGTTGAAGCGAGGATCATCCGCGAGCTCCGGCTGTCCCATGACTCCAATCAGCGCCTTCCACATCTGCGGCTGCGCGTGAATGAACACGTAGTCGTTCGCCCCACCCGGCGCGCAGGCATAGGTCGTGCCAGGCACGGTGCGGCCAAGCTGGTTGCCGTTCCGCTGCATCGGCGCTCCGAAGCGCTGATGATCGCGCAGGCTGACGCGAATCAGGTTCACCACTGCGTCCTGCATCGATACTTCCACATGCTGACCCTTTCCGGTCGCATGGCGCTGCTGCAAAGCGGCCAGAATGCCGATTGCCATGTGCATACCAGTACCGGAATCGCCGATTGCGGGATAAACATAGGTCGGCGGGTTCTCCGGGAAGCCGGTGACGCTCATTGCGCCGCCCATCGCCTGCGCGATCGGCTCGAAGCTCTTGAACCCGCTGTACGGACCGTACGTGCCGAAGCCCTTGATCGTGGCGTAGATCAGCCGCGGGTTCAGCTTCGACAGCGCGTCATAGCCGAGACCCAGACGATCCAGCGCGCCTGGCCCGAAGTTCTCTACCAGCACGTCGGATTCAGCAATTACCTGCTTGAAGAGTCTCTTGCCTTCATCCGTCTTCAGATTCAGCGTCAGGCTGCGCTTGTTCGCATTCAGTACCAGGAAAAACAGACTATCGCTATCGGTGCGGTCACGCATGTTGGTGCGCGCGACGTCACCGCCCTTCGGTTCCTCCAGCTTGATCACATCAGCGCCGAGAAATCCGAGGATCTGCGCGCAGGCGGGGCCCGCCTGATTATGCGTCATGTCGATGACGCGGATGCCTGACAGAGCCTGGGTCATGGTTTCTCTCCTCGGATTATCGATTGGTCACGCGGCGGCGGTGGCTGCATGGATGGCACGCCAGACGCGTTCCGGTGTGACGGGCATCTCGATGTGCTTCACGCCAAGTTCCGACAGCGCGTCCACCACGGCATTGACGACCGCGCCGAGTGCCGGTGTGGTTCCGCCCTCGCCGCCGGGTCGGATGCCGTAGCGATGGCTGGTCGCCGGTACTTCGACGAGCGCGCAATCGAATGGCGGCAGATCGTCCGCCCGCGGTATGGCGTAATCCATCAACGATGCAGTCAGCAACTGGCCACTTTCTGGATCGTAATAGCACTGTTCCAGCAACGCCTGGCCGATACCTTGCGCGGCGGCGCCATGGGTCTGGCCATGCAGGATCAGCGGATTGACCGCGAGACCGACGTCATCGACGCCCGACCAGCGCATCAGCCGCACCTGGCCGGTTTCGGGATCGACTTCCACCTCACAGACATGCGTGCCGGAGGGAAACGCGCCGGTCGTCACTGTCTCGTCGCCGATGCCATCCAGCTTGCCGCGCATGTCATCCGGCAAATCGTTGCGCGTCGCTGCCGCCTTTGCCACTTCGAAGATGCCAATGCGTCGGTCGGTGCCCTTGACGGCAAACACGCCACGCGAGAATTCGACATCGATGGGGCTGACTTCCAGGAGATGCGCGGCGATCGCCCTGCCCTTCTCGATGATCGCGTCCGACGCAGTGCCGATCGCGAGGCTGGCAATTCGCATCGAACGGGCAGAGTGCGAACCGCCGCCGGCGCTGACGCGATCGGTATCGTGCGCGACGAAATCGACGCTATCGAACGGTACACCGAGCCATTCGGTGAGCAATTGCGCGAAGCTGGTCTCGTGGCCCTGGCCGCTGTTCATCGTGCCGAGTACCAGCTCAACCCGCTCGTTTGGCGCAACCGTGACCTCGGCGCGCTCTCGCGGAAAACCGCTCGTGGCTTCTATGTAATTGGCAAAACCGATACCGCGCAGCTTGCCGCGCGCGCGGGACTCGGCCTTGCGCGTCGGGAACTGCTGCCAGTCGGCCAGAACCAATGCCGCATCCATGCCCATCTCGTACTCGCCGTTGTCATAGGTGATGCCGACGCCGTTGGTGTAGGGCATGGCCTGCGGCGGAATAAGGTTGCGCCGGCGCAGAGCGACCCGATCGAAGCCGCATTGCTCGGCCGCCATGTCGATCAGCCGCTCGATGACATAGATTGCCTCGGGGCGGCCGGCGCTGCGATACGGCGTCGTCGGCATCGTATGGGTCAGTACTGCGCAGCCGCGGAAATGTACCGCCGGAATGCGATAGACGCCCGACATGATGCCAAGGCCCTTGCGCAGCGGAACGAAATGCGCGGTGTAGGCACCGACATTGCTGAGATTGGTCCCGCGCAAGCCGAGGAAATTGCCCTCCGCGTCGAGCGCAAGCTCGGCTGTTACTGTCAAATCCCGCCCCTGGTAATCGCTGAGGAAGCATTCGGTACGGTCGCCGTACCACTTCACCGGTCGTCCGATGCGCCGCGCCGCCCATGGCAACAATCCGTACTCGGGAAAGAAGCTGTTGCGCGTGCCGAAGTTTCCCCCCATGTCGCCGCATATCGCGCGGCATTGCTCCTCGGGTACGTCGAGAACCGCGGCAAGGATCTGCCGCTCGCGCACAACGCCGACTCCTGTACCGGCATAAATTGTGTAGCGTCCGCTCGCGCTGTCGTAATCGCCGATCGCGGTGCGCGGCTCCATCGGCACGCCGGTGACGCGGTTGATCCAGGTTTCCAGGCTGACGATGTGCGCCGCGCCCGCGAACGCCACATCGGTCGAGGGTTTGTCACCGACCTCGCCGTCGGCGCTGAGATTTCCCGCGCACGCATCCCAAACCAGCGACGCTCCTGGCTTGACTGCATCGGCCGCCCGCACGACCACTCGCATCGGTTCATAATCGACTGCCACCAACTCGGCTGCATCGCTTGCCGCGTCATGCGATTCGGCAATCACCATGGCCACCGGTTCGCCGACGTAGCGAACCTTGTCCGTCGCAAGCGCAGCCATGTCGACGGTGAAAACCTGGAAGCCGGGAAACACCCGCAGCGCGGCATCCGGGCCGCCCGCGACGGCGGCGCTGTGCGGGATCGGCTTGCGGCCATCGGCACCGAAGTCGGCGCCGGTGAAGATGGCGATGACCCCATGCATAGCGGCTGCGCGTGTCGTCTCTATTGCCCTGATGCGTGCATGCGCATGGGGCGAGCGAACCATCGCCGCGAATGCCATGTCCGGCAGAACGATATCCGGAAGATAGCGACCACGACCGGTGAGGAAGCGTGCATCCTCCTTGCGTGGGACTGGTTGGCCAATACCGAATTCAACCATGAAACTGCCTGCTCTCAGGGTGCGGCGGTCGCGATACGATCGGCGGCACGCTATGCTGGAACCTTCAGTGGCACAACAAGTCGGGTGAGGTCGCGCAGCGTGCCGAGCCGGGATAGACTGGGCTGACAACTAACCGGAGGGGCCCATGAAAATCAGCACCGATCGCATCTTGACGACCCATGTCGGCAGCCTGCCGCGGCCGCAGGCGCTGGTCGATCTACTGGTCAAGAAAGACCAGGGCCAGCCATACGACCACGCCGAATTCGACCGCAACTCGCGTCAGGCGGTAGCCGATATCGTCGCGCACCAGGTCGCCATCGGCATCGATGTCGTCAGCGACGGCGAGGCCAGCAAGATCGGCTATGCGACCTACATCAAGGATCGGCTGACCGGCTTCGGCGGCGAGAACTTCGTGCCGAAGCCGCAGCGCGACCTGGCGGACTATCCCGACTTTCGCCAGCGCATGATCCAGTTCACCGGCCCGCAGGTGTTCCGCCGTCTGTGCTGCATTGGCGACGTGACACTCAGCGACCACGAAGCGGTGAAGCAGGACATCGCAAACTTCAAGGCTGCGATTGACAAGTCGCATCCGACCGACGCGTTCATGCCGGCGGCATCGCCTGGTGTCTTATCAACCTTCCAGCCTAATCGACACTATCCGACGCACGCAGCCTACATCGGGGCGGTCGCCGATGCGATGCAGGAAGAGTACGAAGCGATCGCCGGCGCCGGCATAGTAGTGCAGCTCGACAGTCCCGATCTCGCCATGGCGCGTCACACGGGATTTCAGGACCTGAGCGAAGCGGAATTCGTCAAGCAGGCCGAGCAGCAGATCGAGGCATTGAACCATGCGCTGGCGAATGTACCCGCAGCCTCCGCGCGGCTGCATCTGTGCTGGGGCAATTACGAAGGCCCGCACGATTTCGACATCCCGTTGCAGAAGGTGCTGCCGATCATCCTGAAGGCGAAACCACAGGCTGTATCGTTCGAGGCCGCCAACCCACGCCACGCGCACGAATGGGCGGTGTGGCGCGACGCCAAAATACCGGACGACAAGGTGCTGATCCCCGGTGTGATCGACACCTGCACCAACTACATCGAGCATCCCGAACTCGTTGCGCAACGCATCGGGCAATTCGCCGACATCGTGGGCCGCGAGCGGGTGATTGCCGGAACCGATTGCGGCTTCGCGACATTCGTTGGCCACGCGGGTCGGGTGGATCCTGAAATTGCCTATCGCAAGCTGGCCGCGCTGGTAGAAGGCGCGCAGCTCGCATCCACGCGGCTGTGGCATTGAGCGAACAGGGGGAAGCGCCATGAAGCTCAGCACCGATCGTATTCTCACCACGCATGTCGGCAGCCTGCCGCGGCCGCATCCTCTGGTGGAACTGCTGATCAAGAAAGACCGCGACCAGCCGTATGACGCCGCTGAATTCGCCAAGCAGGTCCGCCAGGCCGTCGCCGATATCGTCGCGCGGCAGGTCGCTATCGGCATCGATGTCGTCAGCGACGGGGAATCCAGCAAGATCGGCTACGCGACCTACATCCATGAGCGACTGACCGGGTTTGGTGGCGAACCCTATGTGCCGAAGCCCAATCGCGACGTCGCGGATTATCCGGATTTCCGCAAGCGACTGGAGCAATTCATCGGACCGCAGCAGATTCGCCGGCTATGCTGCACCGGGCCGATCACGCGGCAGGACCATCAATCGGCACAGCAGGACATCGCCAACTTCAAGGCGGCGATTGCCACATCGAAGCCGACCGACGCGTTCATGCCGGCGGCCTCGCCCGGCGTGGTATCCACCTTCCAGCCCAATCGCCACTACCCGAATCACGCGGCCTACATCGGCGCGATCGCCACGGCGATGCAGGAAGAGTACGAGGCGATCGCCAGTGCAGGCATTGTCGTGCAACTCGACAGTCCCGATCTTGCGATGGCGCGCCATACCGGCTTCCAGGATCTGAGCGAGCCGGAATTCCTCAAGCAGGCCGAACAGCAGGTGGAGGCGCTCAACCATGCGCTGGCGAATGTGCCGGCCAATTCCGCACGGCTGCACCTGTGCTGGGGCAATTACGAAGGTCCACACGACTTCGACATTCCGCTGCAGAAGATCCTGCCGATCATCCTGAAGGCCAAGCCACAGGCGATCTCGTTCGAAGCTGCCAATCCGCGTCACGAACATGAATGGACCGTGTGGCGCGATACGAAACTGCCGGACGACAAGGTCCTGATCCCCGGTGTGATCGATACCTGCACCAACTACATCGAGCACCCCGAGCTGATCGCCCAGCGCATCTGCCGCTTTGCCGACGTTGTCGGGCGCGAGCGGGTGATCGCCGGGACGGATTGTGGGTTCGCGACATCGGTCGGCACCGCCGGCCGGGTGGATCGCGAGATCGCATTCCGCAAACTGGGATCGCTGGTAGAGGGCGCGAAGATCGCATCCACGCGACTCTGGCACTGACCGCACCCGCCATTGCGCGGCGTAGTTGGCTTCGCTACGCGCGCAATGGCCGGGGGGCGATAGCTAGCACTTGACGGGCACTGGCAGCGGCAGTATTTAACCACATGGTTATCTAGCCAAATGGTCCACTGAACATGCCGGCCGATCGTCTCACCGCGACTTTCTCGGCGCTCGCCGATCCCACGAGACGCGCGATCCTCGCCCGCCTCATCTCAGGCGAAGCATCGGTGACATCGCTCGCCGAACCGTTCGCGATGAGCCTTCCGGCCATCTCAAAACACCTCAAGGTGCTGGAGAACGCCGGTCTGATCGTGCGCGGCCGCGACGCCCAATGGCGACCGTGCCGGCTCACGGCGGCTCCGCTCAAGGCCGCGTCCGACTGGCTGGAACACTACCGCAATTTCTGGGAGCAGAGCTTCGATCGCCTGGAGGATCATCTGCGGGACGTACAGAAGAAGGAGAAGCGACATGTCCGCAGGAAATAGCACCGCCACGGCGAACCGCGAACTTGTCGTCACGCGCATCATCGACGCGCCTCGCCGTCTGGTGTTCAGCGCGTGGACGGAGCCCGAGCAGGTGGCTCGCTGGTGGGGACCGCAGGGCTTCGTCACGACCCACTGCGACATGGACATCCGGCCCGGTGGCGCATTCCGCTTCTGCATGCGATCGGCTGCCGGCACCGACCACTGGAAGCGCGGCGTCTATCGCGAGATCGTGGAACCGCTGCGGATCGTCTTCACCTTCGCCTGGGAGGATGCGGACGGCAATCCCGGTCACGAATTGCTCACCACGGTGACCTTCGACGATCTCGGCGCAAAGACCAGGCTCACGCTGCATCAGGCCATTTTCGAGACGATCGAGGGACGCGACGGTCACCGGGGGGGCTGGATGAGCTGCTTCGAACGCTTCGCCGAATACATCGCGCAACACGCAGGGCGGAAGTGATCCGCCGCCGAACCACAGCAAATGGAGACCAGATCATGAATCACCAGGTGGTATCCCGCGACGAATGGCTCGCCGCGCGCAAGCAGTTGCTGCTCAAGGAAAAGGAGTTCACCCATCTGCGTGACAGGTTGAATGCCGAACGTCTCGCACTTCCGTGGGTCAAGGTAGAGAAACCCTATGTGTTCGACGGGCCCAACGGCCAGGAAACGCTCGCCGACCTGTTCGATGGACGCAGCCAACTCATCGTCAAGCATTTCATGTTCGGCCCGGAATGGAACGACGGCTGCGTCGGCTGCTCCTTCGAGCTGGACAACCTCTCAGGCGCCATCGTGCATCTTGAACACCACGACGTGACGTATGTCGTTGTCGCACGCGCGCCGATGGCCAAGATCGAAGCCTTCCGACGGCGCATGGGCTGGCGCTTCAAATGGGTGTCGTCGTACGGCAGCGACTTCAACTACGACTTCCACGTTTCGTTCAAACCGGACGAGATCGCGAAGGGCGAAGCCTACTACAATTACGCACTGCGCGATGTCGGGATCGACGAACTGTCGGGCCGCAGCGTGTTCTACAAGGACTCGACAGGCGACATCTTCCACACCTACTCCGCGTATGCCCGCGGCGGCGAGATATCCCTGGGCAGCTACGGTGTTCTCGACATGACGCCAAAAGGCCGCAACGAGACAATCAACGGCAACATGACCGACTGGGTGCGTCACCACGACCGCTACGACGATGCGGCTTCCGGTTGCCATTCGGACTGAAGAAGCTGCCGATGCCGCGACGCCGGGTCCGACGATTCGCCCAGCCGGATTGAATCCGGCTAGGCTGGCGGGCGCAGCGCATGGGGTGTGCATGGCCGAGAAGCCAAATTTCGTGCTTGTCCCCGAGCCGGAGCCGGCGCCTGAACAGCCGCCGCAACAGCCTGTCGGCTGGCTCGATCGTATCCGTTCGGTGACTGACGCCGCTGCGTCACTGATGCCGTTCGGCGCCGCACGGGCGATCGCCACCGTCAGTCAGCCGACGCGCCCGCGCCTTATCTTCGGCTTCGACGCCACCGCGTCACGTGAGCCCGCATGGGCCACCGCGCGAGGCGTCACCGATGCGTTGGTGAAGGCGCTGCCCGGCGAGCTCGATGTCGCGCTCGCGGTGCATGGCGGCTCGCTGTTGCACACGTTCACCGATTTCACGTCGAATGCCAACACGTTGCGCGATCGTGCCGCCGCCATCCGCTGCATTGCCGGACACACGCGGCTTCTGGCGATCCTGTCGCGCGCGATGTCGAACCCCGGCGTGCGCGTGGTGGTCTATATCGGCGATGTGTTCGAGGAATCGCTGGGACGTGGACAAAAGCTCGCCGATGCGATGGGGCTGAAGGGGATCAAGCTGATCGTGCTGCATGATGTCGCGGACTGGAACGCGCGGCGCGATGCGGAAGTATTCCTGGACCTGGCACGTCGGACCGGTGGCTGCGTGCTGCCGTTCGACGCCAACGCCGCCGCGCGATTGCGGGAACTGCTGGCGGCTGTCGCGGTGTACGCGGTGGGCGGCCAGGAACTGCTGGAGGAGAAGCGACACGAGATGCCGGGAGCCGTGGTGCTGCTGGAGCATCTGCGACGGTAAATCGGTTGCCTACGCCGCGTCGTCCTGTGCCCGGCGTTCGTGCCGCTTCCGCGTATGCGGATCGAGGAACCGCTTGCGCAGTCGGACGGCGCTTGGCGTTACTTCTACCAGTTCGTCGTCCTCGATGTAGGCGATTGCCTGCTCCAGGCTCATGCGGCGCGGGGGGATCAGCAGCATCGCGTCGTCCTTGCCGGCGGCGCGGATGTTGGTGAGCTTCTTTTCCTTGATCGGATTCACTTCCAGGTCGGACCCGCGCGCGTTCTCGCCGAGGATCATCCCGACGTAGACCTTCTCGCCGGGGTTGACGAACAGCGTGCCGCGCTCCTGGATGTAGAACAGCGCGTAATGCACCGCTTCACCATTCTCGGTGGAGATGAGCGAGCCGTTGCGCCGCCCCTCGATCTGTCCCTTCCACGGGCCGTACCCGGCGAACAGCCGGTTCATCACGCCCGTCCCGCGCGTGTCGGTGAGAAAATCGCCGTGGTAGCCGATCAGCCCGCGGCTCGGGATGTTGAAGGTCAGCCGCAGCTTGCCGCCGCCTGACGGGCGCATGTCGCGCAATTCGCCTTTGCGACGCGAAAGCTGCTCCACCACCACGCCGGCATAGGGTTCGTCGACATCGACCAGAACCTCTTCGATCGGTTCCTCGCGGGCGCCGGTGTCGGGATTGTTGCGGGTGAGCACGCGGGGGCGGCCGATGGCGAGTTCGAAGCCCTCGCGGCGCATCTGCTCGATCAGCACGCCGAGTTGGAGTTCGCCGCGGCCGGCGACCTCGAACGCCTCGGTCTCGTTGCTGTCGGTCACCTTGATGGCGACGTTGCCCTCGGCCTCGCGGAACAGCCGGTCGCGGATTTGCCGGCTCGTGACCTTCTTGCCCTCCCGTCCGGCCAGCGGGCCGTCGTTGATCCGGAAGGTCATTGCCAGGGTTGGCGGATCGACCGGGATGGCCGGCAGCGGCGCGGCCAGTTCAGGCGCACCGATGGTGTCCGGCACGGTGGCCTCCGCCAGCCCGGCGATCGCGATGATGTCGCCGGCCTCCGCCTCTTCCACCGGCACGCGGTCCAGGCCGCGGAACGACAGCAGCTTGGTCATCCGCCCGGTTTCGCCCGTGGTGCCATTGGCGTGCAGCACCTTCACCGGCATGTTGAGCCGAGCTCGCCCCTGCTCCACCCGCCCGGTCAGCACCCGGCCGAGGTAGGGGTCGTATTCCATGATCGTGGCGACCATGCCGAACGGGGCGTCGCGGTCCACGGTCGGCGGCGGCACGTGGCTGACGACTAGGTCGAACAGCGCCGAGAGGTCCTTGCGAGGGCCATCCAGCGTGGTGTCCGCCCAGCCCTGCCGGCCGGACGCGTACAGCATGGGGAAGTCGAGCTGGGCTTCGGTGGCGTCCAGGGCGGCGAAGAGGTCGAATATTTCGCTGTGCACCTCGTCCGAGCGGGCGTCGGCGCGGTCCACCTTGTTGACAACGACGATCGGGTGCAGGCCACGGGCGAGCGCCTTGCCGACGACGAACTTGGTCTGCGGGAGCACGCCCTCGGCGGCGTCCACCAGCACGATGGCGCCGTCCACCATGTTCAGGATGCGTTCGACCTCGCCGCCGAAATCGGCGTGGCCGGGGGTGTCGACGATGTTGATGCGGGTGCCGCGCCAGACAACAGAGGTGCACTTCGCCAGAATGGTGATGCCGCGCTCGCGCTCCAGGTCGTTGCTGTCCAGCGCGCGTTCGGCCACCACCTGGTGGTCGCGGAACGAACCGGACTGACTGAGGAGCTTGTCGACGAGGGTGGTCTTGCCGTGATCGACGTGGGCGATGATCGCGACGTTGCGAATCTGCATGGGTGCCTGGGGTGTGGGATGGTGCGCCGCACACATAGGCTCAGACGGTGCAATGTGCGAGAGCGAATGTGCGGTTGGCGCAGTCGATGCGGCGTCGCCATCCGGGATGGCGCGTTGCGCCGAACCGGTTGCAGGCCGTGAGGCAGGCCGGCTTTACGAGTTCAGGGGCGGCTTCAGGGCGGATGGGTGGAGGGCGCCAGTGGTCGCGGCGGTGCCGCGGGCCATGAGAAGTCCGCAGGGTCGGTGTGGTCGCCGGAGAGGAATGCGAACACACGCGTATTCAGGTTGCCGATGAAGCCGGCGAGGCTGCCGCCATAGGTGATGATGGCATGGCGGAGTTCGTCCCAGAAGGCTCGGTCGAGCTGGCCGGGCGTGATGCCGAGATCATGGCAGATGTCGACGATGACGGCGCCGATCGGGCGGCGGCGGATTTCGGCAGCGATTTCCTGTTCGGTGGGGAGGCGCGCGAGGCGCGGGTCCTGGGGGTGGTCGGCGGGCTGGGGTTCCGGCGGCGCGACTTGGCGGGCCGGGCGGGGCGCGCGGGCGGCTGGCATGCGGATGGGTGTTGGGGTGAGGTCCTGGCCGCGGTCGGCGCGGCGGCAAAGCGCGGCTTCCAGGGCCGCGGCTCGGCGCAGGCCGCTGGTGATGCGGGCGAGAATGAGCGCGAGGTCGGCGGTGCTGAAGGGTGTGGCGAAGCCTGGGGCGGCGGCGCGCTGCTGGATCGCGCCGGCGAGATGCTTGCCGAAGTCGATGAGTTTGCGGACGAGGCTGAGCACGCGGTTGAGGCGGCCGGGTACGGTTGCGGCGGCCCGGGGCGGATCGGGGTCTGTGATTGGGGCGGAGGGCTGGGCGGCGGCGGACATGAACGAAACAAGAACATAATGCTGGGCCATTGTCAAAGGAAAAAATTCCGCAGTACAAGCAACACAAAAGGATGTTGGACCGCCAAACTCATTCTTTCATGTCCTGGCAGGCGCTTGGTTGCCGGCGTGGCGGTCATCACCAACCGTTCGTCCTTAGCATGCGCAGCCAAAAGATGCGCGACCACGATCGAAGAGTGAATCGGAGAATTGTCGCTCCACGACCCATCGATCCACGCGTTCAGCGCTTGGCCTGGGCGGCCGGATCGGCATGACGGTGGATCAGCCTCCAGTCACCCTCCTGGCGAAGATAAAGCTCTGTGATGCGCAGCCGGCATCGGCACGAGCTTGTCCTTGCCCTCCAGCTTCGCCTGGGCGTCCTGGAACCCAGTCCAGAAGCCGATGTCGCCATGTGCACCCGATTGCACTATTTCGAGCGTCATTCGCCCACCAGGCTGAAACGACCGCACGTCGTCGTCGTAAAACTTAGCCCAAAAGCCGTTCATTCAGCATCCAGCCGATCCCCCGCCCGAGGCCGCCGCCGTTTGCCGGCCCGCGCCAGAATCGCTCGGGCCGTTCCCGGCCTGGCCCGCGCAGCCCGCGCGGCAAACATGCGCTCTGCCTCCGCCTGCGCACCTATATGCGCGGCCAGCACGGTGGCGATGTACTGGTTGAGGCTGATACCGGCCCGCGCGGACTGGGCGGCGGCGATGGTCTTCAGTTCCTCGGTCAGGCGAAGCGGGAATGTGGTCATGGTCGCAATCTCCGTAGCACCGCTGCCGGTCGCTCCGCGGCGATGCCAAACCGGGCCGCGCCTGCGCGCATGTCGTCGATGTTGAACGTGGCGATCACGTCGGCGCCGACGTTGACCGCGGTTTCGCTGGCCATGTGACCAGCTCGTCCACGACTACTTCGATACCGAAACGCTCGGCGATCGGGCGAAGGACGGCGTCGTCAGCAGCACACAGCGCGACTGTGCGAATGGACTTCGGTGTGAAGCGGTCCTCGATCAGCACGCGCGAGAACAGGGCTTGCCCCATAAGGTACATCCCGAGGCGGTATGACTTCGTCTGCACAACGATAAGGTCATGCCCGTCGAGGCTGATGCGCTCTCCCATCGATGCGATCCGACGGTCGCCGTCGACGATGACAACCGCATCAATCAACCGCCGAGCGACTCCTGGACTGCGCGGCACGACAAGGTACTCCTCCAGCAGAGTGCCACCCACCCGCTGCCAGTAGCGACGTGTCATCGGTGTCTCGAGCTGGCTCAACATATGCATCGTGCGCGACTTTGGCGCCCGACTCAATGTCGCGGATCCGGTTATGCGGCTTCAGCCGCCGGACCGCGACCTACCCTGTGCACTTGCCCCACATGTTGCACCATAATACAGCCGATCGCCGCATGAGTTACGGCGCCAGCCCGCAGGAGACACCGCATGAAGATCAAGCTGCACCATTTGAACCTGTGCTCGAAGGATGTTGCGGGCATGGAGGACTTCTACCGCTCGGTGCTGGACCTGGCGCCCGAGCCGTCACTGAACAGCGCACGCGACACCTCGCAGGGTTACGCAGCCCCGGTCGCGTTCGTGACCGACGGCCAGACGCAGATGCACCTGGCCACGACGGACCTCGGCGTTGGTTTCCGCACCAACCACATCGTCAATCCGCTGGAGCGCGGCCACATCGCGTTCCGCACCGACGACATTGCCGCGTTCAAGAAGCGGCTCGAGGAGAAGAACATCGCCTATTCCGACTACGGACAGTGGGCGATGAACGGGTGGCATCAGATCTTCTTCTACGACCCCGAGGGCAATGTCATCGAGGTCCACCAGGACATGAACGCGTAGCCGATCATCTGCGTACTGCAGCGTCCGACGCAGGTGATCGGCCTTCCCGGAGAAAGCCGGCATGGTTCGTGCGGTGCATTCTGCCGTGTTTCAACACGGAGGACGATGGAGAGCCACGGAGCGCCACGGAGACATTCCCGATGCGCTGCGCGCAATGAGGCACAGGCGGTCGGCGCGAAGCACCGATCATCAACGCTTCTCCGTGGCCCGCCGCGGCTCTCCATCGCCCTCCGTGTTGCAACAAGACAGAACGCGCAGCACTGGAGCGCCGGGAGGGGCACGACTCGCGTAAAGCCGTGGTCGCACGCTCTCCCGGCGCCGCGTGGCGCGTGCCTTACTTATCCAGCCAGATGGTCGCCAGATCCTGGTTCACGTAGTGGCTCGGGCCGATCTTCCAGCCGTGCATGTACGATTGCTCGGGCAGGATACGGTTCCACCACAGCATCGGGAACTCGTAGGCCATGGTGTCCACCACGCGGGTTTCGAATTCGCGCATCAACAGGCGCTGCTTCGCGGGGTCGGTCTCGCGCACCATCTTGCTGTCGATGTCGATCAGCTCCTGATCGTCGTAGCCGCCGTAGTTTTCGACGAACACCTTCTTCGGCAAGTATTTCTGCGTGTCCATCACCGGGTTCACCACGCCGTTGCAGTTGGCCTCCACCACGACGTCGAAGTTGCCGGTGCGCATCAACTCGAACCATGGACCAGTTGGAACCACCTTCTGCGTGACGTGCACGCCGATCTTGCTCCACTCATCCACCAGCCAGGTGCCGACATACTTGTAGGGCTGGTCCACGTTGCGGTTCAGCAGTTCGAAGCTGAGGTTCTCCTGCCCCGCCTCCTTCAGCAGGCGCTTCGCCTCCGCGCGCGACTTGTCGATATCGGGCCAGAAGCCGGCCATCTTCTGCAATTCCTCCTTGGTCGCCGCCAGCGGCGAAGCGGGGAAGACGATCCCGCCAACCGTGCGCACATCAGCGATCTTCGCGAGCGCCGGCGCACCATGCCACTGGTCGACCGCCAGCAGCAGCGCCTTGCGCACCCGCACATCGTCGAACGGCTTGTGCCTGGCGTTCGGCGTGATCAGGTTGCCGCAGTTCCAGTCGCTCCGCTGAATGGTGATCTTGTCACCAAGTTCCTGCTTGAGCTGATCGATCGCCGCCGGGGGCAGGCCGCGGAATTCGGTCGCCGCACGGTCCGCGCGAATCGCCTCGATGCGCACAACCTGCTTGTCGGCGAAGATGGCAACGAAGCCGTCCAGGTACGGCAGACCCTTGTGGTAATAGTCGGGATTGCGTTCACCGCGGATCGACTGGCCGAGTTGGTAGTCGACGAACTTGAACGGCCCGCTCCCCATGATGTTTTTCCGGTACCAGTTCGGGTCCTTATCCAGGATGTCCTTCTTGTAGACGTAGGTATACGGATCGGCGAGCGCCGGCAGGAACGTCAGGGTGGCGAACTTCAAGTGGAACACCACCGTCGTCGGATCGGGCGACGATATGGTGTCGACCATATCGTACCAGTTCTGGCGCGCGCTGTTGTAACCCGGCGGCGGATGGACGATGTGGTTCCAGCTCGCCGCAACGTCGGCCGCGGTGAGTGGCGAGCCATCGTGCCACTTCACGCCGCTGAGGATCTTGAAGGTGTAGGTCTTGCCATCGTCCGTCGGCTGCGGAATTTCGGTGCACAGGTCACAGACGAACCTGGTGGTGTCCTTCGGATCATTGGGATCAAGGCGGATCAGCACGCTGTAGAATGGCGCCGTGGCGTGGACCGTCGCATAGGTGGTTTCCCGATGGCCATCGAAACTCGGCGGCGCGTCTGCCGGGATCATGTAGGTCAGGATGCCGCCGTGTTTCGGCGTCTCATCGGCCGTAGCCGGTGCTGCGGCCACGCCCGAGGCAAATAGCGCGGCCAGCACCGCCGCAAAGAGTCCTGTTTGCATTGTCGTCAGCCCCCTGGAGATTTTCTTGGTTTTCGCTGCGCTCCGCGGAACCGGACGTATCGGAGCCCGCTGGGTTTGCGCGGCGGCAGTATTTGCTTGCGCCGGTGTTCTGGTCGCATGAAATAATGGTAATGTTTGCTGCCGGTCATTCCGGCGACCAATCGCAGACAGCCAGGGTCGGTGAGCAAGGGAGGCTTGCAGCAATCGTCCCGGTTTCAGTCAGGTTGACGCCGTTGAGCGGCTGGCATGGAACGCGCAATGACATGGGATGCTGCCAAGTCGGCGAGCGCCGCGACGACACACGCGATGACCGGCTGCCATTCGCCACTCCGCTTTTGACGAAAGATATGCAGTGACGGATACCATGGACTGTCGGAGCGTCCACTCAGCCAGCGCCAGCAATTATCGTAGCGGTCGAGCAGGAATACCGGCTTGCCCATCGCCCCTGCCAGATGCACAACCGATGTATCGACGCTGATCACCAGATCCAAGTTGGCAACAATGGCTGCGGTATCAGCGAAGTCCCGCACTTGATGCATCATATCGATCATTTCGAACGGCTGTGTCTCACCAGCCGGCGGGCCTTTTTGCAAACTGACAAACTGCACGCCGGACACGGCGGCCAGCGGCGCCAACGTGGCCAGGCTGGCGCTGCGACGGCGATCGAGACCGGTAAATCCCGGCAACCATGGCCGCGCCTGTCCGGCCCATACCAGGCCGACGCGCAGCGCCGGGGTCAGCGGCAATCGCCGAGCCCAATCGGCCGCCAACACCGGGTCGGCCGCCAGATATGGCACGTCGCAAGGGATCGTCTCCAGGGTTGTCTCGAACGCTCGCGGCAGACCGTTGAACGAACAGTGGAAGTCGTGCAGTGGCACCGGTGCATCGCCGTCGGGTATTTCGGCAATGCCGGGAACCGTCCGCATCAGGCGGGTCAGTTCGCGCGGCACCGCGACGGCAACGCGCGCACCGCGCTGGGCAAGCAAAGGCAGATAGCGAAGAAATTGCAGCGTATCGCCGAGCCCTTCCTCCTGCACCACCAGCACCGTGCGGCCCGTCAGATCCGGCAGGACCGATAGCGTCGGCAACTTCCGCTCCGGCGCCAGGACCGTTTGCTCGGGCTCCAGAATCCACGCTGCATCCTGCCAGGCTTCGGCAAACCGGCCGGCGTGCAATCGCACCACCGCGCGGTTCACCCTGATCTGCCGGTCGTTCGGTCTACGCGCCAATGCCTCTGCGTAGGCATCGAGTGACTCGTCGAAGCGGCTTTCGACTTTCAGCATCATGCCGAGGTTCGCCCAGAAGGCGGCGGGCCCGGGGTCATAGGCAATGGCCTGGCGGAAATGCTCGGCCGCGTCGGCGAACTGCCCCGCCTCGGCCAGCGACAGGCCCATCTGATACTGCGCCTCCGGGTTGCTGCGATCTGTGCGCAGGACGGGATCGAGCAGCGCCACCGCCGCCGCCGCATCACCATTGCTCCGCATGAACTCGGCGTAAGCGTAGCGCAGCCTCGGGTCGTGCGGAGCCAAGTCGAGGCAAGCCTGATATTGCGGCGCGATCAGCGCTGCCTTGCCCTGACCGAGAAGCATCTGTGCCAGATCACGGCAGGGATGTGCGTGGTCGGATCGGGCGCGCGCAAGCTGGTTCAGCAGCGGCGCGGCTGCTTCGGGATCGCCGCGCATGCCGATGGCCAACGCGAGCAGCAGCATTGCCTCGATGTCTGCGCAATC
Organism: Acetobacteraceae bacterium; assembly: GCA_035511435.1. Lineage (GTDB taxonomy): Bacteria > Pseudomonadota > Alphaproteobacteria > Acetobacterales > Acetobacteraceae > JAMXLO01. The sequence goes on along the minus strand of DATKFJ010000029.1, from coordinate 1,415 downwards.
ACAGGCGACAAGTTGTCGGCAGACAAGCTCTGCCGGTTCGTGCTGCCCACTCTCCAGCAGGTTCAGCGCGCCATGCAGTGCCCGCACCCGTTCCGCGGCATCCACCATCCACCCTCCTGGTGACCAGAAGGGCGAAGGTCCAGCCAGGAAGTTAAGGCGTGGTTATCAGAGGCTCATGCGTAGTCGCCGGCGACCGTCACATCCTTGTGCCGATCGGTCCACACGGCGTTCAGGAACAGGGACAGGACGAATGACAGCACAAGGTTCACCACCAGCGATGCCAGCGCGATATAGCAGGGCACCGTGGTGCCCAGAATGTGCAGCGGATAAACCGGCGCAAAACTGACCGCGGCCGCCATCCATGTGCCCAGACCCAGCCCGACTGCCCAGCCGATCAGCAGCGCCCAACCGTTGAGCATCCTGGTGTAGAGACCGAGGACGACCGACGGCAGAGTCTGAATGATCCACACGCCGCCAAGCAGTTGCAGATACAGCGCGAACTGGAACGGGATGGCGAAGATGAACACCAGCGCGCCGGCCTTGATCACCAGCGACACATATTTCGCCATCTGGCTTTCCTCGGCATCGGTGCAGTCCGGATGGATGAACTCACGGTAGACGTTGCGGGTGAATGTGTTGGCGGTGGCGATCGACATGATAGCCGCCGGCACCAGCGCGCCGATCGCGATGGCGGCGAATGCCACTCCGACGAACCACGACGGGAACAGCGCCATGAACAATGCGGGGACGGAGAAGTTGTTGCTGTAGCGCTTGAAGCCGTCGGCGAACTCCGGCATCGACTGCACGCCGATCGCGATCGCCATGAAGCCGACCAGCGCCAACAGCCCCAGCATCAGCGAGTAGGCCGGCAGGATCGCAGCGTTGCGCCGCACGACGCGCGCGCTCGATGCGCTCAGGATGCCGGTGATCGAATGCGGATACAGGAACAGCGCACAAGCCGACCCGAGCGCCAGTGTCGCATAGGCGCTGAAGCTGCCCAGCGAACCGGCCGGCGGCGCGGCAAGCAGCAGCTTGGGCGACGGAATAGCCGCGAACACCTTGTCGTAGCCGCCCAGATGGATTGGCACCGCGATAACGGCGGCGATCACCGTGATGTAGATCAGCAGATCCTTGACCACTGCGATCATCGCCGGCGCGCGCAGACCAGAGGTGTAGGTGAACGCTGCCAGGATGACGAAGGCGACGATCAGCGGCAGATCGCCGCCGAAACCGCTGGTCTCTACGCCCATTGCGCCGAGTACCACCTGGATGCCGACGAGTTGCAGCGCGATGTATGGCATGGTTGCCAGGATGCCGGTGAACGCCACCGACAGCGCCAGCCATCGATTGCCGAACCGTCCGCGCACGAAATCGGCCGAGGTGACGTAGCCGTGCTTGTGCGCGACCGACCAGAG
>DATKFJ010000028.1:0-5175 GCA_035511435.1 Acetobacteraceae bacterium | reverse complement strand
TTCGTGTTCGCCTGTATGGTCATCCTGTTCAACCTGATCGCGGATCTGCTGTATGGCTGGCTCGACCCCCGCATCTCCTACCGTTGACGCCGCCGATGCCCGCGCGCCGACCAGGGCGCGGGCCAGGCACGTCACGCCCTGGACCGAGGCCTGGCGGCGCTTTCGCCGTCATCGCCTCGCGGTGGTCAGCACGGCGGTGCTGCTGGCGATGATCCTCGCGATCGCATTTGGGCCGCTGCTGTGGCACGTGCGGATCAACGACATAGATTTCACCGCGCAGCTCCAGGGCCCGAGCTGGGCACATCCGCTGGGCACCGATGATCTCGGCCAGGACCTGCTGGCGCGCATGCTGTACGGCGGCCGGATCTCGCTGTCGGTCGGCCTCGCGGCGATGTCGGTTTCCGTCATTGTCGGCACCATCGTCGGTGCGGTCGCCGGCATGTCGCGCGGCGCCATCGACACCGCGCTGGTGTGGCTGATCGATCTGTTCCTGTCGCTGCCGCAGGTCCCGGTTCTGCTGGTGATCATCTATCTCTATCGCAGCACATTGACGGCACTGCTGGGGCCGCAGGTCGGCATCTTCATCCTGATCGTGGCGGGCATCGGCGCATTCCGTTGGATGACAGTGGCAAGGCTGGTGCGCGCGCAGCTTTTCGCCCTGCGCGAGAAAGAATTCGTCGAGGCAGCCCGCGCACTTGGCGCATCGAGAATCCGCCTCGTGGTACGACACGTGCTGCCCAACGCGCTCGGCCCGGTCATCGTCGCCGGCACCATCGACGTCGCCAACGCCATCATCGCGGAATCCACCCTGTCGTTCCTGGGCCTCGGCTTTCCGCCCGACATCCCGACCTGGGGCCGCATCCTGTACGACGCCAAGGATTACCTCGATGTCGCGCCGCACTGGGCGCTGTTCGCCGGCGGCGCAATCTTCATCGCGGTGCTCACCATCAACTTCATCGGCGACGGGCTGCGCGATGCGCTGGACCCGCGCCGCATCATGTAGCGGTCGGCATGGCTGAACCGCTGCTCGCGATCCGCGGGCTGAAGACCCACTTCAAGACCGACGACGGTATGGTACGCGCCGTCGACGGCGTGGACCTGACCATCGAGCGCGGTGAAACACTCGGCGTGGTCGGCGAATCCGGCTGCGGCAAGACCGTTACCGCGATGACGGTGCTGAAGCTGATCCAGATGCCGCCGGGCCGCATCGTCGACGGCACGGTGCTGTGGCAGGGCCGCGACCTGGTGCCGCTAAGTCCGGACGAGATGCGCCGCATCCGCAGCAAGGAGATCGCCATCGTCTTTCAGGAGCCGATGACCTCGCTGAACCCGGTCTATACCGTCGGCCAGCAGATCGCCGAGACCATCCGGCTGCACGAGGGAATGAACCGCCGCGACGCGCTCGACCGCACCATCGAGATGTTGGGCCTGGTCAATATCCCGACACCGGAACGCCGTGTGCACGACTATCCGCATCAGTTCTCCGGCGGGATGCGCCAGCGCGTGATGATCGCGATGGCGCTGTCGTGCAATCCGCAATTGCTGATCGCCGACGAACCGACCACCGCGCTCGACGTGACCATCCAGGCGCAGATCCTCGATCTGCTGAACGAGATGAAATCGCGGCTGGGCATGGCGATCATGCTGATCACCCACGCCATGGGCGTGGTCGCCGAAACCGCGCAGCGCGTGGTGGTCATGTACGCCGGCAAGGTGGTCGAGGAAGCGTCGGTGGAGCGGCTGTTCGCCAATCCGCTGCACCCCTACACCCAGGGCCTGATCCGTTCGATCCCGCGGATCGACCGCAACGCCGGCAAGCGGGTGCGCCTGGAGGCGATCGCCGGCATCGTGCCCAGTCTGATCGATCCGCCGCCCGGCTGCCGGTTCGCGCCACGCTGCCGGTTCGCGCAGCCGGCCTGCACCGAAGCGGAGCCGGCGCTCCGCACCGTGGAGGCAGGCCACAAGGTCGCCTGCATCCTGTATTGAGCGGGCGGTATCGATCAGGGAGCAACCGAGTGGATTGCGCGCACTGTTATCGCCGGAAGCGAAGCGACACCTGCCATCGCCGGAAGCGAAGCAAGCCCTGGCATCGCCGGAAGCGCAGCGGCGAAGCGATCTCGGTCGGCCTGATCCGCCCCTGTTCCGACCAGGCTTGCCGCATCGCGATGCTTCCCGCCACAACAGGCGGACGGAACGCCGACCGGCCACTGCATATCCGCGAAACACCGCGATGACCGAGCCCCTGCTGCGCGTCAACGAACTGGTCAAGAACTTCTCGGTGAGGGGCGGCGTGCTGGGCCGCGAGGTCGACCAGGTCCACGCCGTCGATCACGTCAGCTTCGACATCGCCGCCGGCGAAACCCTCGGCCTTGTCGGCGAATCCGGCTGCGGCAAATCCACCACCGGGCGCTGCATCCTCCGGTTGATCGAGCCCACCTCCGGTGAGGTCTGGTTCGCCGGCCGCAACGTCACCCAACTGGATCACGCCGCCCTCGTCGCGATGCGCCGCGACATGCAGATCATCTTCCAGGACCCCTACGCGTCGCTGAACCCGCGCATGACGATCGGCGCGATCATCGGTGAAGCGCTGATCATCCACAGCCTGGCTAAGACCCGCCGAGAGTTCGAGGACCGCGTCGCCGAATTGCTGGAAACCGTCGGCCTGAACCCCGACCACCTGCGGCGCTATCCGCATGAATTCTCCGGCGGCCAGCGACAGCGCCTCGGCATCGCGCGCGCACTCGCGGTTTCGCCGAAGCTGATCGTGTGCGACGAGCCGGTGTCGGCGCTCGACGTGTCGATCCAGGCGCAGGTGATCAACCTGCTGGAAGACCTCCAGGACCAGTTCGGCCTGACCTATCTGTTCATCGCGCACGATCTGTCCGTGGTGGAGCACATCAGCACGCGCGTCGCGGTGATGTATCTCGGTCGCATTGTTGAAATCGCCGCGGCCCCCGCGCTCTACGCCGCGCCGCTGCACCCCTACACCGAAGCGCTGCTGTCGGCGGTGCCGATCCCCGACCCGACCGCGAAGCGCCAGCGCATCCATTTGGCAGGCGACGTGCCGAATCCGATCCGCCCGCCGACCGGCTGCCATTTTCATACCCGCTGCCCGATCCGCGAACTGCCGCTGTGCAGTACGGAAAAACCGGCCTTGCGTCAGACCCGCGACGGCCACTGGGTGGCGTGCCACCTGCGCGGCTGAACCGCCATCGGAACCCGTACATTGATGCCAGAACAGAAATGGTGTCCCGCGTCCTCATCCTGCTCGGTATGAAGCCGGTGCGATGTTTCCCGGCATCGTTCCCCCCGGCTATCGTTCCCTGGATGGCGTCGGCGGGTGTTGTCGGAATTGTGACTATTGCACAAGCGGCGCCATGGCGTCCTGACGGCGTCGTAATGTAGCGGCATCGTTGGCGACATGCGACCCGAGGCATTGTCCAGGTCCTGCCGCTGGGAGGCGCAGGAAGGTGGCCGGTGCGAACGGGATGATGTGTTGCTCCCCTGGCGGCACAGCGAACGAACGCACCGGCTTTCCTCGTTGCGCCGGACGCACGATACGGCACGCGTTCAATAAGGTGGGTCACCCACTCGTTACGCGACATGAATCCACGGACTGTGAGACGCTCCGATGGATGACGGCGGTACGGTCGGCGGCTGTTGTCACTCAGGTTCATGAAAGGTCGGATTATGATCACAAACGAAGTCAGCGATGGTCTGGCAGGCATCCTGCGTACTGCAATCGTAGAGCTGGTCCGACGCGACGGTCCTGACTTGTCGGCCCGTCAACTGGGCGTTTTCCTCACCTGCTATCTGGAAAGCGAAGCTCAGACAGTGCGCGGGCTGGCGGCGAAACTCGGCGTCTCGAAGCCCGCGATCACGCGCGCGCTCGACCGTCTGTCCGAATTCGACCTGGTGCGCCGCAAGACCGATCCGCTGGATCGCCGCAGCGTACTGGTGCAGCGGACGGCGACCGGCATGGCGTTCCTGCGTGAAATGCGTACGATTCTTCGTGATGCCGCGACGGCAAACCGGATAACGGCAGAGCCGGCGCCGGCCTCGCGCCAACGGATCGGCGCCGAAGCAAGGGCGCACTGACCCCCGGGCGTTGATTGCCGGGTCCTGATGGCGGGACTATCCGGGAGGACCGCCACCGGGGACCCGATCCAATGCACGATCCTGCGCTGTCCGCGACGTGCACATCGGTCCGGCGCACCGGCGACAAGCCCGCGCTGTACGATGAGCTGGCCACCGAACTCGATGCCTTGCTGAGCGGCGAAACCGATCCGGTCGCCAACGCCGCCAACGCAGCCTCCGCCATCTACCACGCCTTGCCCGAGCTGAACTGGGTCGGGTTCTATTTTCTGCGCAACTCTGAACTGGTGCTGGGACCGTTTCAGGGCCGCCCAGCCTGTGTGCGCATTCCACTCGGCCGTGGCGTCTGCGGCACTGCCGCCGCGCAACGGCGATCGGTGCTGGTGCCCGACGTCGAGGCGTTTCCCGGCCACATCGCCTGCGACACGGCATCACGCTCCGAGCTGGTCGTCCCGTTGCTGTCGTCGGGCGATCTACTCGGCGTGCTGGACCTGGACAGCCCTCTGCTGGGGCGCTTCGACACAGTGGATCAGACCGGCTGCGAGCGGCTCGCCAGGGTGATGACACGGCACCTGTCTCGCCCGCCGGATTGACCGGTATCGCTCCGCCTGATCCGTCTTACGGCGCAGCGAAACCCATCGATCCGTCAGGACAGGAAAACCGCCTGCCAGTGTCCTTCGCAGGCCTACCCGATTGCCCGGACCAATTGCCCGGCTTAATCCGCCATCGCCCCTTGCCGATATCCGAATTACTGGTGCCCGAGTTACCGATGCCCAAAGATCGCACTGCCCACGCGCACCCAGGTCGCGCCGCAGGCAATCGCCACTTCGAAATCAGCCGACATGCCCATCGACACCACGCCCAGTCCGTGCCGGGCCGCCCGATCCGCCAGCCACTCGAAGTGCGGCCGAGGATCCTGATCCAGCGGGGGCACGCACATCAGCCCCGCCAGGGTGGCACCGAACCGCGCCTTGCACGCCGCGATGAAGCCATCCGCCTCGTCGCGCGCCACGCCGGACTTCTGCGGCTCGTCACCGGTATTGACCTCGATCAGCAGTGTCGGCAACCGGCCCGCCTTCT
>DATKFJ010000027.1:0-2456 GCA_035511435.1 Acetobacteraceae bacterium | reverse complement strand
GCCTATGCCGAAGGGCTGAACGTGCTCAAGGCGGCCAACGTGGGCAAGAAGACTGGCCAGTCCGATGCGGAAACCACGCCGCTGCGCGAGCCCGAGCACTATCAATACGATCTCAACCTGCCGGATATCACGGAGCTCTGGCGCCGGGGCAGCGTGGTCGCATCGTGGCTGCTCGATCTCACGAGCGCGGCTTTGATGCAGAGTGCGGATCTGTCGAATTTCGCGGGCAGGGTGTCCGACTCAGGCGAGGGCCGCTGGACCATCAAGGCCGCGATCGACGAGGGCGTGCCGGCCCATGTGCTGTCGTCGGCGCTCTATGAGAGGTTCAGCTCTCGCGGCGAAGCTGATTTCGCCGACAAGCTGCTCTCGGCCATGCGCTACGAGTTCGGCGGGCATATCGAGAAGCCGGCGAATACGTAGCGGTACGCAGCATCGATGCAGGGAGCCTAAGGGCATGACGAACGACAATCTCGATCAACTGGCGATCAACACGATCCGCACACTCTCGATCGATGCCGTGGAGCAGGCCAATTCGGGACATCCGGGTACGCCGATGGCGCTGGCTCCGCTGGTCTATACGATCTGGAACCGGGTCATGCGGTTCGACCCCAAGGATCCGATCTGGCCCGATCGCGACCGGTTTGTGCTGTCCAATGGCCATGCCTCGATGTTGCTGTGGTCGGTGCTGCATCTGACCCAAACCCAGGCGGTCAACGCCGAATACGAGACCCTGGGCAAGCCGTCGGTGACGCTGGACGACATCCGCCACTTCCGGCAACTCGGCAGCCACGCACCGGGACATCCCGAGTATCATCTCGTATCCGGGGTTGAAACGACCACCGGCCCGTTGGGCCAAGGCATCGCCACCAGCGTCGGCATGGCCATCGCGCGCAAATTTCTGGGCGCACGCTATAACCGGCCAGGGTTCGAAATATTCGACTACAACATCTACACGGTCTGCGGCGACGGCTGCATGATGGAGGGCGTCGGATCGGAAGCGGCATCGTTGGCGGGGCATCTCGGCCTCGACGACCTGTGCTGGGTTTACGACAACAACCACATCACCATCGAAGGCAACACGCGCATCACGTTCACCGAGGACGTGGCGGCGCGCTTTATGGGCTATCACTGGAATGTGCTGCGGGTCGGCGATGCCAATGACCTGCAGCGGATCGAGGATGCCCTGGTGATATTCCGTGCGACCAAGGGCCGGCCAACCCTTATCATCCTGGACAGTCACATCGGCTATGGCTCACCGCACAAGGTCGATACCGCCGAGATCCACGGCGACCCACTGGGTGAGGAAGAAGTCAAATTGACGAAGCGTGCCTACGGCTGGCCGGAGGACGCCAAGTTTCTTGTCCCGGACGGCGTGTATGAGCATTTCAATGCGGGCATCGGGAAGCGCGGTGCCGATGCGCGCAAGAGTTGGGAGACGCTGTTTGCCTCCTATCGGCAGCGGTTCCCCGAACTCGCCACCGAGATCGACCAGATGCAGCTCCGCGAGCTGCCGGCGGAATGGGATCGCAACCTGCCGAGTTTCCCCGCCGATCCGAAAGGCATTGCCGGACGCGACGCGTCCGGTCAGGTGCTGAACGTGCTGGCGCAGAACATTCCGTGGTTCATGGGCGGTTCGGCGGACGTCGGGCCGTCGAACCGCACGACACTCAAATTTGACGGCGCGGGTGATTTCGAACCCGGAACCCCAACGGGTCGGAATTTTCATTTCGGCATCCGCGAGCACGCGATGGCGGCGATCGTCAACGGGATGTCGCTGTCGAAGCTGCGGCCGTTCGGTGCAACGTACTTTATCTTCAGCGATTACGCACGCCCTGCGATGCGGCTTTCTGCGTTGATGGAACTGCCGACGTTAATGGTGTTCAGCCACGACGCGATGGGCGACGGCGAGGATGGACCGACGCATCAGCCGGTGGAGCAATTGATCTCTCTGCGTGCTGTTCCCGGCCTGATGCTGCTGCGGCCCGCCGATGCCAATGAGGTCGTCGAGGCGTATCGCGTCGTCATGCAGCTGCGCCATCAGCCGGCAGTGGTTGTGGTGTCGCGGCAGCCGCTGCCCACATTCGATCGCACCAAGTACGCGTCCGCTGCCGGGGTGGCCCGTGGTGCCTATGTGATGGCGGACGCGGCGGGCGGAACACCTGAGATCATACTGATCGGCAGCGGCAGCGAGGTCGCTCTGGTGGTCGGTGCGCATGAAGTGCTGACCAGCCAGGGGATCCGTTCCCGCGTGGTCTCCATGCCGTCCTGGGATATCTTTGAGCATCAGCCGCAATCGTATCGTGACAGTGTGCTGCCGCCGAAGGTCACGGCGCGCATTGCGGTGGAGCAGGGGTCGGTCCTGGGTTGGGATCGCTATGTCGGCCCGGCCGGCAAGGTCATCGGCATGCGGACTTTCGGTGCTTCGGCACCGCTGAAGGAGCTGCTACGAAATTTCG
>DATKFJ010000026.1:0-8572 GCA_035511435.1 Acetobacteraceae bacterium | reverse complement strand
GCTGATCCAGATGTTCGGGATGCGCGGTGCGGAACGCCTGCGACGCCGCGCGCCACTCCGCAAGCAGCGTCCCACTCGCCGGCACCGCGGCCGGGTTGTTGTACGCCGCGTCACGTTCTGCGCGGCTCATCGTGCCCCAGTTCATGCCGGTGCCTGCGCAGCCGACGCCGAAGCCGCAGCCTGTAAATACCAGTCCATGATCTGCCGCCCCTGCCAGAACAGCGTTCCGGGCTTCGCCGCCATGTAGCCGAGTGCCTGCTCGAACCAGCCGATGCGATGCGGCACACCGCTGATGTAGGGATGCACCGCGAGGCCCATCACCTTCGCGCCCTGCGTCTCCGCTTCGGCATACAGCCGGTCGAACTGCGCCACCGTCCGGGAAAACAGTTCCTCGGCACGATGATGCTGGATCATCATCATTGGAATATCGTTCAGCTCTACGCTGTACGGCATGGTGAGCAGCGGACCGTGCCCGGTGCGGATCGTGCAGGGCAGATCGTCCACCACCCAGTCGGCGCAATAACGAATGCCGGCTTCTGCCAGCAGGTCCGGAGTTTCCAGTGTCTCCGTCAGTCCGGGCGCCAACCAGCCGACAACATCGTGACCGGCGGCCTTACGCAGCGCATCCATCGCGCTGCGGATCATCGCGCGCTGGTCTTCCACCAGATGCGTCGCGATCTGCTGGAACCCGTGCCCCATGAACTCCCAGCCCGCATCGCGCGCCGCCTGCGTCACGCGCGGATACGCCGCGGGGACGGTGCCGTTGATCGTCATGGACGGCGCAATGCGGTGTGCATCGAGCGCGGCCTTCACACGCCAGAACCCGACGCGCATGCCGTATTCGTGCCACGCCCAGTTCGGCAGATCGGGCATCACCGCTGCACCTTGCGGCGCGGTGAGCACCTGCCGCGGCATGGCGCGCCCGATGTCCCAGTTCTCCACGTTGACCACGATGTACACCGCGACGCGCTTGCCGTCCGGCAATGCGAGGCGAGGCCGATCGATGCTGGCCTGATAATCGAGACGCTGCACAGGCTTCATGGCAGCTTGATCCCCGCCAGCGCCTGCCACACGCGAATGACAAATGCATCGTCCTTCGCGCCGTCGCCATGTGCGGCGGCGGCGAGGAACAGTTGGTGCGCCGCAGCGGCCATCGGCAGCGGGAAGGTCAGTGCGCGTGCCTGGTCCAACACGATGCCCAGGTCCTTGACGAAGATGTTGACGGCGGAGAGCGGCGTGTCGTCGCCGTCCAGGATATGCGGCACGCGATTCTGCCACATCCAGGAACTGCCGGCGGACGATGAAATCACCTCGTACAGCGTGCGCGGATCGGCACCGGCGCGAATACCAAGCGCCAATGCTTCGGCAGCGGTCGCGATGTGCACGCCGGCGAGCAACTGGTTGACCATCTTCACGGTGCTGCCGATGCCTGCGCGATCGCCCAGCCGCCACACCTTGGTGGAGACCGCATCCAGCACCGGCTGCGCCTTTGCGAAAGCCGCGTCGGAACCGGACGCCATCACCGTCATCGTGCCGCCATGCGCGCCGGCCTTCCCGCCGGATACCGGTGCATCCAGCATCAGGAAACCCGCCGCGCCGATCTTCGCATCCAGCGAGCGTGCGGCTTCGGGAGCGATCGTGGCGCAGCACAGGATCACCGTGCCCTTCGCCAGCTGCGCCAGGCAGCCTTGCGCGCCGAACAACACGTCTTCGGTCTGCGCGGCGTTCACCACGAACACCACGACGGCCTCGGTATCGGCCGGCAGGTCCGCCGCGCTGGCGATCGCGGCCCCATCAGCCGCCGCCAGCTCCGTGCGGGCGGCCTCGCGCACATCGCAGCCGATAACGTGGTGCCCCTTGCGCACCAGGTTGAGCGCCGCGCCCATACCCATGGTGCCCAACCCGATCACAGCGACCTTCATGGCTTTGTCTCCGCTTTATCGCCCTTGCCGGAAGCGCTCCACCGCGGCGACCAAGGCGCGGCGGACGCCGGGTTCCAGCGCCGAATGTCCGGCATCCGGCACGATCGACAGCCGCGCCGCCGGCCACGCAGCGGCCAGTTCGAACGCGGTGCGCGCGGGACAGATCATGTCGTAGCGGCCTTGCACGATCTCCGCCGGGATGCGGCCGATGACGTCCATGTTGCCCAGCAGCCCGCCGGGCGGCAGGAACAGGTGGTGCGCGAAGTAGTATGCCTCGATGCGCGCCAGCCCCAGCGCGGTGCGGTCCTGCGCGAACGAGGTGACGGTTTCCGGGCTGGGCAGCAGCGTGCTGCACGAACCTTCGTAGACCGACCAGGCGCGCGCTGCCGGCAAGTGGACGGACGGATCGGGGTCGGTCAGGCGGTTGAGGTAGCCGCCGAGGATGTCGTGGCGTTCGTTCTCCGGCAGGAAGCTGGCGAAGGCGGCGTGGGCGTCCGGGAAGATCGCGGCGAGGCCGTGCAGGAACCAGTCAACCTCCGGCGGCCGACCCAGGAAGACACCGCGCAGCACGCAGCCCATGACGCGATGCGGATGCGCCTGCGCGTAGGCAAGCGCCAAAGTCGAGCCCCAGGAACCGCCGAACAGCAGCCAGCGGTCCAGGCCGAGATGGCGCCGCAAGGTCTCGATGTCGGACACCAGGGCCTGGGTGGTGTTGTCCTCCAGGCTGCCGAGAGGCCGCGACCGCCCCGCGCCGCGCTGGTCGAAAATGATGACGCGCCAGAAATCGGGATCGAAGAAGCGGCGATGCACGGCGCCGGCGCCGGCGCCCGGCCCGCCGTGCAGGAACAGCACCGGCCGGCCGCGCGGGTTGCCCACCTGCTCCCAATACATGACGTGGTTCGCGGACAGCGGCAGATAGCCGGTCTCGAATGGGCCGATCTCGGGATACAGGTCGCCACGCGGCATGGTGTGCAATGGTATAGGCGGGCGGCGCGTGGTGGAACAGGGATCGCGATATGCAACGGGTTTGGATCGGATGCGGCGCACTGGCCGGGCTGACGGCGGTCGCGATGGCTGCCCTGGCGGCGCATGGGTTGGATCGGCTGGATCCGGCGGCGCTGCAAATGGTACGGAACGCGCTGCAGATGCACGGATGGCACGCGTTGGCGCTGCTGGCGTGTGGCCTGTGGGCGCCGCGCGGCGGCCGGTTGGTCGATTGGGCAGGGGCGGCGTTCGTGGTCGGATTGGTGCTGTTCTGCGGCGCGGTTTATGCGCTGGGGCTGTTTGGCGTCCGAATGGGGATGCTGGCGCCTGCCGGTGGGATGCTGCTGATGCTGGGCTGGTTGCTGCTTGGGGTTTCGGCGCTGGTCGCGCCACACCGCCGTCGGCTGTGACCCACCGGCCGTTGCGATTTTGCCCTGGTGACCGACGGGTCGGGCGACCCGGCGCTTGCCATTCTGGTTCTTTGCAAGGCGACGGCCGCGGCGGTTCTCGCGATGGTTGGCCGGCTTCACATAGCCGCCGAAATACCCGCCATCGACTTCAACCGTCTCGCCGTCGCCGCCAAGCCGGAGAGCGTCCGGGCCTTAGCTGGCAGGAGGAAGTGAGAGGACATTTCTATCTTGCGCCGACATAGTTTCGCGCCCGCCCTCTGTTGACCCTCCGTAAATATTTCATCCCCCACTCAACCTACGGTTGCTTGCGCCATCGTTACTTGCAATCAAAGGTAACGCAGCAATCCAGGGGACCACTCGTATGAAATCGATCCTTGCCGCCGCTACCATTCTCAGCGCTCTGGCCATCGCGACGGCCCCAGCGAGGGCGGACCTGATACTCGTCGTTGCGCCCGGCCCTGGAGTGGATGTCAACCATGTGATCGTCAACCAACCCACCGTGTTCGACGTGATCGGGGAGGGGAGCGTCGCGGGAGAGCGCGTCCTGAGTGCCGGCGGCGGCAGCGTTAACATCTTCCCTTCGAACTTCATCAACTCCAGCGCCATTTTTGCTTCAACCCCCACTGCTGACCTCACGACGCACCCGATCCTCCTCACCGTCACCTTTACGCCGACGACAACGGGCGCATTTCACATCAGCGCATCAGACATAAATTTCACAACGAATGACGCGACTTACAACAATCTGTCGTCTGACCCCCTGGCTTTCACCGTTGTCCCCGCCGTCGTGGCGGTTCCCGAGCCTGGCAGCCTCGCGCTATTGGGTGTCGGCTTTGCCGGCGCCATGCTCATGGGCGCACGCGTCCTGCCGCGCGATCGCCGGGAGGCGGCGAGTTACGGCCCATAACGCATTTTCCGGTCTGTAATCCGGCGCCTCGTCGCGCCCGAGGCAGGGCCACGGCACCGTCACCGCCGACTTACCATAACGTCGCTTCAGTACCCCGCCGACCGGTTCACCACCTCCTTGAGGTCACGGCCGTCGAGATATCGTCCTAGATTCTCCGCGAAAAGCCGAGCGACGATCGTGTCGCGCGTCGGGTGGGGACCGCCGATATGCGGCAGCACCAGGATTCGTTCCGTCGTCCAGAACGGATGCTCGGCTGGCAGCGGCTCCTGACGAAACACGTCCAGCACCGCGCCGGCGATGCGCTTTGCCTTCACCGCCGCGATCAGGTCGGCATCGGCGATCAGGTGGCCACGGCCGAAATTCAGCAGCCATGCGGTCGGCTTCATCCGGCCAAGCCGCTCGGCATTGATGAAGTTCTCGGTCTCCGGCGTCGCCGGCAGCAGCAGCAGGACGAAGTCGGATTGCGCCAGCACATCCGCGGTGCGCTCGGGCGGCAGCACCTCCGCCAGCCCGGGCAACTGTGCGCCGCCCCGCCGCGTGCCGATCACCCGCATCCCCAGCGCGTTCGCCAGTCGCGCCACCTCCTGGCCGATGGCACCCAAACCCAGGATGCCCAGCGTCGTGCCGTTCAGCGGTGTCGCCATGCGGCGCGTCCATTTTACCTGCTTCTGGTCATCCACGATCGCGGCGTACGGCTTGGTGAGATGGAACAGGGCGCCGAGTATGTTCTCCGGCATCGACTCGCGGTGCGTGCCGCGTGCGGAGGTCAGCGTGAGTTTCGGCGGCAGGTCCGGCAGTGCCAGCCAACCTTCGACACCGGCGGTCAGCGCCTGTACCCAGCGAAGTTGCGGCATCTGCGACAGCAGGCCAGGCGGCGCGCCCAAGGCGAGCATCGCCTCGGTGTCCGCGCGCTGTGCCTGCGTTGGTTTGTCGGTGCGCGCCAGAGCCTCTACCGCCACGCGATCCGCGAGGCCGGCGGCGGTGATCGCCTGGACATAAGGCGCGGCGGCGTCGGTCCAGAGCAGAACGCGGGTCGGGTTTGGCATGGTACCCCTTGTCATTTGCGAGCAGTGCGGCAACGCGGCAAGCTTTCGGTGTAACGCGCGTCCGGTGGCAGCTTGCCGCGTCGCCGCGCTGCTCGCAAATGAGAGCTGTCGAAAGGGCCCATGCCATGCCGCTGCGCATCACCGATATCCGTGAGATCACTCAGCCGATCAGCTCGCCGATCCGCAACGCGTATATCGACTTTTCCAAGATGACCTCGAGCCTGGTCGCCGTGGTGACGAACGCAGAGCGCGACGGGCGCCGGGTCGTGGGCTACGGGTTCAATTCCAACGGTCGCTACGGCCAGGGCGGATTGATCCGCGAGCGGTTCGCGCCGCGCGTGATGGAAGCCGATCCGCGTTCGCTGCTCGATGCGGCCGGGGACAACCTCGATCCGGATCGCATCTGGACCTGCTTGATGACGAACGAAAAACCCGGTGGGCATGGCGACCGCTCGGTGGCGGTTGGCACCATCGACATGGCGGTATGGGATGCGGTGGCGAAGATCGCCGGCAAGCCGCTGTTCCGTCTGCTGGCGGAACGGCACGGCATCACCGCCGATCCGCGAGTGTTCGTCTACGCCGCCGGTGGCTATTACTATCCGGGGAAAGACGACGCGGCATTGTGCGCCGAAATGCGCAGCTATCTCGACCGTGGCTACAGCGTGGTGAAGATGAAGATCGGTGGCGAGACGCTGGATGAGGACCGGCGGCGGATCGAGATGGTGCTGCGGGAGATCGGCAAGGACGCGCAACTGGCGGTGGATGCGAACGGACGCTTCGACCTGGCGACCGCCATCGATTATGCGAAGATGCTGCGAGCGTATCCGCTGTTCTGGTACGAGGAAGCGGGCGATCCGCTGGACTACCGGTTGCAGGCCGCGCTGGCGGAGTTCTATCCGGGGCCGATGGCAACAGGTGAGAATCTGTTCAGCCATCAGGACGCGCGCAACCTGATCCGGCACGGCGGCATGCGGCCCGATCGCGACTGGCTGCAGTTCGACTGCGCGTTGTCCTATGGGCTGTGCGAATACCAGCGGACCCTGGCGATGCTGAAAGACGCCGGATGGTCGTGGCGGCGCTGCATCCCGCATGGCGGGCATCAGATGTCGCTGGCGATCGCCGCGGGCCTGGGTCTCGGCGGCAACGAAAGCTATCCGGACGTGTTCCAGCCCTATGGCGGCTTCCCGGATGGCACGCGGGTGGAAAACAGCGTGGTGACGTTGCCCGAATTGCCCGGCATAGGATTCGAGGGGAAGAGCGACCTCTACACGATCATGCGGGAACTGGCGGCGTAGCGACCCGGCAATCTTGTGTCCGCCCAGGCGTCCACGGATTTCGGAATGGAGCGATGTGCATTGGACCGTGCAGTCATTTCAGAAGGTCGGCGAAGATGTTTCCCACCAATTCGTTGCGGTCGCCGCCGGGGCGGGTATCGGCGACCGCGTGGGGAGATGTGCCGCGGCTTTTTGCGGTCAGGAACACATGCCTGTAGCCGGTGATGGATGCCATTTCCTGCAGCGATGCCGGCGTGAACAAGGCGATGTGGCTCCACTTGTCGTACTCCTCGAAATAGACTCCCGAGAATCCCCTGGCGAAATCCGATTGCTGCATGGAAGCGCGCAGGCAGGGCGTGTTTACCCTGTTGAAAGCGCCCACCTTCAATACCCGAAATGACTCGGCCAGAAATGCCAACTGGCTCTTCTGAGGAATGTGCTCGATGAAATCTTCGCTGTAGATGTAATCCACACAGGAATCCGGAATTGGCCACGCGCGTTCGACAAAATCGAAATTGAAGTAATCGGCGGCGTGCGTGAGATACGGATACTTGTCGATGTTCAGAAATCCATCGATCCGCCGCGGCCCACAACCGAAATGCAGGCAGACGGGTTTGCCGCGAGCAATCAGTGCCCGCGCGTTTTCCGCCAACGCATCGGCATCCTGGATTGGATGGATCAGTACTGCGGCTTCGTGGTGTGAGACAAGGCGGAACATTTCCCAGGCGTTTGCGATCGTTGCATGAAACACAACATCGTCGGATATCTGCTGCGCACAGGCAAAGAACCCAGCTTTGCGTAACGAGAATGTTGTTTGGTCGGTCGATGCCACATACTCGCATCCGGCCAAAGGCCCGGCGTCGATGAATGCGGCGGGATGGTTTGCTGTTACGCCATCTGCTTTCAGATGTTCGATTTCTCTGTCGGATATGTCGATAAGCGCCAATCTGCTACCGGTCGGCGGCAACTGCTTGACCTGCCGCAACAGACCGGTGTGCTCATCAACGGCAATCAGCGTGCGATGATGGGTCGCGATGTACACGTCAACTTCCCCCTCTCGGACGTCCACCGGGTCCGTGGCTCCCGACCGGCATTATCGGCCTCGGCTTCATGTGCTGTTTCAGATGCCCTGCGTAGAATGCCATAGTTATGGCGCCACGCGAGTCGAACGCGCGCATCATGATTTCTGTCAGTCGTTAGAGAGTCGGCCATGCTGGGCAGTGGTTTGCTGCTGGTGCGGTGGGCGTCCATCTGTCGTCTGCTATCCGATGCGCTCAACCGATGGCGGTTTCTCGTGACATTCGTCTTGACTCCGGAACCGTTCGGCGCAGTCTGTCCGCCATCGGGATTTACAGGGATGACCGTGGTGCCGATCTACGAATTCGCCCCGACGGCCGATCTCAATCGAGCTGGGCGCCTCGAGGACACGCGCACTGTGCGCTGATCTGATGCCATCGATGCTGCTGAAGGGAGGCGGTATGCGAGCGTTCGTCGCGGGTTTGGTGTTCGGTCTCGTCGTTGGTCCCGCCTTCGTCGTCGGTCCCGCCTTCGGGCAATCCGGGCCTCCGCACGTGATGCCGCGGGAGCAGACGTTCCGGCGCTCAGCCGAGGCAGGCACGGAGCTTCGCGTGTTCACATACGCGCGCTGGCACGACGACTGCTCGCCTGACGCCGTACCCCAGGTCGTGCTGCGCACCAAGCCAGCCCATGGCGCCGTGACGGTTCGCCCCGGGAATAGCACGGTGGCCAATGTCCGCGCAGGATCGCCGGACTGCACCGGGAGGACCTATCAGGGGACCGCCGTCTGGTATCTTCCGTCGCCTGGCTTCCTGGGTGTTGATCAATTCGATTGGGATGTAACCGATTCTAAAGCCACCTCGCACGACACCGCGATCGTGGAAGTCAAATAGTTGTCTGTGCTCTGGCAGTTGAATTTCAGTCGGTCAGCTACGCCGACGCCGGGCGTCCGCAAATGCATCCGTGATGCGCGGGCCGTCGATTGATTTGCTCCGATCAGGTGGCTCGGGGC
>DATKFJ010000025.1:0-3018 GCA_035511435.1 Acetobacteraceae bacterium | reverse complement strand
AGAGCACGCTGTCGAAGATGTGGGTGCTGCGCCGCATCCTGAACCCGATGGGCACTGTCGATGCGATGGAGTTCCTGTTGGACAAGCTGAAATACAGCAAGACCAACAACGACTTCTTCGACGCGATGAATACGTAAGGCGTCGCGTTATTGTCATGGCCGGGCTTGGCCCGGCCACCAACGGCTTTGTTGTAGTTGCCAACATAAAGTCGTAGATGGATAGGCAGGCCCGGCCATGCCGGTGGACGAACGTCCAGCCTACTTCGCCACCCCGCGCATCGACGCCGGCTGTCCCGGTAACGCCATCGTCCCCGCCGCAACCAGCTTCCCACCCGTGATGCGGAAGATCTGCATGTTCTTGTCGATGTAATTGCCGATATAGACGTATTCGCTGTTCGGACTGAACGCGACACCCTCGGGCAACGCCCCGATCGGCGCCTTGCTGACCACCGTCAGCTTGCCACCGGGACCGACAGACATCAGCGCCGCATGGCCGCCCTTCACGTGGTCCCACGCGCCGGGCTTCGTGCCGGAGCCTTCGATCAACGGCGTCACCGCCCATTTCCCGTTGGGCGAGATCGCGAAACCCTCCGCCCCCGTACCCGGCGCCGTGATATCCACCACATGCGGATGCGCACCCGCGGTATCGATCGTCACCTCGGCATCAGCGTTGATCCCATGCGCGCCGGTGTGTGACGACACCACGTATTTCCCATCCGGTGTCACGTCGATGTTGTACGGATTGAACGCCGATGGAATATCCAGCGTCTTGTCGTACGTCACCTTCTGGCCGTCGATCGCCAGCACGCCGACCTTGTTCACAAGGTTCATGGCGGCGAACGCGCGCTTGCCGTCCGGCGTGATGGCAACGGCGGCGACCTCGTTGTCCATCGGCACCTCGCCGACCACCTTCACCGACATGCCGTCGATCGCCAGCACCGACACGCTCTTGCCCGCGCGGTTGCCGATCAGCGCCAGATCGCCCTTGTGCGAGATCATCAGCCCCGACGGCATCTTGCCCACCGTGACGGTGTCGATCAGCTTCGGCGGATTGGCGGTCAGATCGATGACGTACAGCTTGTCGTCCGACACGGCTTTCCAGCCAGTCCCATCCTGTGCACTGACCACCGAGCTTGCCACCAGGCCCAGCTTCCCGTTCGGCGTGATCTGCAGATTGGTCGGCGGACCCAGCAGCGAGTTGCTCAGCGGCAGGCTGGCGCGGATTTTAGGATGCGCCGGGTTGGTCACATCCATCACCAGCACGGCGTCCTTGCCGCCTGGCCCGGTCACCGATCCGGCGTCGCCATAAGTCATTTTTTCATCGAGCCCGACCAGGATGTCGTTGGGACCGGCCTTGGCGGCGGCTCCGGCGGCAATCAGCCACGCAGGCGTCAGGCACAGGGCGAGCACTGCATTGCGGTAGGTCATGTCGGCGTTTCCTCCGGTTAATCGCCCCTCTGTCGGGGCGTTTGTTAAGGCTGATCTAAGCGGCCCGCGTCCGTTACGGCAAGCAGGCTCCAAGCAGGCTCCAAGCAGGCGTCAAGAAGGCATTGCAAACATGCAGATATCTTTATATAGCGACGCCCACCCAGCCAGGAGCGCGCGGAACATGTCCGGAACAACCACCAAGCAGGACTACAAGGTCAAGGACATCTCGCTGGCCGAGTGGGGCCGCAAGGAAATCGCCATGGCCGAGGACGAGATGCCCGGCTTGATGGCGACGCGGGAGGAATACGGCAAGTCCAAGCCGCTGAAAGGCGCCCGCATCGCCGGCTGCCTGCACATGACCATCCAGACCGCGGTGCTGATCGAAACGCTGCAGGCGTTGGGCGCCACCGTGCGGTGGTCGTCGTGCAACATCTTCTCCACCCAGGACCATGCCGCCGCGGCTGTTGCCGCTGCCGGTGTGCCGGTATTCGCCTGGAAGGGCCTGAACGAGGAAGAGTTCTGGTGGTGCATCGAACAGACGGTGCGCGGCCCAGGCGGTTGGACCCCCAACATGATCCTGGACGACGGCGGCGACCTGACGCTGCTGATGCACCAGAAGTATCCCGACATGCTGCAGGACGTGCGCGGCGTGTCGGAGGAAACCACCACCGGCGTGCACCGGCTGCGCGACATGGCGCGCGACGGCAAGCTGCTGACCCCCGCGATCAACGTGAACGACAGCGTGACCAAGTCGAAGTTCGACAACCTTTACGGCTGCCGTGAATCGCTGGTGGACGGCATCCGCCGCGGCACCGATATCATGATGGCCGGCAAGGTCGCGGTGGTGAACGGCTTCGGCGATGTCGGCAAAGGCTCCGCGGCCAGCCTGCGCAACGCGGGATGCCGCGTGATGGTCACCGAGATCGATCCGATCTGCGCCTTGCAGGCGGCGATGGAAGGCTACCAGGTCGTCACGATGAACGACGCCGCGCCGATCGGCGACATCTTCGTCACCGCCACCGGCAATGTCGACGTGATCACGCTGGACCACATGCGCGCGATGAAACACCGAGCCGTGGTCTGCAACATCGGGCACTTCGATTCCGAAATCCAGATCGAGTCGCTGCGCAACTACAAGTGGGAAAACGTCAAGCCGCAGGTCGATGAGGTGGTGTTTCCCGACGGCAAGCGCCTGATCGTGCTCAGCGAAGGCCGCCTGGTGAACCTCGGCAACGCCACCGGCCACCCCAGCTTCGTCATGAGCGCCAGCTTCACCAATCAGGTGCTGGCGCAGATCGAGCTGTTCGGCGCGCCCGCCGGCAAATACGAACGGCAGGTGTATACCTTGCCGAAGTCGCTCGACGAGAAGGTGGCCGCGCTGCATCTGGCGAAGGTCGGCGCAACGCTGACAAAACTGACGCCGCAGCAGGCCGAGTATATCGGTGTTCCCTCAGCCGGCCCGTTCAAACACGACCTGTATCGTTACTGACGCGCTCGCCGTCGTTGCAAAACACGCGACAAATCGGCGACAGCAAAACCGCCCCCGCCTTTTGCGCCAGGGGGCGGGAGGGGGGCGGGAGGGGCTCGGGGC
>DATKFJ010000024.1:0-6303 GCA_035511435.1 Acetobacteraceae bacterium | reverse complement strand
TTGCCGTGGCGGATGGCATTGCTCATGCCTTCCTGGATCACGCGATAGATCGTCTCCTTCAGATCATCGCCGATCCTGTCTTGCTCAACCGATATGTCGACCACGAAGTCGATGTCCGGACGGCGGCCTCGCCAGAATCCCGCCAGCCGACCAATCGCCGCTTCCAGCCCGATGCCCCGCAGCGGCCGCAGGCGACCCAGGATTTCCCGCACGTGGCGCTGCATTCGGCCAACGGTTTCATGAATCGATCTTACGTGCGTCGGTATTTCGTCGCCGCGATCACTCGCCGCGAGACGTTCGATCGTCGCCGCGGTCATATCGACGGCAAACAGCAGCGGTCCGATCTCATCATGCAGGTCCCGAGCGAGATCGGCGCGTTCTTCCGCCTGCAACGTCAGCAGACGCTCGTTCAGTCGATGGTTCTGCGCCGCCACAGCGGCAAGTCGTTGGGTCATGACATTGAAGCCGTTCGCGAGCCGGCTCAGCTCCAGCGGACCATGCTCCGGCAACGTGCCGTGATAATCGCCCGCGCCGATCCGCTGGAAAGCGGTCGACAGGGTGTCGAGCGGCCGCAGAGCGCGTCCCACGACGGCGCAGATCAGCCCGGCGCTCAGCAGCGCGAACCCCGCGAGCACCAGCACCGCGTCACGCGATTCCGCCCAGACCTCCCCGGTCTCGTTGGTCGGATCTGCCCGCAGGACAATTGCACTGCCGGCATCGTCCGCCTGCGCCAGGGGAACGTGAACCGCGCCGAGATCACCACCGATCAGTCGGCGGAACCAGGCGGGAACCGATTGCTTCGGAACCAGCAGCGCGGATGCGGCGATCGGCTGACCTTGTCCATCCAGCAGCGTCGCGCGCACGTGGCGGTTGCCGTTGAACGTGGCGACAAGATGCCGCAACTCGCTCGCGCGATCATCCGATCGGTCGACTTCATCGATCCCGTTGCGGATGGTCTTGGTGCCGACATCCAGTGCGGCACGCAACTCCGTCTGCACCGAGTTGGCCGCGTGCCAACCCACGAGCACGCTGCCGCTGGCCAGACTGACCAGCAGCACGACACCGATCAATGCAATAAGCCGCATCCGCAGCGGCATGATCCATTTCCTCGTACTGATGCTCCGCATTGCTTACCCACGAGGCATCGAGTTTAGGAAACATTCTCGCGAAATTCGGGAAGTTACGCCATAGCCATCCGGTACGGGGTGCTGCCTTATTCGATTCAAGACGAGGATGACGCAAGGGGCGTGCCGTGCGAGCCAGCCTGGGCGTTATGGCCGTAGCGATCCTGTTGGCTGGTGCGGCAGCCGCGCAAACCGCGCCGCCGCCCACCAAGCCAGCGCCCTCCACCTCCGCTCAAGCGCCCACCACGCAAGCGACCCCACCGCCTGTCACCGAACTGCCGCCGGTCGAGGTCATCGGCGCGTCTCCGCTGATCGGCTCGGGCATCGACCGCAACACGGTCCCGGCGGAAACCCAAGTGCTGGACAGCAACGATCTCAAGCGCGAGGGAACGCCCGATCTGTTGGGTTCCTTGAACCAGCAAGTTGGCGGCGTCAGCCTGGATTCCGCGTCGGGCAATCCCTTTCAGCCGACATTCTTCTATCACGGTTTCGCCGCTTCGGGGCTGCAAGGAACACCACAAGGACTTGCAGTGTACGTGAACGGTGTTCGCTTCAACCAGCCGTTCGGAGACACGGTGGACTGGGATCTGATTCCCGCCATCACCATCGACAAGGTAAATCTTGAGGGCTCCAACCCGGTGTTCGGGCTCAACGCCCTCGGCGGCGCGGTGAACGTGCAGCTCAAGAACGGTTTCACCTGGCAGGGCCTCGAGGCCGACATCTCCGGTGGCTCATTCGGTCAGATTCAGGGCGAGTTCCAGTACGGCAAGCAGGCCGGCAATGTATCGACCTATGTCGCCGGCACAGTGCTGCACCAGAACGGTTGGCGCGATTTGCAATCGACCGATCTGCAGAACGTCTACGGCGATGTCGGCTGGCGAAGTGATCTCGCCGAGTTGCACGTCAACATCACCGCGGCGCACTCGGTGCTCAACGGCCCCGGCACGTCTCCGGTCCAGTTGCTGGCGGCCGATCCCAGCGCCCAGTTCACTGCGCCAAATCAGGTCAGCAACCAATACGCCGCGGTCAGCCTTAATGGCACCGTGGACGTGACCGACAGCACCTCGATCCAAGCGCTGGTTTACTATCGCTATTTCCTTCAGCGGGTTACCAACGGCAACGCACCGAATGACACACCGTGCAACGACGGTTCCGGGCTGCTGTGTTCCGACTCGGGGCCCAGCACCACGCTGGGCGGCGCTTTCATTCCGGATTTCTTGAACGGCGGTCCATATTCGGAGCTAGACAAGCAGACCACCAACACCAACGCCTACGGTGCATCGGCACAGGTCACCAACACCAACGACCTGTTCAGCTTGAAGAACCACTTCATTGCCGGTGTCAGCTTCGATGGCGCACAAACCCTATTCAGCGCCACCTCGTTCATCGGTGGCCTGACGCCGGACACCCGCGTGTTCATCGGGCCTGGTGTGGTGATCGACGAGCCCGGCACCAACTCGCCGGTTCGTGTCGCGATCTCCAACGCCACATACGGTCTCTACTTCGCCGACACGTTGAACCTCACGTCACGCCTTGCCGTGACCGTGTCCGGCCGATTCAACGCGGCGCTGGTCGACCTCAATGATCAGAACGGCGGCGATCTGACGGGCAATCACAGCTACAACCACTTCAATCCGGCAGCCGGCGTTACCTATCAGGTCGCGCCATGGATGACCGCCTATGCCGGCTACGCCGTGGCGAACCGCGCTCCCACACCAGCCGAGCTTTCCTGCGCGGGGCCCACAAACTCATGCAGCCTGGCCAACTTTTTCGTCGGCGACCCGAATCTTCAACAAGTGATTTCCTACACCGCTGAAGCCGGCGTGCGCGGCACCTTCACGCCATTCGACGGTGCCAAGCTCAACTACAATCTCGGGCTGTTCCACACCGATCTCAACAACGACATCGCCTTCATCAACAGTGTCACAACAGGGCGCGCATTTTTCGCCAATATCGGCGAGACCCGCCGCCAGGGCGTTGACGTCGGGCTGCAGTTGAAGACCGACCGCTGGCTCGCCTACATCGCCTACACTTATACCGACGCGACATTCCAGAGCGGGTTCACCGAGTCGGCCGGCAGCAATCCAGCAGCCGACGCCAACGGCAACATCACCATTCAGCGTGGCAACCGCTTACCTGGCATACCCGTGAACCAGGTCAAACTCGGCGTCTACTACAAGGTAACGGACAAGTGGACCGTCGGTGCCACCGCCATCGGAACGAGCACCGCCTTCCTATTCGGCGACGAGACCAATCTCACGCCACCGCTACCGGGCTATTTCACGGTGAACGTCAGCACATCGTACCAATTGACGGACAACGTCCAGTTGTTCGCCTGGGCAGAGAATATCACCAACACACGGTACGATACGTTCGGCACATTCTCGCCGACCAGCTCGGTGTTCCTTGCGCAAGCCCCCGGGGCGACCAATCCGCGAAGCCTTAGCCCTGCTGCGCCGATTGGCGGCTTCGGTGGCGTGCGCATCTCTTTTTGATGGTCCCGCTTTTGATGGTGACGCTTTTGATGGTGAGGCGCCGCATCATCGCCGACGCGAACACCTGTTGAAGCCGGCGACACCCGGCTATGATGGCCTGAAGACGCCCATCGATGTTCCAACTGGTCAAAGCCATCTTCGCGCGACTTCCGATCGGGAAAAGCTGAGGAGGCAACGGTGAGCAGCACACAGCAGGTTCTCGGACTCGGTCGCCGGCCCATGGCGGTCAGCCAGTTGCGGCGCCCGCCCTGGCGCGGCCGACTGCAAGGCTCGGACACCGCTTGGGCGATCGCGTTCGTCGTTCCGTACGTTGCGGTATTCGCCGCCTTCGTCATCTATCCCGTCATCTATGGCCTTTGGATGGGCAGCGACCCAGCGCTGTATGGCCTGCTGTTCACCGATCCGCTGTACTTGACCACCGCCGTCAACACGCTGCTGTTCGTCGCCATCGGCGTGAACGTGCAGATGTTCCTGGCCTTCCTGCTGTCCGGCTACTTCATGAGCCGAAGCTGGTGGGTCCGATCGCTGCTGGCGATCTACCTGCTGCCTTGGGCGTTGCCCGGGCTGGTGGTCTTCACCTCGATCCATTTCATGCTGGTCACCCAATGGGGCCTGCTGGACAGCCTGTGGCGCGTGGTTACCGGCGAAGACGGCCCGTTGTTCCTGGTATCGCAACCGATCGCCATGGGCGCGAACATCGTCTCCTACATCTGGAAATGGATGCCGTTCTGGACGCTGATCTTCCTAGCCGCCCGCATGGCGATCCCGCAGGACATCTACGAAGCTGCCGACATCGACGGCGCCACCGGATTCAAGCGCCTGATCCACGTCACGTTCCCCTTGCTGGCGAATGTCTATCTCATCTCCACACTGCTCTCCACCGTTTGGACACTCGGCGATTTCCCGACCGTGTATTTCGTCTCCAGCGGAGCACCGGCAAAGCTCACGGATGTGCTCGCCACCTACGGCTTCCATGAAGCATACGATTTCGGCTACCCGAACCTTGGCGTGGCGGCGATGATGTCGGCGCTGCCGGTTCTGATCCCGCTGGTGATCCTGTTGATGCGGCGCGTCCAGACGCAGGGGGTGCAGCTATGAGCATCGCACTGACGCCCGGCCACGCAACGCACCGGCCGCACTACCGCCGGCGGCGGCGATGGGCCAAGGCGGGCGCGGTGATCCTGGGCGTCGGGCTGCTGATCTGGACGCTGCTGCCGGTCTACAACATGCTGTTGATGGCGCTAGATGCCGACGCAGACGAATTCACCGGCAGCATCTGGCCGCCAGATCCCAATCTGGACAGCTTCCGTTCGGTCTGGACCGAAGATTACTGGCTGATGGACCATTTCTGGCACCAGTTCGCCAACAGCATCTACCTTGGATTGGCGACGATGGCGCTGACCGTGCTGATCGGCTCGCTTACGAGCTTCTCGCTGGGCCGATTGCGCCTGCGCCGGGGCTGGATCATCAGCGATGTCGCGCTGCTGACCTACGTGCTGCCGACAGCGTTTCTGGTCATCCCGTTCGTCCACATCATGCACAAGTACGGGATGTCCGACAGCCTCTGGGCGGTGATCGCGGCGGAAGTGACGTTCGCCACGCCATACGCCATTCTCATCCTGCATCAGTACGGCAAGCTGATCCCGATGGAGCTGGATGAATCGGCGAAGATCGACGGAGCATCGCCGCTACAGGTGTATCTGCGCATCTACGTGCCGCTGATGGCACCCGCGCTGGTCGCGGTCGGCGTCTACGCGCTGCTGCTGGCATGGAACGAATACCTGTACCAGTACCTGCTGCTGTCATCGACCCGCAACATGACCGTAGCCGTTGCCATCGACCAGTTCTTCGACAGTGATGAAGCGCCCTGGAACTACATGATGGCGATCGCAATCATCTATTCGCTGCCGCCGGTCGCGATCTATTTCGCGCTCCGCCGCTTCATGGTGGCCGGCCTGACCATGGGCGGCGTCAAGGGGTAGGCTGGCGGCTGGCCCAACCCGCTCGCAGGTTCTGTGACTGAATCGCCGGCACACCGTACGGACCATGACACCCCCACCAGCGGTCATCTGCTTGGCGGACGGGTGCGCTATATCCAACCCAGGCTTGGCTTCCGCAGCGGCATCGAGCCTGTGCTGCTGGCGGCTTCCGTGCCGGTCCGACCAGGTGAGCGCGTGCTGGAGGGAGGCGCCGGGGCTGGCGCCGCGCTGCTCTGCCTCGCCGCGCGGCTACCCGGGTTGCAGGGCGTTGGCATAGAGCGGGACGCGGCTCTCGTCGCCCTGGCGGAACAGAACGCCGCCGCCAACCACTGGCCCGGGCTGCGCTTCCAAACGGGCGACATGGCGTCGCCGCCGGATTTGGGCATGTTCGATCACGCTTTCGCCAACCCGCCGTATCACAGTGGCCAGGGAACTCCATCCCCCGACTTGTCGCGTCAGGCCGCCAAGCGCGGGACCGAGGATTTGCTGGCCATTTGGGCCGCCACGCTTGGGCGTCGGGTACGTCCCGGCGGTACGCTGACCTTTATCCTGCCGGCCGGCCTGTTGCCGCGGGCCACCGTGGCATTTGCCGCCGCGCACTGCCAACCAGTCGCCATGCTGCCGCTCTGGCCGAAGTTTGGGACTGCGGCGAAGCTGGTGCTGCTGCGAGGGATAAAGGGCAGTAAGGCGCCGTTCCGCGTGCTG
>DATKFJ010000023.1:0-37681 GCA_035511435.1 Acetobacteraceae bacterium | reverse complement strand
GCAGGCGAATCGCTTGAACGTCAGGCGGTGTGGCGCAGGACGGTTTCGAGGTAGTCGACATCCCATCCAGCCTTCTTGCGCCTGTTCTTGAAGCTCGTAATGGGCTTTGCCCGAGACAACAGGTTGAGCGCGACGTGTCTGACAATGGCCATGTTCTCGGGTGCGTTGCCGCTGCGCAATCGCGTCAGATCCTCCCGGAACACCATGTCCAGCATCCAGTGCAAACGGTTTTCGATGCCCCAGTGGCCGCGCACCACACGGGCGAACATCTCCGCGCTCAGCACTGTTGAGCACAGGTAAAGCCGTGTCTCGCGCTCGATCTTTCCGTCCCGCTCCACTTCGGTTTCGACCCGGCCGAGCATCGCCAGGCCGGGGAATCTCGGCTCGCCAGGGTAACGTCGGTCCCCGCTCATCCAGCCCACATCGGTGCAAACCGTGTGTCGGCGAACGGCGATGCGTCCATTACCGCCGTCCACAGTCTCATGGCTCTCGAATGCCAAGCCGGCCGGCGGTTTGCTGAACAGCATCGCCACCTCGGCGTGGGTGGCGGGCCAGTTGTCTTTCAGTGCCAGCACGTAATGTCCGCCGCTGTCGAGAATGGTTCGGGCGATCTTCGTCTGAGTGCCCATCGCATCGATGGTGACGATCGCTCCGGTCAGGTCGAGCTTCTTCAACAACAACGGAATGGCAGTGATTTCGTTGGACTTTTCCTCGGTCGCCTGTTGCCCCAGCACCAGTCGCTGGCCGGCCGCCCAGGCGGACACCAGGTGCAAGGGTTTGCGGCCTTTGCCACGGTCGTACGTGCGTCGCGAGGTCTTGCCGTCGATTGCGATCAATTCAGGGAGCGAAGGGTCACGCAGTTCGTCAACCCAGGCCAGGAAGCAGGTCTTGAACAGCTCCGGATCGATCGCGGCGAACACGTCACAGAGAGTGTCATGGCTCGGGATGCCGCTCGCGTACGCCAGGAAGCGGCGAAGGAACGGCAGGTTCTTCTCGCCCCAAAGCGTGGTTTCCACGAAATCATCCGCTCCGGCGACCGTGGCGGCCAGCGCCAGCAGCAGAATTTCCGCCAATGGATACAGCACCTTGGCGTTCTGACGTGGGTCATCGATGCGGGCGAAATGACGAAGGATCGACGGATGAAGCGAATCCAACATGGCGGCCTCCGGAGATGAGGCCATCCACGAATCGTACTTACGCTTCCGGAGGAATACCCCGGTTTTGGTTCAAGCGATTGCCCTGGGGTTATGAGGCTGGTCATGTACGAGACTGCCCTGCAGCATTTCCACGAAGGTCGGCTGGCCGAAGCGGCGGCCTGCTGCAGCACGATCCTCCATCAGACACCGCGCAACTTTCAGGTGCTTTGCCTGCTCGGCCAGGTGCGCAGCCGGCAAGGTGCTTTCGCGGATGCCGCCTATATCCTGACAGCCGCCATGGGGATCGGTTCGCCGGATACCGCCGGCGTGATCACCGCGCTCAACGAACTCGCGACAGCCGAAGCGGCGCAGCAGCACCATGATGTGGCCATCGATTATTATCGCCGGGCACTGGCAATCCAGCCGGACGACGCGCGGACGCTGTACAATTACGGCAACGCACTTTATGCCGATGGCCAGATCGAGCCAGCGATCGCAGTCTATCGGGACGGGCTGATCAAGCAGCCAGAATTCGCCGGAATGCACAACAATCTCGGGAATGCGCTGCGTTCCGCCGGTCAGTTGCAGGAGGCTGTGGACAGTTATCGAAGCGCCATCGCACTGTCGCCTGATCTTGTGCAGGCGCACAACAATCTCGGGCAGGTTCTGTGCCTGCTCGATAGTGCCGATCAGGCGGTTGAAAGTCACCGACGGGCGGTCGCGATAAACCCGCATGACGTAGACTCGCTGACTGGTCTCGCCAATGCGCTGCATAAGAACAAACGATTCGATGAGGCGTGTGAGTACTTTCGACTCGCGCTGCGGCGACGTCCCGACGATGCGACGGCATTGCTCGGACTTGGCCTGGCGCTGACAGCGAGCGATCGGCCCGAGGAAGCGTTTGTCCTGCTGGAGCGCGCGGTTACCGTCAGCCCCACGTATCGCGCAGCGAGGATGGCATTCGGCAATGCGCTTGTCGGTGTCAATCGTCATGCCGATGCCTTGGAGCATTACCGCGAGGCCGGTGCGACGTCGCCCGTCTCGCCCGAATTGAAACACAACGAGGCAATCGCGTTATTGGCCATTGGCGCCTGGCCAGAAGGTTGGGAGCGGTTGGAGGCGCGTTTCAGCATCCCGGGCATGTATCCGTCGCTAAAATTGCCCGATCACCTGCCGTTCTGGCGCGGCGAAGCCGGGATCGAAGGCAAGACGATCCTGCTGCAAGCCGAACAGGGCTTTGGCGACACATTGCAGTACGTCCGCTATGCGCCGCTGGTAGCCGAACGCGGTGCGCAGGTGACGCTGCGGGTGCAGCCGGCGCTTTGGAAGCTGCTGGCAAATATGCCGGGGATCGACACGACCATCGCGTCAGACGACGCACCGCCGGATTTCGATCTGCTGTGTCCGATGATGAGCCTGCCGCTCGCGTTCGGCACGCGGGTTGCCACCATTCCGGCCGATGTTCCCTATTTGCGACCGCCACCGGACTATCTGCTGCTCTGGCAGGCGCTATTGGGTACGCGCTCGCGGCCGCGCATCGGGATTGCCTGGTCGGGTCGCTTGCATCCGCCCTACCGCTCGATGCCGCTCGCCACCCTCGCACCGTTGCTGCGGCGCGCGGACATCGAGTTTCATGCCTTGCAACTGGAGATTCCGCCGGCCGATCGGGATTGGCTGACGGCCAATCCATTGTTGATCGATCACAGCCAGGAACTGAAGAATTTCGCCGACACGGCGGCGCTGGTAGCGCAGATGGACCTGGTGGTGACGATTGATACGGCGGTGGCACACCTCGCGGGCGCGCTGGCGCGGCCAACCTGGATCATGCTGCCGTTCAGCGCGGATTGCCGGTGGCTGCTGAATCGCGATGACACCCCGTGGTATCCCACCGCGCGCCTGTTTCGACAGAAGCGTCATAGGGAGTGGGACTGTGTCGTGGCGGAGGTCGTGAAGGCGCTGGGGTAGCGCATTGTCGTGCGACATGGACGTTGCAAGACGCGCCGTCGCGGGGCGGTGTTGTACCGGTGCGGCGGTACTGGCACGAGATTGCCGTGTCGCTTCGCCTCTCGCTATGACAACAGTGACAGGACTTCGCGATGACGGCGTGGCGCTTCAATCAGCGGCGTCGGCAACCTCGTTCCGCTTGCGCGCCTTGATCTGCGTCAGTGCGTGCTCGACGTGCCGGCTGAACACGTACTCGGCAGGACGTTGGTTATCCAGCGGGACATCGGGCGCCATGGGGCCTTCGGTGCGAATGCCACGCAGCACCTGCGCGGCAGCCTTCCAGGGACGGCGGATGGTCTCGGTGACCGCGGTCGCCTCATAGCCGGAATGCACCATGCAATCGGCACATTTCTCGTAATTGCCCGTGCCGTAGCGGTCCCACTCGGTCGTTTCCATCAGTTCCTTGAACGTCTTGGCATAACCCTCGCCTAGCAGGTAGCAAGGGCGTTGCCAGCCGAAATAGGTGCGCGTGGGGTTGCCCCACGGCGTACAATGGAACGTCTGGTTGCCGGCAAGGAAATCCAGAAACATCGACGATTGGTTGAACGCCCATTTCGTCTTGCCCTGTCGGGCGAAGATACCGCGAAACAGTTCCTTGGTCTTCCGGCGATTGAGGAAATGCTGCTGGTCGGGAGCGCGTTCGTAAGCATAGCCGGGCGACACGGAAATGCCGTCCACCCCCATCGCCATCACGTCGTCGAAAAAGCCTGCCACGCGCTCGGGCCTGGCATTATCGAACAGCGTGGCATTGATGATGGTGCGAAAGCCTGCCTGCTTCGCGGCGCCGATTGCAGCAACCGCGCGGTCGTAGACGCCATCCTGGCAGACCGAGATGTCATGCTCCTCTCGCGCGCCATCCAGATGCACCGACCAGGTGAACCACTTGCTCGGCTGGAACAGATGCATCTTCTTTTCCAGCAGCAGCGCGTTGGTGCAGACGATGACGAACTTCTTGCGCGCGATGGCGCCCTGGACGATCTGCTCGATCTCGCGATGCAGCAGCGGTTCACCCCCGGCGATCACCACGACGGGCGCGCCGCATTCTTCCACCGCTTCCATGCATTCCGCGACCGACAGGCGCTGGTTCAGGATCTCGGGCGGATAGTCGATCTTGCCACACCCGGCGCAGGCCAGGTTGCAGCGAAACAACGGCTCCAGCATCAGCACCAGCGGATAGCGCCTGCGCCCCAGCAGGTGCTGCTTCACGACATAGGCACCGACGCGGAGTGCCTGGTTCAGCGGCACGGACATTCGCTTGTTCCTCTACGTGTCGCTCAGTTCCTTGGGGAAGCGGAAACGCACATCCTCCGCCACACCTGCAAGGGTGGATATGTCGATGTCACCGAACCGGCGCAACCCGTCCAGCACACCACGCACCAGCATTTCCGGGGCAGAGGCACCGGCGGTAACGCCGACGGACGTCACGCCGGCAAACCACTCCGGGCGTAGCGCGTCCGCGTCGTCGATCAGGTAGGACGGCTTGCCCAGTTCCTCGCCTATCTCGCGCAGGCGGTTGGAGTTGGAGCTGTTGCGTGAGCCGACCACCAGTATCATGTCGACCTCGCCGGCAAGGTCGCGCACCGCCTGCTGGCGGTTCTGCGTTGCATAGCAGATATCCCGCACGTCCGGGCCGACGATGGCAGGAAAGCGCGTCTTCAGCGCCGCGATGATGCCACGAGTATCATCGACCGAAAGCGTGGTTTGCGTGATATAGGCCAGCTTCTCCGGGTCGGTGACCTGCAAGGCGCCGACATCGGCCACGGTCTGCACCAGATGCACCTTGGCGGGCACCTGGCCGATGGTGCCTTCGACCTCGGCGTGGCCGGCATGGCCGACCAGGACGATTTCCCGCCCCTGGGAGGCATAGCGGCGGCCCTCGTTGTGTACCTTGGCGACCAGCGGACAGGTGGCGTCGATCACCGGCAGTCCCCGATCGGCCGCCAATTGCTCGACGCGCTTGGCGACGCCATGGGCAGAGAAGATGGTCATGGCGCCGGCCGGGATTTCATCCAGTTCGTCAACGAACACCGCGCCACGCGTGCGCAGATCCTCGACCACGTGGCGGTTGTGCACGATCTCGTGACGAACGTAGATCGGTGGGCCGAATTTCTTGAGCGCCCGCTCGACGATTTCGATCGCCCGCTCAACGCCGGCGCAGAAGCCGCGAGGCTGGGCCAGGAGCACGCGGATCATTGGGCTTCTCGATCTCCAAACGACGCAGCTGGTTGGCCGCCAGCTGCGCTGAAAGTCCTGCCGGTTGCGTCGGATATGGCATGCCGTACCAGAGGCGGCAATGCAACCGGCCGCGCGGGCCGGCATATGGCACAAAACCGGGGGGTGCGGTAATGCACTACGAAGGTGGGCTGGCTGGCCACATGAGCGTGTGATTTTGGCAACAGATGCGATTTTGGGAAACGGATTGTGATTTGGGCAAATGAATCGGCGTGGAATGATTACCATTTGACTTGTGGCACCGGGTCAATGGGGGTCAGGGGTGGTATCGGGAAGACAGGGCCTGGTTACGATGGCTGAGGTTGACCTGCCTGCCGCGCTGTCACGCACCGCCACTCTGGTGGAGGCCGCCTTGGAGGCGTTACTGCCACAGCCGGAAGGAGCCGAAGCACGCCTGGCAGATGCCATGCGATATGCCACCTTGGGCGGCGGCAAGCGGCTGCGGGCGTTTCTGGTGATGGAAAGCGCGGCCTTGTTCGCGGTTTCCGAGACATGTGCGGCACGCGTGGCAGCTTCGATCGAGATGCTGCACGCCTATTCCTTGGTGCACGACGACCTGCCGGCGATGGATGATGACGATCTGCGGCGCGGCAGGCCTTCGACGCACAAGGCGTTCGATGAGGCGACGGCAATCCTGGCCGGCGATGCACTGCAGGCGCGGGCCTTCGAGGTGCTCGCCGAACCGGACACGCATTCGGACCCGCAGGCCCGCTGCGAACTGGTGGCGGCCTTGGGGGCGGCGGCCGGCGCGCGTGGGATGGCGGGCGGCCAGATGATCGACATGCTGGCGGAAGGCCGCGACCTGGACGGACCGGCGGTCACCCGGTTGCAGGCGCTGAAGACCGGCCGGCTGATCCAGTTCAGCGCCGAGGCGGGGGCGATCCTTGGCCGGGCGCCGTTTGCTCAGCGGCACCTTGTGGCCGCCTATGGCCGCGACCTGGGGGCCGCCTTCCAGATCGCGGATGATCTACTGGACGCGGAAGGCAGTACGGAGGAGACCGGCAAGACCGCGGGCAAGGATGCGGCTGCCGGCAAGGCAACGATGGTCGCGGTATTGGGGATCGAGCGGGCTCGGTCGCAAGCCGAGATGCTCGCCCAACAGGCCGCCGACCATCTGGAAGGGTTCGGTGACCGCGCGATGCTGTTGCGGTCCCTGGCGCCCTATGTCGTGACGCGGCGAAGCTGAATAAGGGAGCGAGAAGAAGCAATGAGCCCTGTGAACACGCCGTTGTTGGATCGCGTTCGCTATCCTGCGGACCTGCGCAATTTCTCCGCGGAGCAATTGCGGCAGTTGGCGGACGAACTGCGCGCGGAGACGATCGACGCTGTTTCGGTGACCGGCGGTCACCTGGGCGCATCACTCGGCGTGGTGGAGTTGACGGTCGCCATCCATGCGATCTTCGACACGCCGAGTGATCGACTGATCTGGGATGTTGGCCATCAGGCGTATCCGCATAAGATCCTGACCGGACGGCGCGATCGTATCCGCACACTGCGCCAGGGCGGCGGCCTGTCAGGCTTCACGCGGCGCGCGGAGAGCGAGTACGACCCATTCGGCGCGGCGCATTCGTCCACGTCTATCTCGGCGGGTCTGGGAATGGCGGTGGCACGCGATCTCAAGAACCAGCAGGCGTCGCACGAGGGTCGTAGCGAACGCGACGAACGCAACGTGGTCGCGGTGATCGGCGACGGCGCGATGAGTGCCGGTATGGCGTATGAAGCGATGAACAACGCCGGCGCGCGGCACACGCGGCTTATCGTGATTCTCAACGACAACGATATGTCCATCGCTCCGCCGGTGGGGGCGATGTCGGCATATCTGTCGCGGCTGATATCGTCGCGCAGCTTCCTGTCGCTGCGGGATCTGGCCGTGCGGATGGCGAAGCGTTTCCCCAAGGGCATCGAGCGGACGGCGCGGCGGGCCGAGGAGTATGCTCGCGGCATGCTGACCGGCGGCACGCTGTTCGAGGAGCTGGGGTTTTACTACGTCGGCCCGATCGACGGGCACAACCTCGACCATCTGCTGCCGGTGCTGCGCAATGTGCGCGAGGCGGAGGAGGCCGGGCCTATCCTGGTGCATGTGATCACCAAGAAGGGCAAGGGCTACGCGCAGGCAGAGGCTTCGGCTGACAAGCTGCACAGCGTCTCGAAGTTCAACGTGGTCACCGGCGAGCAGGCGAAGGCGCCGCCGGGACCGCCGGCCTACACCAAGGTATTCGCCGAAGCTCTGATCGCCGAGGCGGAGCGCGACCCAACCGTTGTTGCGATTACCGCGGCGATGCCGTCGGGCACCGGCCTGGACCGCTTCGGCAAGCGGTTCCCCGAGCGATGCTTCGATGTCGGGATCGCCGAACAACACGCGGTGACGTTTGCCGCGGGTATGGCGACGGAAGGGATGAAGCCGTTCTGCGCGATCTACTCGACGTTCCTGCAGCGAGCCTACGACCAGGTGGTGCATGACGTCGCGATCCAGAGCCTGCCGGTACGGTTCGCGCTTGATCGGGCGGGCCCGGTGGGGAACGACGGGGCGACGCATTCCGGCAGTTTCGATCTGGCGTATCTGGGGTGCCTGCCGGGGTTCGTACTAATGGCGCCGTCGGACGAGGCCGAGTTGGTGCATGCTGTCGCGACGGCGGTCACGATTGGCGACCGGCCGAGCGCGCTGCGGTATCCGCGCGGTGACGGGCGCGGGGTGGAATTGCCGAGCCGTGGTGAAGTGTGGGCATTGGGCCAGGGACGCGTGGTTCGCGAGGGCAGCAGCGTCGCGATTCTATCGCTGGGGCCGCGCCTGGGCGATGCGTTGCGAGCTGCGGACGAACTGGCGGCGCGCGGACTGGCGACCACGGTGGCCGATGCGCGTTTTGCCAAGCCGCTGGATGCGGCGCTGGTGGAGCAATTGGCGAAGCACCACGAGGTGCTGATCACCATCGAGGAGGGTTCCATCGGTGGGTTCGGTTCGGCCGTCCTGCATCACCTGGCCTGGAAGGGATTGCTGGATGGCGGGCTGAAGGTCAGGCCGATGGTGCTGCCCGATTGGTTCATCGACCACGACTCGCAAGGGAAGCAACTCGCGGAGGCAAAGCTGACGGCGAAGGACATCGTCGCCACGGCGTTGGCGGCGTTCGGGCTGGAGGCGCAGCTGCCGCAGACGGCGAGCGCTGGTTGATTGCACTGGCGGCGCTGGCGACGGGGCTGTCAGGGGTCGGCGTGGTGCAGGCCGTTGCGGGCTGGTCTGCAGTGCGGCGGTTTGTCAATCGGCCGTTGTTGATCGGGACTGGGGTGACGCCGGGTGTCAGCGTGCTGAAGCCGCTGCATGGGGACGAACCATTGCTGGAGGACGCATTGGCCAGCATCTGCCGCCAGGATTTTCCGACGTGGCAGGTGGTATTTGGCGTACAGGACCCGGCCGACACGGCGCTGCCGGTGGTTCGGCGGCTGCAGGCTCGGTTTCCTGATTGCGACATCGCCGTTGTGGTGGATCCGACCGGGCATGGGCGGAATCCCAAAGTGGCCAACCTGATCAATATGCTGCCGGCGGCGACGCACGATGTGCTGGTGATTGCCGATTCCGATTTGCATGTGGCGCCGGACTACCTGCGGCGGCTGGTCGTGGCACTGGGGCAGCCGGGGACTGGACTGGCGACGACGCTTTATGTTGGATTATCGCTCCCCCCAGCCGCATCCCGCAGGGGATGGGGGAGTGCTGTCCATGCCACTCCCCTTCCCCTTGTGGGAGGGCGTTCCGGGGATGGGTCGCCGGCGCTCCCCAACAGCCTCGGTGCGGTGCAGATCAACCAGTACTTCCTGCCAGGGGCGCTCCTGTCGCGCGCCTTGGGGCGCCAGGACTGCCTGGGGGCGACCATGGCGCTGCGGCGGGAGACGCTGGAGCGGATCGGCGGCTTTGCCGCCCTGGCGGATCATTTGGCGGATGACAACGTGCTGGGGCGCCTGGTCCAGGGGCTTGGACTGGCGGTGGTGCTGGCCGGTACCGTGCCCGCAACCACCGTGCCGGAGACGAGTTTCGTGGCATTGTGGCGCCACGAACTGCGTTGGGCGCGCACGATCCGGGCCTTGGTGCCGGGGCAATTTGCCGCCTCGGTGTTACAATATCCGCTGGTCTGGGCGGGCTTGGCGATCCTGCTGACCTGGGGCGCACTCTGGGCGGTGGCATGGTTCGTGGTCGCGTGGCTGATCCGTGCTGTTGTCGCGCGGGGCATCGAGCGGTCTCTCGGCGTCGCAAATCCCGCCCCGCTCTGGCTTCTGCCGCTGCGCGAGCTTATGTCGGTGGCCGTGATGATCGCGAGCTACGCCGGCCGGGACGTTGATTGGCGGGGCCACGCCATGCAAGCCGAGGGATACCACGCGCGATGATGAAGACGTTGTTCCTGCAACCCCCGTCGTTTGACGGGTTCGATGGCGGCGCCGGCTCGCGCTATCAGGCGCGGCGGGAGATCCGCAGCTTCTGGTATCCCACATGGCTGGCGCAGCCGGCTGCGCTGGTTCCCGGCAGCAAGCTGATCGACGCCCCGCCCGCGGGCATCGAGCTTGATGCGGTGCTCCGTCAGGCGCGCGATTTCGAGATGTGCGTGATCCATACCTCGACGCCATCGTTCGCGTCCGACGTGAAGGTGGCGGCAGCGTTGAAGCGCGAAAATCCGGCACTGAAGATCGGCTTCGTCGGCGCCAAGGTCGCTGTGCAGCCCGAGGAAAGCCTGGTGCAGGGCGCACCGATCGACTTTGTCGCGCGCAATGAGTTCGACTTCACCGTGAAGGAGATCGCCGAGGGTCGCGATTGGACGGCGGTCGACGGGATTTCCTATCGCGATGCGTCCGGCGGCATCGTGCATAACACGGATCGCGCGATCCTTGAGGACATGGATCAGCTTCCGTTCGTCACCGAAGTCTACAAGCGCGATCTGCGCATCGAGGACTATTTCATCGGCTATCTGATGCATCCTTACGTGTCGCTGTACACCGGACGCGGCTGCAAATCGCGCTGCACTTTCTGTCTGTGGCCGCAGACAGTGGGCGGTCATCGTTACCGAGTGCGCTCGCCGGAGCATGTCGCGGAAGAGATCAGGCTGGCGAAGTCGTATTTTCCGCAGGTGCGGGAGTTCTTCTTCGACGATGATACGTTCACCGACAATCTGCCGCGCGCTGAAGCGATCGCGAAGGAGTTGGGCAAGCTGGGCGTGGCGTGGTCGTGCAACGCCAAGGCGAACGTGCCGCGCGATACGTTGAAGGTGCTGAAGGACAACGGGCTGCGACTGCTGCTGGTGGGATACGAGAGCGGCAATCAACAGATCCTCTATAACATCAAGAAGGGCATGCGGATCGACGTAGCGAGGCGCTTCACGCGCGACTGCCACGAACTCGGGGTGAAGATTCACGGCACGTTCATTCTCGGCTTGCCGGGCGAGACGCAGCAGACGATCGAGGAGACGATCCGCTTCGCGACCGAGATCAATCCGCACACCATCCAGGTGTCGTTGGCGGCGCCGTATCCGGGGACGTTCCTGTACAAGCAGGCAGTGGAGAACGGCTGGCTGGATGCCGCACACGCCGAACTGGTGGACGAACACGGCGTGCAGATCGCGCCATTGTCTTATGAGCATCTGTCGCACACGGAAATCTTCGACAACGTCGAGACGTTCTATCGACGGTTCTACTTTCGCGCGCCGAAGATTGCTTCCATTGTCGGCGAGATGGTGCGCAGTCCGCAGATGATGAAGCGTCGGCTGCGTGAGGGCGTGGAGTTCTTCCAGTTCCTGCGGGAGCGGCATCGCGCAGCGTGAGACCGACAAGCTTGCTGTCGAGAATCTGGTTCCAGACCTCGGCGCCGCTTGCGCACCGCCTGCGGGTGCCCGGCTGATCCGCGAACCTGTCGTGCTGATCGAGATACTGTCGCCGACCAATGTGTCGAAGACACTTGCGAATGTGCGGGCCTACACCACGAGCCCGACGGTTGCGGAGATCGTCGTCCTGCGTACGACCTCGATCGCCGCGGAAGTTCTGCGACGGCAGCCGGACGGATCATGGCCGGAGCAGCCGGAGATCGTTACGGCCGACGGCATGCTGGGACTCGACAGCATTGGCTTCGCTGAACCGCTGCAATCGGCCTACCGGACGACGGGTCTGGAATAGGCGCCGCATCATCTTTCCGGAACCGGCCATAGCCGGGTAGCCTGCGACCATGGCCCCGGCAGACTTCATCGCGACGCCGCAGACTAGCGCACGCAGCGAACGATCGTCTTGCCTGTCCGATGACGAGATTGTGGGCCGTTTGCTAGTACTGAACCGTGCCCGATCCACTGACGCATGAAACACGTCGTCTTCACCGCCGACGATTTCGGGCTGTCGGAGTCGGTCAATGAGGCAGTCGAGCGCGCGCATCGCGACGGCATCCTGAATGCCGCGAGCCTGATGGTGGCCGGACCCGCCGCCGCGGATGCAGTGCGACGCGCGCGCGCGCTGCCGTCCTTGCGGGTCGGGCTGCACCTGGTGGTGATCGAGGGCCCCGCCGTGCTGCCGGTGACGGTAATTCCCGATCTCGTCGATGCGGCTGGCCAGTTTCCTTCCGATCAATTCCGCCTCGGGGTGAGGTATTTCTTCCGCCCGCACGTTCGCCGGCAACTCGCCGCGGAAATACGCGCGCAGTTCGCTGCGTTCGCTGCCACCGGCCTGACGCTCGACCATGCCAATGCGCACAAGCACATGCACATGCACCCAACGATGGGGCGGTTGATGATCGACATCGGCCGCGACTTCGGCTTGCGCGCGGTGCGCGTTCCCGCCGAGCCCCCTGGGGTGCTGGCGCAATGCGGCACGGCGGTCGGGCTGGGAGGCCGTGCCCTGTATCATTGGTCGAAGCTGCTGCGGCGACAGGTGCGCGCGGCGGGCATGGTTACGACGGATCATTGTTTCGGCATAGCCTGGACCGGACATATGACAGGGGACCGGATGCGTCGCCTGCTGGCAGAGCTGCCCGAAGGAACCAGCGAAATCTACTTTCATCCAGCCACCGGCCGTGACGCTACGATGCGACTGCTGATGCCGGGTTACGAGCCTGAGGCCGAATTTGCCACGCTGCTGGATCGGGCGCTGCTCGCGACAGCCGCAATTCATACCGATGCGATATAGATCGTGACGTTTGCAACTATTGGTTGAGACAAGGACACGTGATCAACTATTAGTTGCCGATTAATTGACAATGCCAATTGTTCGCTGAATTTGCTAAGATCACAGCATGGATTTTGTGGTCGTTCAAAATACGGTATGACAGTTCTGCCGACAACCGGAGGGATCATGGACGCCGCAGTCGATTTAATCGGAACCGTTCCGCTATTCGAGCGGCTCGATTTATCGTTGCGCAATGAAGTTGAAGCCATCAGCGAACTGGTAATCGCCGAAACAGATGATGTGCTGTCCCTTCAAGGCACCATGCCGAAATACCTGCATATCCTGCTGGAGGGTCAGGTGGCACTGACCAGCACCGCGGCCGATGGCACGACAGCGGTGGTCGAAGTGGTTCACCCGGTGGGACATTTCGTCCTTGCGTCGGTCCTTGCCGAATTGCCCTACCTGATTACCGCGCGCGCGGTCGCCCGATCCCGGCTGCTGGCGGTCGATGCCGCCGCGTTGCTGGAACTGGTGAAGCGCGATCCGTCGCTCGCCAATTCGCTGCTTCGCTCGGTATCGCGCGAGTTCCGCACCATGGTGCGCCAGGTGCGCGACCTGAAACTGCGCACGGCGGCACAGCGGCTCGGCTGCTATCTGCTGGCGCGGGTGAAGGACGCCGAAGCGACGCAGGCCGACTTCCGCCTGCCGTTCGACAAGAGTCTGCTGGCGGCCCGGCTGGGCTGCCGGCAGGAGAATCTGTCGCGCGCTTTCGCGGCGCTGCGCACGTATGGCGTGGAGACCCACGGGTCGCGGGTCATCCTGCACGATATTCCGCGCCTGACGGCGTTGGCGGTGCCGGACGATCTGAGCGAACCGGAGGCGCTGTAGCCCAAGCCGGACAGTACATGCTGCGACATGTTGCGGCGGATCGCCAGCGTGTCATGATCGGCGAAGCGGTGATTCTGATCGACCATGATCCGGCATGGCGCGATCGCTTCATCGAGCAACAGGCCGCGTTGTCGGTGTTGCTTCAGCCATGGCTGGCGGCGCCGATCGAGCACATAGGCTCGACAGCGGTTGTCGGTCTGCGCGCCAAGCCTGTTGTCGATATCCTGGCCCCCGTTGTCTCACTCGAGGCGGCCCATGCGGCGATCCCACTGCTGGAACAGGACGGTTGGCTATTCTGGCCAGACGATCCCAATCGCGCCTATCGGCTGTGGTTTCTGCGGCCGCGCCCTGATGCGCGCACGCATCATCTGCAGATCGTGCAGTACGATGATCCGAACGCACGTGCGTTGTTGCTGTTTCGCGATGCATTGCGCGCCGACCCTGCTTTGCTTCACGCGTATGCCACGTTGAAGGACCGCCTCGCGAAGCGGTATGGCTCGGATCGCGATGGCTATTCGGACGCGAAGAGTGACTTCGTGCGATCGGTTCTGCATGCTGTCGGATCTGACGCCCCATCGCGCAGGCCGGTGGGGTGAAACGCCGGGAGCAGACGCATGCGACGAGTGGTGGTTGTCATTCTGGATGGGTTGCGGCGAGATTTTGTCGATCACGCTCGAACACCGCGGCTCGTCGAATTCGCTGGGCGCGCCGAACAATTTCCAGCCTATCGCACCGCGTTTCCGTCCGCCACACGCGTGGTGACCGCGACCTTTGCCACCGGCTGCCATCCAGCGCGGCATACGCTGCAGGGTAATTCCATGGCGTTGCTGGAAAACGGCAGGCTGCTGCCGTACGACGCAGGCTTGCCCGACTTCCTGCAGCACAAGCGCGTGGTCAATGGCTATTCGCTTGCGGTGCCCACATTGGCGGAACGCCTGGCGCCGCACGGCGGAGTCATCGTGTACAATAACGTCTCGCCCGGCGCTGCCTATGCGCATGATCCCGATGGGTATGGCCACGTCTACCATCGCGCAGGTTCGTTCGGTCCGCGGCGTGTCGCCGCAGATCCATTGAACGTCACACTGGACGCAGCGGGCGATCGCGCGATGACCGGGCGTTTCATCGCCGACGCGCTTGGCGTTCGCCGTCCCGCACTGGCGGTGCTCTGGCTCGGAGAGCCAGACCACATCCAGCACAACATGCCGCTGGGATCTGCCGAACATCTCGCTGTGCTGCGGGCGGCGGACGGCAACGCTGGCATGGTGATCGACGCCGTGGAACGCCTGCGCGCAGCGGGTGACGATATCCTGCTGATCGTAGGGTCCGACCATGGTCATGAAACAGTCTCGGGCCTGGTCGATGTCGAAGCAGAGCTGATCGCTGCCAGGCTGAAGGCGTCTGCCCAGTCCGACGACGTGATAGCCATGTCCAATGGCACTTCGAGCTTGATCTATCTGCATCCGGACAACGAAAGGCAGCGTGATCGCATCGGCGACTTCCTCGCGTCACGCGCCTGGGCTGGCCGTGTCATCGGTGCAGCGGATCTTGGTTCGATAGGTCAGGCGCCGCATAACGGCCTCGCATACGCGGTCTCGCTGCAGGCGGACGCATCGGAGAACGAATTCGGCATTCCGGGTCGTTCGCTTGCGGCGACTCCCCGCTGGGGCAAGCCGGATCGACTGGGTTGTGGGCAACACGGCGGCCTTGGTGTGTTCGAGCAGTCACCCGTGCTGTTGATCGAAGGCGCGGGATTTACTGCTGATGCGCGCCGCGCTGATCCGGTTCACGTGGTCGATCTGGCGCCCACCATCTTGCAGCACCTCGCGGTCGCAGCTTCAGGAATGGACGGCAACGCGCTGCATCAGGTGTGAAGCAGCTTCGATAGCAAACCTCGTTGGGGCCGACGTCAGAGCAGGCAGCCGGCCGAACTCACATGGGATCGAGCCGCAATGTGGTCGACAGGATTTCCGCGCGAACCATTTCCTTCGCGTAGGGGCTTGCTGCGTATTTGGCGAGGAAGGCGCGACTGACGGCCGCAATGCTGTCCGGGTTGGTGACAGCCGTCACCCGGACAGCGATCTGCCGATCGCCGATATCCAGTGTCGCCTGTCCATCGGCCGTGGCCGCTACGTGCCATTGCCCCTTTGGACCACGGAATGAACGCACGAACACCACATCGTCCACCACGACGATCCAAATGATGGTGGCGCGGTTGGGATGCCTGCTGGTGCGTATGCCAACTTCCTCGGTGGTGCGCAGAAGCCCGAGCATCTCTGCATCAAATGTCGCATGCATAGGATCGTTCAACCTCGCGTGCTCGCCGTACCGGCCTGCAACAGCGACGCTCGATGCTTGCCCGTCATGGCAGCCGCGGGCCTGCCAGGTAAGCGGATTGGCACGCTGTCATCCGATGCGGTGGTTCCCGGACAGGCGCGTATCAGGAGCGTAGTTGGCGCATCAGTTTTGCCCAACGATCGAGCACGGGCAGTACCTGATCCGCGCCTTCCGCCGGCAGGCTCACGTTCACCCGGGCGGCGCCCAGGTCGCGGAATTTTTGCAACTGGCCGAGGTCTTCGGGCGAGCCGCCTATGGTCACCGGCAATGTATTCGGATCGCGCCCGGCCTCGGTTGCCATCTGGCGAAAGCGCGGCATGTATTCGTCGGGATTGCCGCCGCTCGCGTTTGGAAACCAGCCATCGCCGTAGCGGATCGCGCGCCGGGCCGCCCACGGGAACGCGCCGCCGAGCAGGATTGGCGGATGCGGCTTTTGCGTCGGCTTGGGCCAAGTCTGCATCGACGGAACCTTGACGATCTCGCCGTTGTATTCGGCGGTCGTCTTGGTCCAGATCTGCTTCATTGCCTCCATCTGCTCACGCATCTTCTTCATGCGGGTGGTAAAGACGGTGCCGTGGGCCTCGATCTCTTCGGCATTCCAGCCGCCGCCGATTCCGAACAGGAAGCGCCCGCCGCTCACCTGGTCGATCGAGGCGACCAGCTTCGCCGTCTGGATCGTATCACGCTGGATGACCAGGCAGATTCCCGTGGCGACCTTGAGTGTCTTGGTGGCGGCAGCGGCGGCCGTCAGCGTGACGAACGGGTCCATCACGTCATAGTACCGCTTCGCCAGTTCGCCACCGCCGGGCGCCGGTGTGCGCCGCGGCACCGGGATGTGCGAGTGCTCGGCTGCCCACAGCGAGTCGAAGCCGCGCTGTTCCAACGCGACGGCAAGTTCAGCCGGGGAGATCGAGTAGTCGGTGAAGAAGATCGAAGCGCCGAATTCCATGGTTGTGTGCCTTCACTGCTGATGCGGCAATCCCGGTTGGTTCCGGCCTGCCAGATGCTGATCAGATCGTCCGTTCAATGCATGCCGCCACGCGCGGCGATCGGCCAGAGACATTCGACGCGGCCATTGCGCACGCCGACATACCAGTCGTAGCGGTCCACCGTCGGATCGCAATGCCCCGGTACCAGCCGCAGCTTTTCGCCGAGTTTTGGCGGCGAGGTTTCCGAGGCCACTTCCAGCTTTCCGTGCTCGTCCGACGCGCCGACGTAGCGGATGTCCGGGCGCTGCCAGATCACCGGCATCCCGCTGTCCACCGACACCGCCTTATGGCCTGCATCCACCACGGCGATGCTCTTGCCCGGTACGCTCATCACCGTCGCCAGCACGAACAGGGAATGACGGAACGTGCCGATCGGCGCGCCGGCCTCATCCAGATTGCGCGCATAGTCGGCGTCCATGAACACGTAGCTGCCGGCTTGAATTTCATTGTATATGCCGGACGATGATTCGATCTGGAACGTGCCGGTCCCCGCGCCGCCGACGATGGCGCAATGCAACCCCTGCTGGCGAAGCTGTTCCACGGTCCGACGCGACGCATCGATCGCGTTGCCGATCAGCGTGCGGCGTTCAGCCACGGTGCGCTTATGCTGCGCGCTGCCCTGATATGCCTGCAAGCCGCCGAAAATCAGATGTTTCGATGCCGCGATACGCTTCGCCAATTCCACCGCGTCGGGACCTGGGGCGACGCCACATCGGCCAGCACCGACATCGATCTCGACCAGCACCGGCAGGCGAACGCCGGCATCCGCGGCCGCCGTTTCGATCATTGCAATCTGCGCTGCATCGTCA
The DNA here is from genome assembly GCA_035511435.1 of Acetobacteraceae bacterium. GTDB lineage: Bacteria > Pseudomonadota > Alphaproteobacteria > Acetobacterales > Acetobacteraceae > JAMXLO01. The sequence continues at coordinate 20,170 of DATKFJ010000023.1, read as the reverse complement.
ACGCACACCGCGACCTTGCTGATGCCCGCGAGCGCGGTGAGGCGCGCCAACTTCGACGCACCGACGATCTCGTTGCTCACCAGGATGTCGGGAATCCCACCCCATGCCAGCGCCTCGGCTTCGGCGACCTTCTGCACGCACTGGCCGACCGCGCCACGAGCCATCTGCAGCCTGGCGATCACCGCGCATTTGTGCGTCTTGGCGTGCGCGCGGAGTTTGGCGCCGGTTGGCGCCAGCAATTCGGCCATGCGATCGAGATTTGCCTCGAATGCATCAAGATCAATCAGCAGCGCGGGCGTATCGACCTCGTCCTCGCGCATGCCGGGTCTGGCTGGCGGCGGCTGCATCATATCTCATTCCTCCCACAAGCTGCGTGTGCCACCCGGCGCGATCCAGGCATGAACAGCAGTTTTGCCGTTTGGCGTGACCACGACAACCCGCGTCAGGCGATAGGCCGGTCCTTCATAGGCTGCCAGTCGGGCCAGTGCACGCGCCGGGACGGTCACAACGGCGCCGCGCACAGTGCCGGCGCGCTGACGCCGCAAGGTTGGGCCGGCGCGCTGACGCCGCAAGGTTGGATAGCGTTCGCCGCGCAATGCGACACGCCGCCAGCCGGGCAGCCCCGCGGGCAACATCCGTGCAGGCAGATTGATATGTCCACCGCGGGACGCCAGCGTGCCGGCGTGGAGCAGTGTGCCGTAAACGAACAACCGCATCAGTCAATGAAGCTGCAAGAGTTCATCGCACGTGATCCAGGTTAAAGGCTCGTCGCGCAGGGTGCGTTCGACTGACGCACCGCGGTTCCTGATCGTCCGCCAGCGGCTCGCGTGACGTCCCTCCTTCCGGCCTGTCACGCCGCAAGCATGACACGAATATCCGGCAGATGCTCGCTCCCCCAGAACAGCTCTCCATCCACTACGAAGGTCGGCACGCCGAATACGCCGATCGCCTCAGCCGCGCGGCTGATCTCCGCAACCGCATCGCAGCCCATTCCGACGTTGGCTGCAAATCGGTTGCCATCCGCGCCTGACTCCGCCAGCACGGCAGCGATAACCGCTGCGTCCTCGATATCCAGTTCACGCTGCCAGAACCGCGCGAACACGGTATCGTGGTAGCGATGGAACACGGCATCGCCTGCGCGCTGGGCATACAGCATGCCAGCCAAGGCCAGTGACGAATTCCAGATTTTCTGCGTACCGCGGATCACCAGACCACGTTTGCGAGCCTGACGCCGGCAATCCATGTAGCTGTAGCGCACGCGTCGCCATTGATGCGGGTCGCGTTCCTCTTCCAGCACACGACCTTCCGCATCAACCCGTGCGGAGCCGTAGCGGCTCGCCAGATCCAGCAGGTAGGGCTGCCAGTTCACGCGAACCGGAAGGTCACGTTCCAGCGCATAGGCGAGATCTTTGGCCAGATACGCGTAAGGGCTCTTGTAGTCGGTATAGACCGTGACCTGTCGGAGTTCGGACATGGCAAGCAACCTGCGTCGATGTCGGTGGATCGTTAAAGTGGGATGGTGTGGCGGGCCATGGCTGCATCCCAGAGCTTGTCGCGATCGACATCGAAAACCAGTTTCGGGTCTTCCGGCACTGTGATCCAGGCACCGAGTGCCAGCTCGTTTTCGAGTTGGCCGGGTCCCCAGCCCGCGTAGCCGAACACGACGAGGCTTTGCTTCGGGCCGTGATTGTGGCCGATGTCCGCCAGCACCTGTGGGTTCGACGTCATTGCCACCTTGCCGTCGATGTCGATGGTACCCGTGCGGTGATAGTCCTCGCTGTGCACGATGAGGCCGATCTGCGGTTCTACTGGGCCGCCGGCAAAAATGCGCACCTGGCCTTCGACCCCTTTGCTGTCCTGGCCGAGTGCGTCCAGCAGTTTCGCTATGGGAAGTTCTTCGACAGGTCGGTTGATGATGATCCCGAGAGCGCCATCCTTGTCATGCTGCACCATCAGGATGACCGCGTGACGGAAACGCGGATCACCCATCTCGGGCGACGCCACCAAAAGCTGGCCTGCCAGCGACTTGCCTTGCTGCGTCTCTTCGGGTTTCGGCAATGCGGGTGACGACAGCATCGGCGATGCCAGCAAGACGCCGATCCACAGCATGACATGTCTAAGCCACATCCTGGGCATGTCGCACCCGCGCTATCGCGCCGGCATCCTGCCCCGATGCTGGCAGGTATGCAAACCCGTGTATGATGCGCCCGCGCAGCCAGAGCTTCGCCACCAGCCAGGGCTTCGCCACCAAAAGGAGACACCAGGATGCCCGACACGCCAACGTTCGGACGCTATGCCGAGATCGCGGTCGATCGCATGACGCCGGAACAGCAAGAGGGTTTTCGATACCTCGTCGATGGTCCGCGCGGGCGATTGCCCGGCCCTTACAAGGTCTGGGTGCACAACCCGAAACTGTTGCATGCCGCCGCGCCACTCGGCCAGCATTTCACGCCTGGCCAATCGTCGCTGTCGGAGCGCGAACGTGAAATCGCCGTGGTGGTGATCACCAGCAAATGGCATTCGGCCTATCCCAACAACGCGCACGAGAAGCGCGGCAAGGAAGTCGGACTGCCCGCCGCCGCCGTGGAAGCGATCATCACCGGTCTGCCGACGTCGTTTGACGATGCGCGCGAGCAGGTGGTTTATGAGGTTGCGATGGCGCTTGCCGGCGAGCGGTTGGTGCCGCAAGGCCTGTATGATCGTGCGGTCGGCGTGCTCGGGCACGAGGGCATAACCGACGTGATCGTGCTGATGGGTTATTATACCAGCGTGTCGCTGACTATGAACTTCTATGCCGTGCCGGCGGGAAGTCCGGGACTGGCGCGATAGTGTGGAGGATTTGTCCATGTCCGAACTGACCGTCACGAAGCTGCATGCCTCACTCGGCGCCGAGGTCTCCGGTATCGATCTTGGCGCGCCGATCGATGCGACGACGCGGGACGCATTGTCGCGGGCGCTGGCTGAACATCTGGCGCTGGTGTTCCACGACCAGTCGCTGACGCCCGAGCAATATCTCGCCGCCTCCCAGGTGTTCGGGCCGCCGATGCGGCAGCATTACTCGCAGCACCACATGCCGGGGTTCGACGATATTGGTCTGGTCTGGCATCGCAACGGCCAGCGCCCCGCCGAACGTTGGCACACCGACCATACCAACCGCGAACATCCACCGGCCGCCACGATGCTGTATGGCGTGGAAATTCCCTCCGCCGGCGGCGGGACCAGCGTGGCCAATATGCGCGCTGCGTACGACGCGCTACCGGAAGCGGAACGCGCGCGGATGAACACGCTGAGGACCGTCAACAGCCTTGATGACAACCACGCCGATACGCGCCAGGAAGACCTGGAGAAGTTCGGCAAGCCGATCGTTCATCCGATGGTGCGCACGCATCCCGTGCACGGGTCACGCGCGGTCTACTTCCACGTCGGCAAGGCAATGTATATCGAAGGTATGACCCCTGAAGCCAGCAAGGCCTACATGAACGACCTGTTGGAGCGCATGATCCAGCCCGAGGTCGTCTATCACCATGTCTGGCGCAAGGGCGACGTGCTGGTGATCGACGACCGCGCGACCATGCATCGCGCGCACGGCGACTACGACCGCAGCCAAAGCCGCGTGTTGTGGCGCATCATCGTCGAAGGCGACCGGCCGGTGCTTGTCTGAGCCCGGCCGGCACATTCGTCAGCGCGGCACGGCCTTGCGATACAGATGCCAGGTGGCGTGTCCAAGCACCGGCAGCACCACGACCAGGCCGACGAAGAACGGCAGCGACCCGAGCACAAGTCCGCAGGCCACGACCAGGCCCCATAGTGCCATGGTTCCCGGATTGGCTGCGACGACGCGCACCGATGTGGTGACAGCAGTGCCGATCCCGACATTGCGGTCCAGCAGCAGCGGGAACGATACTATGCTGATCGCCAGCACCAACGCGGCGAACAGAAAGCCGACACCAATCCCGACGCCAATCATCGCCCAGCCGGCGCCGGTCGTGAACACATCGGTGAAGAAGCCGGTCACCGACGCTGGCGGCTGCGGGCCGAGTGTTGCGACGTAGATGATCTGAGCGACCATCAGCCAGACCAGGAATAGCGCGATCAACAAAATGCCGAGCAGCAGGATCGCGCCGATCGCGGGTGAGCGAAGCACGCGGAACGCATCAACCCAGCTCACGGTTTCGCCTTGCTCGCGCCGACGGCTCATCTCGTTGAGGCCGACTGCGGCGAACGGTCCAACCAGCGCGAAACCTGACGCCAGCGGGAAGATCAGCGGCAGCAGGCCGTAACCTGACGCGAACCGCCCCAGGATGAGCCCGATGATGGGGTAGATGATGCAGAGGAAAACCACGTCGGTGCGATTCGCCTCAAAATCATCTACGCCGCGCGCCAATGCATCCCGGAGATCGGCAACGCCGATGCGGCCGACTGCCGGCACGCCGGTTGCCGCCGCTCCTTCGTGCCAGTACTCGTCAGGTTTGGCGGAGCCGATTTCGTGGACGGCGTTACGAAGTTGGTCCCATCCCCACGCGGGTGGGCTTTGAATGACCATGGTGGTTCCTCCCGAACCGTGGTTCAGGGAACCGCAGCGCCGAGAGAGAGCCGCGGCTCCCCGCGACGTGAACCATACGTCGGGGAAAGTCCGGGGGCGCATCACAATCCGCGGACCGGGACAGCGGAACTTGGGCTCTGACAGGTATCCAGGCTTCACTGATCGCCGGAAACGACGATCATGACTTGCTGGTTACGCTGTACGGCGAGCGACAAACCCGCGTTCCGCGGCGCGCCGAGGAGCCCCCGGCCAACGGGTAGCCCGCGCACCTGATCGGAGAACCAGAGGGATAAAACGCTTTTCCCGCCAATAGCTTGCGGCACGAAACATTGCAGCACAGCAACTTACGGTCAGCTAGCCCCGACGCCTCCTGACTGAGGGCCTGTCAGAAAAGACCATATCGCGTCGTATTTGCTGTGCCGCAAAAGAAGCAATCGTGGGGGTCGGCTCCCGGCCTTTGCCGGGACATGCTGCACTGACAACGTGTGCGGTAGCCGGGACGGCGGCCGAGCTTGGCATGTCGGAGCAATGAGCGGGGCGATGACCTGCTGCGGCACTCTCGATCCATCAGCCGCGTCCGGGTACGATGAACTCCCACGGCGCGTATTCCTGAGTGATGTCGGTGACGACTTCGATCAGCGCCGGAGAATTCACTGCCAGCGCTTCCTTCAATGCGCCGCGCAGCCCGTCTGCATCGTTCGCACGCCAGGACGGAACGCCGAAACTCTTCGCGTACATCTGAAAATCCGGATTGCGCAGCATGGAACCGGAATCGCGCCCCTGGAACAGCCGGCGCTGGTCGCGCAGGACATTGCCATAGGACGAATTATTGAACAGTACGGTGACCAGGTTGATGCCGAACTGCACCGCCGTCGCCAGTTCCGCGCCACCGAACAGGAAACCGCCGTCGCCGGTCAGTGCAACCACCGGACGGTCCGGCATCGCCACCTTGACGCCAAGAGCAGTCGGGAACCCAGCCCCGAGCGTGCCGGAAAAACCGGATGTGATGAGCGTGCGTGGCGCGTGGAACGGAAAGCCGAACCAGGAGACGTAGCCGGCCTGAGTCATCTCGTCGCACAGGATGCCGTTCTCCGGCAGCACGTCGCGGATCGCCTCCAGGAATGCCATCTGCGGCTGCACCTTCTGGATCGCCTGCGCGGCCTCTGCCCTGGCGCGCGCTATCGCCTCGGCGCGTGCGCCGTCGCTGCGCGGTGTGATGGCGGCGGTCAGCGCACGTGCGGCATCGGCGGTGTCGGCAACGATCGGCACATCGACCTTCAGGCGGCGCATCTCGGCGGGATCGATGTCGATCCGCGCGATCTTCACGCCAGCGGGCATGGCGCCCCAGCGCAATGTCGGCACTTCAAGCCGCGTGCCGAACGCAACCAGCAGATCGGTCTGTGGCCACAGCTTGTACGCGGAAGCGATGGTCAATCCGAGCGGGTGGCGGTCATCGACAATACCGCGACCACCGCGGAACGAAACGACGGGTGCGCCGATGCGTTCGGCCAGTGCGAGGATTTCGGCCGGCGCATGCAGTGCGCCGCCGCCGACCCACAGCATCGGCGCCTTCGCCTCGTTCAGCAGCTTCACGACCACGGCGATCTTTTCGGGATCCGGCGGAGGATTCGGATGCCGCGGCAAGGGTTCCTGGGGCGCGATGTCGGCACTCGCGGTGAACTGGTCCCATGGCATCTCCAGCGCGACCGGACCGCGCCTGCCGGACAGCATTTCCTGGAAGGCGCGCGCGACCAGATAGCAGGCCTGGCTCGGATGCTCGATCCGTTCGGCCCATTTCAGCAGGCTGCGCAGCGTAGCCAGTTGGTCCGGGAGTTCGTGCAACTGCCCGCGGCCGCGACCAATCATCATGCTGGGCACCTGGCCCGTCAGGCAGAGCACCGGTGCATTGACGCCCCATGCGGTGGCCAGTGCGGCGGTCGTATTGAGCACACCGGGCCCGGGGACGACGGCGTAGGCAGACGGGCGGCCAGTGGCGCAGGCGAAACCGAGAGCCATGTAGGCGGTGGTCTGCTCGTGACGCGCGTTGATCAGCCGCAGGCGGTTGGACGCGCGCGAGAATGCATCGAACAAGCCGTAGGTCTGCACACCGGGCAGGCCGAACACGGTGTCGATGCCGTGGCGTAACAGACCGTCAACGATGGCTTCTCCGCCGGTCATGCGTGGCATGCGCTGATCCTTCTTTGTGGGCGGATCAGGGTGGCATGGCGGGTGGTGCCGGGAAAGCCGGGCGGATGCGGGGTTGCTGTTAGCCCGGCGGCATCAGTGCGCCATGAAGATCGGCAACTCGGCGCTGGTCAGGATCCGACGAGTGAACCCACCAAAGATCACCTCACGCACGCGACTGTGACCGTAGCCGCCCATCACCAGCGCGTCCGCCCCCGCGGCATCGGCGGCAGCCAACAGGACCTCGACCGCGGGTCTGCTATCCGGCTTCAACAGCTGTATCGTCGTGTTGGCGTTCTGCCACGAGAGCGCGTGGCGCAGACGTTCGCAGGATTGCTCATCGATGCCGCCCCCTTCATCGACTGACAGAATGATCACACGGTCGGCCATCGCGATGAGCGGCTGCGCGGCCGCCACGGCCCGCGCTGCCTCTGGCCGATTTTTCCAGGCAATCGCCACGCAGCCCGAGATGCTGTCCGGCAGCTTCGTTGGCGCGATCAGCACGGGTCTGCCGGACGCCAACAGCGCAGCCTCGAGAACGCCCATCGCCACCGCCTCGCCTTCGCGCGCGCGGCCGACAACCAACAGGTCCGCTGCACAACCGTGCTCTGCCAGCCATGTGGGTTCGTCGCCGGTTTCCATTTGCCATTCCACCGATGGCAGGTTGGTGGTCGGGTCACTGGAGATGGGCAGATGCTCCCGCTCGCAGAACTCGCGGAACGCCGACTCGGCTTTCTGCTGCCGGCTGGCCACTTCCTGCTCCAGCGTTTCGATGATCTGGTCATAGCCGGCTCCGCCGCCCACGTCGGCCGACGCCATGGCGACCAGTACCTGCTGCACGTCAGCGCGGACATGCAGGAATTCGAGATGGGCGCCAGACAAACGCGCGACCGCCAGCGCTGTGGAAAAGACGGCTGCATCAGTCGCCGCGCCGGTGGCCGGGACGAGGATGTATTTGAACATGGGACTCTCCGCACGACACCGTCTGATTGGACGAAATTGTCGCCGGCTTCGTTGATCTGGATCAACCCCCGCCAACAACGGCAAGGGTGGCGTCATCTATCGACGCCGATCGACGTCGGTTGACCTAGGTCAGAGCATGCGCGGCGCTTTCGACTGCCGTAGACACGTTGGTCAGGAAGCACCAGCCAGTGGCACCAGGTGCGAGAGAAACACCTCGGCGCATGCGCGCCACGAATACAGTTCTGCGTGGGCGCGGCACGCCGCACGGTCAGCGGTCAGCGCCGCCATCGCGGCCGCACGCAGGTCGGTGTCCACTGCGCCAATCCTGCCCTTCGCATCAGCGAGCACATCGATAGGACCGGTCACCGGAAACGCCGCGACCGGTGTCCCGCAGGCCAGCGCCTCGAGCAGCACCAGCCCGAACGTGTCGGTACGACTGGGAAACACGAACACGTCCGCGCCGGCATAGGCACGAGCCAATGCTTCGCCGTGGCGCGGGCCTGTGAACGTGACGTTGGGATAGTCGCGCTTCAGGCGTGACAGGATCGGACCGTCGCCCACCACGATCTTGGACCCGGGCAGGTCGAGGTCGAGAAATGCGCCGATGTTCTTCTCGATCGCCACCCTGCCGACACAAATGAAGATCGGCCGCGGCAGATTCCATTGTTCGCGCGGCGTCGGCGTGAACAGATCGAGATCCACGCCGCGCGACCATGATCGGATATTGCGAAATCCGCGCGCGGCCAACTCGTCGCGCAGCGATTGCGTCGCCACCATCGTGCCCTGCGCTGCGCCATGAAACCGGCGCATCCAGGCATACACCGGACGCAGCGGGAATCCAGTCCGCGCCTTGATGTATTCGGCGAAGCGTGTGTGGAATGCGGTGGTGAACCCGAAGTGGGTGCGCTTCGCCCAGCTTCGTGCAGCAATGCCCAGCGGTCCTTCGGTCGCAATGTGCAATGCGTCCGGCTGAAAGGCCTCGATCATGCGAACCAGCGTGCGGCGCGGCAGCAGCGACAATGGAATGTCGCTGTAGGTCGGGCATGGGATGGTGCGGAACCGATCGGGTGCAATCACCTCTACCACATGACCCATGGCGCGCAGCTCCCCGACAACCGTGGTCAGCGTGCGTACCACACCGTTCACCTGTGGCAGCCACGCGTCGGTGACGATCATGATCCGGTGCGAGGGTGCTGGCGGCAGCATCTCATCGCAGCCGATCAACTCGTCAAGGATGAGATGGTCAGGCAGTGGCGCGCTGCGGCGTTCGGCGCGGCGCGAAGAACGACAGTCGGTTGGCCGTCGCCCAATCGATCAGCTCAAGCTGACCATCGTGATGTTCCACCAGGGCGGTGCAGCTCTCCACCCAGTCGCCGTCGTTGAGATACAATATACCTTGCACCTCGCGCATTTCCGCGTGGTGGATGTGGCCGCACACGACGCCGTCGAACCCACGGCGACGCGCTTCGTTGGCGAGCGCCGATTCGTAGCGATCGACAGCCTTGCACGCTTCCTTGACCTGGCGTTTGAGCCAGGCCGACAACGACCAGTACGGATAGCCCAGGCGTCGCCGCACCCCATTGAACCAGCGGTTCAGCAGCAGCGCGGTGGTGTAGGCGGACTCGCCCAGTACCGCCAGGAACTTCGCGTAGCGCACCACGCTGTCGAACTCATCGCCATGCATCACCAGCAGACGCTTGCCCGCGGCGGTGACGTGAACTGCTTCCTGGCGCAAGCAGATGCCGGCGATCTCCAGTCCGCCAAGAGCAATCGGGTCCAGCCAGGCACGGAACATCTCGTCGTGGTTGCCGGGGATATAGGTGACCTCGGCACCGCCACGTGCGTGACGCAGGATCTGGCGCAGCACCTCATCGTGATGTTCGTCCCAGTACCAGGACTTCCGCAGCCGCCAGCCATCGATGATGTCGCCGACCAGGAACAGATGCTGGCAACTGGTGCGGCGCAGGAAGTCGGCGAGGAAGTCGCAACGCGCGCCCCTGGTGCCGAGATGAGTGTCCGATATGAACACGCTGCGGTAGTGCGGCCTGGTGTCGGGAGCGAGGGGGGCGTTCATGTGAGGCGCAGCAGATACCGCCGAATCGCTGTGGATAAAGTGAACATTGCATGACGTCACTGAATATTGCCGAGCGTAGTGAAAGTAATTACTTAGAAACCGAACTGTCATCCTTTTGTAAGAGGATTGATGGCAGAAATGCAGCTTAGGGTGGAAGATTGGTCCGATTCGCGGCATTCAACGATGATCGTCGTGTTTAACCCAGTTGCTGGCCTGCGCCGCGCTCATCTGTTGTGGCGTGTGCTGGACGTGCTGGTGGCGAATGGCGTTCGCATCGAATTGGCGGAGACACAGAGACCGGGACACGCCGAGGCGTTGGCGCGCGAGGCGGCTTGCGGCGGCGCGTCGATGGTGGTCGCTGCCGGTGGCGACGGCACCATCGCCGAAGTCGCCAATGGGTTGCTGGGATCATCGGCGTGCCTTGGGGTGATTCCACTCGGCACGGCGAATGTGCTGGCGCACGAACTGGCATTGCCGTTCGAGCCGCGCGCCGTTGCGGCGGCGCTGGCGTTCGGGCGCACGCGGCCATTATGGCCGGGACTGGCGCAAAGTGCTGATGAATCACGGCTGTTCGTGCAGATGCTCGGCGTGGGGTTCGATGCACATGTCGTGCATCACCTGTCCATTGCGTTGAAGCGGGCCATCGGACGGGGCAGTTACGTATGCCAAACATTGCGTGAACTGGCCGTCTACTCGTTCCCGCCGGTTCGTCTGCGCCTGGACGGCGCGGAGACGCAGGCAGCCAGCGTCATCGTCAGCAAGGGGCGTCTGTATGGCGGGCAGTTCCTGCTGGCACCGGCGGCGTGTGCGACGGAACCGGGGTTTTCGGTCGTGCTGTTCGATCGTTCGGGGGTTGCCGCGGCGCTGATGTATGGCGCGGCATTGCCGCTCAATCTGCTGGCGCGCGCACCTGGGGTGCGGCACGTGCGCGCTCGCCGGATCGATTTCATTGGCAACGAAACGGTACCGGCGCAGGCGGATGGCGACGCCGCCGGCTGGACGCCAATCAGCGTGACGGATGCGCCGGCAGCCATTCCGGTGGTGGTGGGCTAGCAGGACTGCCGGACCGCACTGTCATTGCGAGTTCCATACGGGCGGAGCGGCCGGGAAGTTGGAGCCGCCATGGTGCGCTTGCCGGATCACGCTTCCCCGGTCACTGCCAGTGCCTGGTCGAGATCGGCGATCAGGTCATCCGCCGTCTCCAGTCCGATCGACAGCCGGATGACGTCGGGACCCGCGCCCGCGGTGAGACGCTGTTCGTCGCTCAACTGCCGATGCGTGGTCGAAGCCGGATGCAGGATCAGGCTGCGCGTGTCGCCGATATTCGCGAGATGCGAGAACAGTCCTACGTTTTCCACCAGCTTGATGCCGGCCTCGTAGCCACCGCGCACGCCGAAGGTGAACACCGCCCCGGCACCACGCGGCATGTACTTTTGCGCCAAGGCCTTGTACGGGCTCGACTCCAGCCCGGCATACGAAACCCACGCAACACGGGGGTGTTGCTCCAGGAACTCCGCCACCTTCTGGGCGTTCGCGACGTGGCGTTCCATTCGCACGTGCAGCGTCTCGATGCCGGTGATCGTCAGGAACGCATTCATCGGCGCCATGGTCGGTCCGTAGTCGCGCAACGCCACCGCGCGTGCCTTGGTGGTGAAGGCGAAGTCGCCGAAATTCTCGTAGAAACGCAGGCCGTGATACGCGGGCTCGGGTTCCGTCAGCGCGGGAAACCTGCCGCCCTGCGCCCAGTCGAATTTCCCGGATTCCACTACCACGCCGCCCAACGAGTTGCCATGGCCGTCGAGGAACTTCGTGGTCGAGTGCACAATCAGATCGGCGCCCCACTCGAACGGCCGGCACAGGTACGGCGTCGCCAGCGTATTGTCGACGATCAGCGGAATGCCGGCGTCGTGCGCCACCTTCGCCACCGCTTCCAGATCTACGATGATGCCGCCCGGATTGGCCAGGCTCTCCAGGAAGATTGCCTTGCAGCGCGGCGTCAGCGCACGGCGGAAGTTCTCCGGATCGATCGGATCGACGAAATGACAAGTCCAGCCAAGCTTCTTGAACGACAGGCCGAACTGCGTCAGCGAGCCGCCGTACAGGTTGCGTGATGCGAGGAACTCGTCGCCCGGTTCCATCATCGTGGCGAAGATCAGGAACTGCGCGGCGTGGCCCGACGCGGCCGCAACCGCGGCGCGACCGCCTTCCAAACTGGCGATACGCTCCTCCAGCACCGCGACCGTCGGATTGGTCAGGCGCGCATAGATGTAGCCGAAGTTATGCAGATTGAAGAGCGACGCCGCGTGATCGACATCGTCGAAAACATAAGCCGTGGTCTGGAAGATCGGCGTGATCCGGGCTCCCGTTGTGGGGTCCGGCGACGCGCCGGCATGTACCGCGCGCGTCTCGAAGCCGTAGGTGATATTGGCCGACGGCAGAGCGCGAGGCTTCGACTTGCGTTCGGTCGGTGGTTCGGCGGCACGATTGCGGATGATGCCGGAATTGACGCCGCTCCATGACAGCTCGCCGCCCAGCCGGCCGAACTCGATCTTCGGGCAGCGGTTCATGATCACTTCGATACCCGCCGCCTCCGCGCGCGCCGCGGCTTCGTCATTGCGGATGCCAAGCTGCATCCACACTACCTTGGCGCCGATCGCGATCGCGTCGTCGACGATCGGGGCAACCTGATCCGACGCGCGGAACACGTCGACCATGTCCACCGGAACCGGAATGTCGCGCAGGCTGGCATAGACCGTCTCGCCGAGTTGTTCCTTGCCGGCGGTTCCCGGGTTCACCGGGATGACGCGATAGCCTTTGCCTTGCAGGTACTTCATCACGAAGTAGCTGGGCCGGTTCCAATTGGGCGACGCGCCGACCATCGCGATGGTGCGAACAGTGGACAGGATGCGGCGGATTTTCGCATCGGAGTACGGAATCGGATCGACTGCGGTCATCGGGCGGCGCTCCTGAATGCGGCGGGTCAGCCAAACCAGACCCAGGCACGGCAACGACCTCGGTCTATGCGACGTGCCGGGTCTCTTCCAGCGTCAGATGCGCGATGTAGCCGGATCGGCTTTCGCCGGCGGCCCGAGCCAGAGCACCCAGGCACGTCAGCATACGACGAGGCAGCGTGATGTTCACGCGCTCGGTGGTGTCATGTAGCAACGTGGCGTCAACAACGGTGACGCCGAATGCCGTTGTGTCGGTGCCCGGTTCAATCGCGATCGGGTAACGCATGCCCGCCTCCTACAGTCCAGCCTGCTCACGGATCACAGCGGCCAGGCCCGCGCCAAGGTCCTTTCGAGGGTGTGGCACGACGACGAAACCGGCCCGGTTCGGGTGCGCTTGAAGTCGTGATGGGACCGCGAGCACGATCCGACGCCCATCCGGCTGCCCGCAACGCACGGCTTTAGCCCGTACAAAGTGCGAGTCTCATGCGGCTCGTCTGTTGTTCATCGCCCCTGCTGGATCGCCGACAGGATCCACCGCCCGCCCGGCGAACGCACGAACGTCCACACTTCCGTGGCGGTGATATGCTCTGTCGCGCTGCCGTCGACGATGCGGCCGGCCCCATCGCGCGTCACATCGACCATCGAGAACCGCATGGCAACCGTGGCGTACTCATGCCCGCGTTCCGCCCATGCCTGCGCCAGATCACCCTGAAGCAGATGCACATCGGTGACCTCGTTCCGTACGCCCTGGCTGGTCTGTTCGGCCAACTGCTCGGCGAAGTAGCTCAGCATCTCGGGCGTCACCATCGCTCGCAACGTGTTCAGGTCCTGCCGACTCCAGGCAGCCTGCAGCGCCTGCAACAGCCGCTCGAACTCATGGTAGTCCTGGGGCGCGATCTGGATCGGCTGCGCCCCGCCGAAACCGCCACCGCCACCCATCGGAGCAGGGCCGGGAGCAACGCCGCGCGCGAAGACGCTCGGTCCACCGACGAAGGCTGGGGACGGTCCGCGGAACAGCCGGATCAGGAAGCGCGCCAGCATAATCAGCAGGACGATCTGCAGCAGGAAGCCGAAGAACCCACCGAAGCCCAGCATGCCACCGCCCCAGAAGCCGTGGCCGAACAGCAGGCCGCCGATCCCCGCGCCAATCAGGCCGCCCATCAATCCGGACATGAAGCCGGAACGCGCGCCATAGCCGTAGCCCGATGCCCCGTAACCACCGGGGTAACCCGGCGACGGGCTGTTCGGCGTCATGCTGCGCTGCAACGGTGAGGCGAATGACGACGTGCCGGTGGACGGCGGTGCGGACCAGGTCATGCTGCCGCGGCTGCCGAACGAGCTGCCGCTGCCCAGCCGGGCCTCGGCCAGTCCGGGCACGAGCAACAGGCCCAGCGCGGCGATGGCGACAAACAGAAACGGTGCGCGACGCATGGCGCTATCTCGCCTTTTCGTGATTACGGGTGGCATATGGGTGTTCACTCGATCAGCCGCCAGCCATCGTCATCCCGTCCACCCGCACCGTCGGCGCATCCGTGCCGCGCCGGAACCGCAGGTTGTTGCCGGGTGTCATGTGCGCGAATATATCGAGCAGGTTGCCGGCGATGGTGATCTCCGCGACCGGCTCCGCCAGCGCGCCGTCGCGGATCATGAAGCCGGAGGCGCCGCGGCTGTAATCTCCGGTGATGCCGTTCACGCCCATGCCGATCAGTTCGTTGACGTAGAGGCCAAGCTTGATATCGGCCATCAGTTCGGCGGGCGTCAGCGTCCCGGCCGCGAGGTAGAGATTGGTTGTCGAGGGTGACGGCGGGCCGCCGGTGCCGCGCGCGGCGTGCCCGGTGGAACGCAGTCCAAGCTGGCGGGCGGACCGGCTGTCCAGAAGCCAGGTGGTCAGTACGCCATCCTCGATCAGGGCACGGCCGGCGGTGGGCGTGCCCTCGCCATCGAACACACGGGATCGCAGGCCGCGCAGCCGCCGCGGATCGTCGTAAACAGCGATGCCGGCGGCGAAGATGCGTTGGCCCAGTTTGTCCTTCAGGAACGACGTCCCGCGCGCCACCGACGCACCGTTGATCGCGCCGGTCAGATGGCCCAGCAGGCCGCCGGCGACCCGGGGATCGTAAACCACTGGCAGTCTGGCAGTACTCGGCCGGGCAGGATTGAGCCTGGCAATGGCGCGGTCGGCGGCACTGCGGCCGATCGTCGCCGGATCGTCCAGGTCGGCGAGATGGACGGTGGAATGGTAGTCGTAATCGCGCTGCATCGCCGTCCCGGCGCCGGCCACTGCCGAGGCGGAGATCGAATGGCTGGTGCGCACGGAACTGCCGGCAAAACCGGCGGAGGTGACCAGGAACGCTTCCGTGCGGCCGAATCCGGCCTCGCCGCCTTCCGAATTGGTAATGCCGGCCACGGCGAGCGCCGCGTCCTCGGCTGCCGCGGCACGGGCGACGAGGGCTTCGGTTGTTGGCTCGGTGTGGTCCACCAGATCGAGCGAAACGTTTTCCGGTGGCGCGGCGGTGTCGGCCAGCCCGGCATATGGGTCCTCCGGCACCACACGCGCCATCGCCACGGCACGTTCGGCCAATTCCTTGAAGCTGGACGGGTCCATGGTGCTGGACGACACGATCGCCGCATGTTGGCCCAGGAACACCCGCAGGCCGAGGTCGCGGCCTTCGGAGCGCTCGACGTGTTCCGTCTTGCCGAGGCGCCGTGCGACGGACAGGGAGGTGCCGGAGATCAGCACCGCATCCGCCGCATCAGCGCCGGCGGCGCGGGCGCGGGCGATGAGGTCGGATAGCAGGTCAAGCGAGTTGGCGGTCATGGCGGGTTCCACGATTGAGTTGCTGGCCGTGCCTGTCAGGCAATTAGGACCAACGACGAATGAGATAATGACTTTTGATCCACCCTATAGAAATGGGCTGCTGCCTTGACGGCCTATGACTGCCGCGTTGGGCAACTTGCCGCCAGCCGTCGTCTTGCAACAGCGGATTATCTCCCAGACCCTCAACGTGCAGCGTTAGGCCGCCAGCTTCTCCACGATATTCGCCAGCGTCGGCACCCGCTCTGCCGGGCCCATCACCGCCAGCGTGGGGGCGCCGCGGAACAAGCGGGTGGCGGCACGGCACACGTCCTCGGTGGTCACCGCATTCAGCTTCGCCACCGTCTCCTGCGTCGGCACCACGCGGCCGAACACCTGCAACTGACGGGCAAGCTGCTCGCAGCGGCTGCCGGTGCTCTCCAGCGACATCAGCAGCGACGCCTTCACCTGCGCCCGCGCCCGGCCCAACTCTGCCTCGTTAACTTCGGTCTGCACCTTGCGCAACTCTTCCAAAGTGATCGGCATCAGTTCCTCGGCCTCGCTCTCGCCGGTGCCGGCGTAGATGCCGAACAGCCCGCCATCCAGGAACGGCGACGCGAACGAGTAGATCGAATACACCAGCCCGCGCTTCTCCCGCACCTCCTGGAACAGCCGCGACGACATGCCGCCACCGAGCAGCGTGGAAAGCAGCAAGGTCGGGTAATAATCGCGATCGCCGTAGCCGACCGAGGGGAACCCCAGCACGATATGCACCTGGTCCAGATCGCGCGCCTCGCGGAACTCGCCGCCGCCGTAGCGCGCCGGGGTCATCGCAGGCAGCGGGTCAGCGGGCAGGTCGTTGAAATGCACATTCACCAGATCGAGCACCTGCTGGTGCGTCAGCGCCCCGGCGGCCGCCACCACCACATTGGATGACGCATAATGGCGGCGCATATAGCCGGTCAGCATGGTCCGCGGCATCGCCCGGATGCCATCTTCGGACCCGAGAACCGGCCGGCCGATCGGCTGGTCGGGATACGCACATTCCTGGAAATGATCGAAAATGATGTCGTCCGGCGTGTCGTTCGCCTGACCGATCTCCTGCAGGATCACGCCCCGCTCGCGCTCCAATTCCTCCGGCTCGAAGGTGGAATGCGTCAGTATGTCGCCGATGATGTCGGCGGCGAGCGCGGTATCCTCCTTCAGCACCTTCACGTAGTACGCGGTCTGCTCGCGCGCGGTGTAGGCGTTGATGTGACCGCCCACCGCCTCGATCTCCTCGGCGATCTGCGCCGCTGACCGGCGGTCGGTGCCCTTGAAGGCCATGTGTTCGAGGAAGTGCGAAACGCCGTTTTCGGTCTCCTGTTCGTGGCGGGAGCCGGTGGCGACGTACGCGCCGAGTGATACGGTCTCCACCCGTTCCATCCGTTCGGTGACGACGGTCAGGCCGGAGTTCAGGCGGGTGAGTTGGATGGCTTCATTCACGGTGTGAGCATTCCCTGGCTGGAACGGCGAGCTTACCGGCATCCCATATGGGACGGCCAGAGGCTTACGGCAGCCCCGGTTTCTTCGCGTGCGGGCCGACGGGTCAGTTTTTCTGGATGCTGAGCTGGTGCTGGCCGACGTTGACTTCCAGCAACGTGTTCTGCTTGTGCTGATAATAAGCGAAACCTGCCACGCCAATGCCGACCACCAGCACAGCGATCACGGCGTAAAGGGCATTGCGACTCATGGCGCGCGAATATCCTGTTGCGATCTGGGTGCCCATCTGGGCACGGCCATTGCCGGACCGGATGCACAATGCTGCGACCGGGCTTAGAGTCCCATGCCATAACCAACCGGAGGGGCGCCATGAGCGATCAGCTTCCAACTGCGACGCGCGTATCGGATCCCGGCATCCGGGCGCTGTATCGCCTGGAGAATCGCTGGCAGGCGTGGCTGGACGTGGAGGTCGCGCTGGCCAGGGCGCAGGCCGAGCTGGGCATCATTCCGCGCGATGCCGCCGAGGCGATTGCGGGCGGGGCGCGGATGGAATTGCTGGACCGCGCGCGGATCGACGAGGGGTTCGCTCGCACTGGGCACACCATCGTGCCGTTGGTGTGGGAGCTTTCCCGTGTCGTCGGGGAACCGCATGGCGGCTGGGTGCATTGGGGCGCCACGACGCAGAACATCACGCAGACCGGCGACCTGCTGGTGCTGCGGCAGGCGCATCGGGTGTTCCTGCGGCTGATCGGCGAGGCTTTGACCGCGATGGCCGATCTGGCGGAACGCGGGGCGGACATGCCGATCGCCGGCCGCACCCATGGCCAGCACGCGGTGCCGGCGACGTTCGGCTACAAGGTCGCGGTGTGGATCGACGAACTGCTGCGCCACGTGGAGAGGTTCCGGCAGGCGGCGCCGCGTCTGTTCGTCGCGATGCTGGGCGGTGGGGCTGGGACATTTGCCTCGCTGGGCGAACAGGGGCCGCCGGTGCAGGCGGGAATCGGTCGTCAGCTGGGATTCGGCACGATGGCGGTGCCGTCGCGTGCGCTGGGCGATCACCTGGCGGAGAACATCTGCCTGTTAGGGCTGCTGGCGGCGACCTGCGGCAAGATCGGGCGCGAAATCTACACGCTGATGAAGACCGAGTTCGGCGAGGTGGAGGAACCGGTGCCGCCTGGCACGGTCGGCAGTTCAACGATGCCGCAGAAGCGCAATCCGAAGCTGTGCCAGGACATCGTCGCGGCGGCAGCGGAGGTGCGCGCGATCGTGCCGCTGGCGCTGGAGGCGATGCAGACGGAACACGAGGCGGATCGCACCACCAGCCTGATGATGGACTCGGCGGAGGCGCGTGCGTGCATCGAGACGGGCGAGATGCTGGCAAGGCTGGGCGAGGTGGTGCGGGGGTTGAAGCTCGATCCGGCACGGATGCGGCGCAATCTCGATCTCGGTGGCGGACTGATCATGGCCGAGGCGGTGATGCTGGAATTGGGTGCGACGATAGGGCGGCAGCATGCGCATGACGTGGTGTACGACGCGGCGCAGGCGGCGGCGGTGGAGGGGCGGTCGTTCGGTGATTTGCTCGCGGCGGATCCGCGGGTGACCGAGCATCTGGAGGCCGGGGCTATCGCGGCGCTGCTGGACCCGACGGCGTATACCGGACTGTGTGCGGATATGGCGCGCGATGCGGCGCGGCGGGCGCGGGATGCGGTGGGGGAATTGTAGAAGGGCGCAGCTGGCGGTTGTCAAACATGCGGAGCGCGGGACGGCGGCGTAACTGAAAGCAGATGGCTCTGAATACGGTCGGGCCGCGGCCGAAAACCCAGGTTGAAAATTAGCTTTCGGCGCCCTTCAGCGAGAGAAATTTTCTGACCAGGTGCAGACGGTTATCATCAGGAGCAGTGGGGTCATCCGCGCTATTGGGTTAGTAGGCAGCGGTGCGGGAGTATGCCACCGTCTCTACGGCGCAATTGCGGCCCACCTGATTAGGTCGCGCTTCGCCGCCGGACTGTTGCGGGCATCGACAGTGTATGCAAAGACGCTGACGACAAGAGTGAGGGCGGACGCGATCAGCGTGAAACCCGGAACCTCAAGGAACCACTCCACGTGGGTAACGAGAACGAACAACCAGCCGGCTACGCAGGCGCTGCCGATCCAAAACCCCGGACTTGGCCATTTAGAGGAAACGATTGATCGTGCCATAGCCTGGATTGCGCTCGTGAAAGGCGCTGCGACGATGAGATCAATGAGGTAGTGCTGGCCTAAAGCCAACGTCGCTATAATAGTCGATGAGGCGAATATGATGGCGAAAGTGCTAACGGTTCGAGACAGACCATTCGTGTTGATGACGATAAGCAATGCCAAAGTCACATGCAGGCTCGGCATACAGTTGCGGATATAGTGCGGATCGAGGACAGCAGGAGCGGGCGTCAGAGCCGATGTCAACGGCAACTCAGGGAACGTGGCGAATGCGAAGAATGGGCCTGCGGCTGGGAACACATGATAGAGCGTGCCACCCGCCGCCCCGGCGAGAAGAAAAGCTGCCAGAGCCAAGCTCCAGCCGGTCGATTGATTTCTTAGATGCAGCAGCACGACCGAGGCCATCATCAGCATGATGGTTGCGTAGGTCAGATGCAGCAAATGCATAACGCTGGTATTCAGAAACTCCGGCATCGCCTCTATCGCGGACAGCACAACTCCGACCGGATTGAAGCCAAGTGACAGGTCTACAAGATAGGCGCGATGGTCGAAAGTCATTGCCTCTGTAGTTGTGAAGTACTGGCCGACTCCGGAAATCTGCTGCCCGATGACCACAAGCAAACCGGCTGCAAGCACGAGCTGCGCACGGTCCCGGCGCTCCGGCCAAATCAGCATTGTGATGCATAAGACGGTAAAGCTGGTGATGCCTAGAGAGATGGGCTCGGCAAACCCGCCGAGTGACGGTTGCCAACGGAGCAGGACAAAGCTGAGCGCTATGCCGATGGCGCAAGTAATCCATGCAGCCCGTCGATCCTGTTCCAGTAAGAATTGTGCAACCAGCAGCGCGGCAAGTGCCCAGGGGTCGAATGATACGGAGAGTGCATGGATGAACATCCACTCAGCCAAATTCAAGAGTGTGAGAGACAGCAATCCAGCGCAGAACAGCACTAGAATTGGCCGCTGTCCGTATATTCGTACGCGCG
>DATKFJ010000022.1:0-3833 GCA_035511435.1 Acetobacteraceae bacterium | reverse complement strand
AAGAAGCCACCGTTGATCAGCGCATTGTCACCCGGCGGCTTCTCGCTGAAGCGCGCGACCTGGTCGTCCTGCAACAGCAGCGCGCCATAGCGACCCGGGGGCGCCACGGCTGTGACGGTGGCCAGTTTGCCATGCCGCCGGTGGAACGCGATCAGCGCGCCGATGTCGATATCGGCCACACCGTCGCCATAGGTCATGCAGAAGTTTTCGTCCGGATCCAGGTAGCGGCCGACGCGCTTCAATCGGCCACCGGTCATGGTATCGAGACCGGTATCGACCAGCGTCACGCGCCAGGGTTCCGCATAGTTGGTGTGATAGATGATCTCACAGGTCCTCGCGTCCACCGTCACGTCGGATTCGTGCAGCACGTAGTTGGCGAAATACTCCTTGATCATGTAGCCGCGATACCCGAGGCAGATGATGAAGTCCGTCACGCCGTGGCTCGTGTAGATGTTCATGACGTGCCAGAGGATCGGCCGCCCGCCGATCTCAATCATCGGCTTTGGCCGCATGTGCGATTCCTCCGCGATACGCGTGCCGAGGCCGCCGGCGAGAATCACCGCTTTCACTGTGTTGTTCCGATCAGCGCCGTTTGAGGAAACTCTTTGGCCAATAGGTGACCCGGTTGCGCACGGCACCTTCGTTGAATGGGAAAGCCGGTTCCTCCAGCACGAAATCCGTGTTGCGCGCGAGGAAGGCATCGACCGCGGCGATCGGATTGTTCCACGTCCAGTCGGGCGCGGTTCGCGGAGCGCCGGCGAGCTGCGCCATGATCCCGTCGCAGGCGATGATATACGAGCCGGACGACACCAGCGGCGCATACAGGTCAAGTTCGGCCTCGACATGAGCGCGGCTGTGGTTGGAATCGAGCACGATGAGTACATTTTCACCCGCCGCAACGGTATGCCGCACGGCCGCCAGTGTGCTTGGCGCGGTGGAACTGCCTTCGATCAGCGTGATGCGTGCGGCGAGCGAGTGCGCTTCAATCGCGGTGCGATTGGGTTGGCGGATATCGACGTCGATGCCGATCACGCGCCCATGTCCCATCGCCTCAAACAGGCTGGCGTAGAAGATCAGCGAGCCGCCATGGGCGACGCCGGTTTCTATGATCACATCCGGACGCAGACGCCAGATCACCTCCTGGATGCGAATCATGTCCTCCGGCAACTGGATCACCGGTCGGCCCAGCCAGGTGAAGCCGTAAACGTATTTGGCGTCCCAGCCGCAGCGCAGCCACGCCGCTGAAACCGCCTCGAAAGCCTCCGGCG
The DNA here is from genome assembly GCA_035511435.1 of Acetobacteraceae bacterium. Lineage (GTDB taxonomy): Bacteria > Pseudomonadota > Alphaproteobacteria > Acetobacterales > Acetobacteraceae > JAMXLO01. Next base: position 2,565 of record DATKFJ010000022.1, on the reverse strand, counting down.
TGCCGAAGTTATGTTCCTCCGCACTGCCGTCCGCGTGCTGGACGACTACGCGGCCATGTGCCTCATCGATTGTGAGCATTGGTGTTCCTGTGCAGTGGCCAGCAGGGCCGGCAGATCAGCCGAGAGATTGCTTGAGGTCGGGCCAAATTCGGCATCCAGCCGAGTGGTATCGATCGGCAGATGGCGCAGTGTCGGTGCATCGGTGTCGAAGCTGGTGCGCCAAGCGGTGAGTTCGGTCAGGCGGTCCGCGATGGTGGCGTGGCTTGTGTTGTCCCCGGCCGCGACGTTGTAGATCCGCTGGCGTCCCGCCGCGGCGATCGTCGGCAGCAGCCGGACAACCGCGGATAGGCTGACATAATCCTTGGCGGAGGCGGCACTCTGGCGGAACACGACTTCGCCGTTGTGGTGACCTTCGCGCAGAACCTGTCCCAGGAATGTCTCGGCCGGCACGTTGGCGCCGTAGACGTTCGACAGTCGTGCCACGCGAATATCAGGGCGCCGATTGGCGAGGCACAGCGCCTCGCCTGCAAGCTTCGTCAGATTGTACAGGTCGGATGGATCGGCGGGCACAGTAGGCAGCGCCGTGTCCTCGTGCGTGGCGTTGGCGCGGCAATACACTCGCGTGGACGACAGCAACAGAAACGATTGAAACCGCAACTCCGACAGGCAGCGCGCGACCAGGCCCACATGCGCCTCTGCCGTGTCCAGTGGACGGCTGCGAAAATCACCGGTCAGACCGATGCAATCGATGACATGACCCGCCGGTTGCCGCCCAAACAAAAGTGCCGGCAGCGATGCGCGCGTCACAGCATGTACTACGTGGTCTTGGCTTTCGAGCCACGCGACGAGTGCCGATCCGATGAAGCCACTGGCTCCAAGGATGGTAAACGATGAATTGTCAGACACAGCGATGCATACCGATGCGGGTTGCCTGTGTCCTTCCTACGCTGCGGAGGTAAATTTAGCGTTGCCGACCGCGCCAGCCGCGCACCACGGCGGGACATCCAACGGCCACGCAGAACGGCGGCAAAGTACCGCGCACCAGCGATGCGGCGCCTATGATGCTGCCGCTGCCGATCGTGGCGCCATCCAGCAGCACGCAGTTCGCGCCAATCCACACATCGTCGCCGATCACAATTCCGCCGCGGCTGGGTTGGAATCCCTGTTCGCGGATCGGCTTGTCGGGGTCGCCGAATGCATGGTTGGTCGGCGCCAGTGTGCAGTTCGCCGCGATCAGCACGTTGCGCCCAATGCTGATGCCATTACCGGTATACAATACGCAGCCGGAATTGATCACCGTGCCGCGTCCGATCACCACATCGCCCGACCCGCCCGAAGGCTTGATCTTGACGAACGCATCGATGACCACCTCATCCTCGATGATGATACGGCTGCCGCGTGTTGAATCCTCGATGTCGGCGAGCGGCGAGATGCGCGCGGAAGGGGCGATGTTCAGCATCTACCAACCGGACCGGGACACGATTCTTCTCGATCGCTTGCGTGAGCGGCCAAGGAAGGGGCAAACAGCTCACACGACATTCTATTGATCATGCAGCTCGTCCCGGTCAGGTGCCGCGGTGGCGCGCCAGTCATCCCAGAGCTTACGGTAGGCCGCCTCGACGCAGCGCGCCAACCCAGCCGCATCGCATAGCGAAGATGCTGCCAGGCGCGGACGCAACTCGCCTCGCAGTTCCGCCAGGCCACGCAGATCTGTCGCCGCGGCAACGCAACGCGCGACGTAACCGTCAATATCCGCGCACACCCAATCATCCAAGCCAACGGAGTGCAGGATCATCGCCCCGAACCGGCCGACACTCGGCCGCCCGGCCAGCGAGACCACCGGAATTCCCTGCCACAACGCTTCGATTGTCGTGGTGCCGGCATTATGCGGAAATGGATCGAGCGCGATGTCGATGTCGCCATAGGCCCCCCATGTGTCGGACCGCGGCTTGGTGCTGATCAGGTCGAGCCGTTCGGATCGGATGCTGTGCGCGGCGAAGCGCTCGGCGACCAGATCGCGAAACGCCGATTCCCCGAACGGCCGGCTGTTCAGTACCAGCCGCGAGCCTGGCACCGCGAGCAGAACGCGCGCCCATGCGGCGACGACATCGTCGTTCAGCCGCTCCGGCCTGCCGAAATGGCCGAACGTGACGAAGCCGTTGCGCAAAGCCGGAAGCTGACCCACCGGCGGCATGCCATCCGGCGGAGCATAGGCTAACGGAATGCGCGGCAACCGTATGATGCGTTCGCTGAACAGTGGCTCCGCGCCGGGCGGCGCGAGAAAGGTATCGGCCAGGAACGCATCCATCGCCGACAGGCCCGAGGTGTAGCCATGGCCCAGCAGATAGGTCACCTGGACGGGTGCCGGCTTGCGCGCGAAGGCCAGCAGCCGGTTACCGCCGGTATGGCCGGCGAGATCAACCAGCACGTCGATGCGATCCTGACGGATCAGGTCGGCGACCGCTGCGTCGCTGAGACCCACCGTGCTGCGCCAATGATCGGCGAGGCCGCGGAACCGACCGGTGACGGCATCGGGCACGGCGACTTCGGCATAACAGAACAGCT
>DATKFJ010000021.1:0-21991 GCA_035511435.1 Acetobacteraceae bacterium | reverse complement strand
GGGGTTTCCATAGGTTGTCTCCGTTCGCTGGTTCAACGCGAGGGAGAGTTAGGAAATGCGTAGCCGGCGCTAGGGATTCCGTTTAGTGTTTGCGCCATAACACCGGAAAACGGCAGGGGAAAAGGGCAGGGAAGGGGCCGTCGCATCACGGCGCGAGCGGTCGAAACTCCGCGCCGGCCACCGGATCCTTCGGCACATTCCTGTCCAGCTCCGCCAGCCACGCATTGGCGTTGCCGTCGGACGGTGCGCGCCAGTCGCCGCGCGGCGACAGCGAGCCGCCGGCGCTTACCTTGGGTCCGTTCGGCATCGCAGACCGCTTGAATTGGCTGAACGCGAAGAAGCGCCGCAGGAACACCTCCAGCCACTTGCGGATCGTCGGCAGGTCGTAGGCGCCGCGCCGTTCGGGCGGAAAGCCCGGCGGCCAGTCGCCCTTCGCCACGTCGCCCCAGGCGTGCAACGCCAGGAACGCGATCTTCGACGGCACGAAGCCGTGGCGCAGCGTGTAGTACAGGTTGAAGTCCTGCAGCGCGTACGGCCCGATATGCGCCTCGGTGCTCTGCGGTGTTTCGCCGTCCTTGGCGGGCACCAGTTCGGGGCTGATCTCGGTCGACAGGATTGCGTTCAGCGTGGCCGCCACATCCGGCTTGAACTGCTGTGAGCTGATCACCCAGCGAATCAGGTGCTGGATCAGCGTCTTCGGCACGCCGGCATTGACGTTGTAATGCGACATCTGGTCGCCGACACCGTATGTGCACCAGCCCAGTGCCAGCTCGGATAGGTCGCCGGTGCCGATGACGATGCCGTTGTGTTGGTTGGCCAGCCGGAACAGGTAGTCGGTGCGCAGGCCGGCCTGCACGTTCTCGAACGTCAGGTCGTAGACAGGTTCGCCGCGCGCAAATGGATGTTCGATGTCGGCCAGCATGCGTTCGGCCGCGGGACGGATGTCCAGCTCCTCCCACGTGACGCCAAGAGCTTTCATCAGCGCGATCGCATTGCTCTTGGTGTGCGCCGAGGTGGCGAAGCCTGGCATCGTATAGCCAAGGATATTGCCGCGCGGCAGTTCGAGCAGATCGACCGCCCGGGCACACACGATCAGCGCGTGAGTCGAATCAAGACCGCCCGACACGCCGATCACCACGCGCCTGATGCCCGTCGCGCGCAGCCGCTGCGCCAGGCCGGAAACCTGGATGTTGTACGCTTCGTAGCAATCCTGTTCGAGCCGGTCCGCATCGGCTGGCACGAACGGATAGCGCTCGATCGTGCGCGCAACGCCGATGTCGCCGGCCGGCGGATCGAGCCGGAACCCGACGATCCGGTACTCGGCGGGATTGCGCCGGCGGTTGGTGTCGAAGCTGCCCATCTGCATGCGCTCGTGGCGCAGCATGTCGAGGTCGATGTCGCCGAGTGCGAACTGGCTGGCGGCGGGGAAGCGTTCGGTCTCGGCCAGCGTCGCGCCGTTCTCGAAGATCGACGCCTGGCCATCCCAGGCGAGATCGGTGGTGGATTCGCCGGCGCCCGCGGCGGCGTACAGGTAGGCGGCAACGCAACGCGCGGATTGCGACGCGCACAGCAGGCGGCGCGTTTCCGCCTTGCCGATGGTGATGTTGCTGGCGGACAGGTTCGCCAGCACCGTGGCGCCGGCCAGTGCCGCTTGCGAACTGGGCGGGACGGGAACCCAGATGTCCTCGCAGATCTCGGCGTGCACCACGAACCCGGGCAGATCCGTGGCGGCGAACAGCAGATCGGTGCCAAACGGCGCGCTGTGTTCGCCGATGGTGATCGCGCCGCCGACCATGCCGTCGCCCACCACGAAATGCCGCGGCTCATAGAATTCGCGATAGTTGGGCAGGTGGACTTTCGGCACCACGCCGAGTAGCCGGCCGCGGTGGATTGCCAGCGCGCAGTTGTACAGCGCGCCGGCGTGGCGCAGCGGCGCGCCGACCAGCAGCAGCGGAAGCAGCTCGCCCGATGCGGCAACGATGTCGCCAATGGCGGTTTCCACCGCGTCCAGCAGCGTCGACTGATGCAGCAGATCGCTGATCGCGTAGCCCGACACACCGAGTTCCGGAAACACCGCAAGCGCTGCGCCGCGTTGGTGGCAGGCGCGCGCGACATCGAGGATCGCAGCGGCATTCGCCGCCGGATCCGCGAGCGTGCACCGCGTCGTGCAGGCCGCGACGCGGACCAGGCCGTGGCGATAGATCGAACGGAACTCAGCGCCCATTGGGCACGGCACCCGATTCTGTCACGCCATCAATATGGTACATGGCGGTGGTGGCGTCACCCGCCAGAGACGCCCCGCCCAGAGCGGCCCCACCCAGAGAGGTCCCGCCCAGAGAGGCCCTGCCCAGAAAGGCCCCGCCCAGAGAGGCCCCGCCCAGAGAGGCCCCGCAAGGCAACCGCGCGAACGCATGAAGGGCACCCAGGGGCCTGTCCCCTGGGTGCCCTTCATGCGTCGTGCCGGCTATGCGACCTACAAATGCGCCAATACCGATTCGGCCTTGCTGACATCGAACCCGCCCGGCGGCTCCACCGCGAGATGCGTGACCTTGCCGTCCTGCGCCACCAATGCATAACGCTGGCTGCGCACGCCCATGCCGCGGCCCATCAAATCAAGCTCCAGCCCCAGCGCCTTGGTGAAGGCAGCCGACCCATCGGCCAGCATCGTCACCTTGCCCTCGGTGCCCTGTTCCTTGCCCCACGCCGCCATCACGAACGCGTCGTTCACCGCGATGCACGCAACCGTGTCGACACCCTTCGCCTTCAGCGCATCGATGTTCTGCACAAAGCTCGGCAGATGCTTGACGCTACAGGTCGGCGTAAACGCTCCCGGCACCGCGAACAGCACCACTTTCTTGCCTCTGAATATCTCGTCGGTTGAAGTCTCCTTGGGTCCCTCTGGGGTACCCATCATCAACTTCATTGACGGAATCTGATCGCCGACCTTGATCGTCATGGTCTCATAGCTCCCCTCTGCCTCGACAGCCGGCGACTCCTACCCTCCTCGGCCGCCGCTGTCACGTCACCCGGAGCGCCCGCTTGCGAAGCCGCTCCGTCGGCCCCAGATTCGACTGATGGAACCGACGCCTACCCCCGCGGACGAGCCGCCATCCGCTGCCTTCCTGACCGGGCAGTTGCTGATCGCCATGCCCGCGATGGCCGATCCGCGATTTGCCCAGAGCGTCATTTACCTGTGCGCACATACATCCGAAGGCGCGATGGGCCTGGTGCTCAATCGTCCGCTGCAGCGTCCCAGCTTCGACGATCTGCTGCGCCAGTTGGAGGTGGCGCCCGTGCCGCCCGCGCGGCGCATCCGGCTTTGCCAGGGCGGTCCGATGGATAACGCGCGCGGTTTCGTGCTGCACACCTCCGACTGGACCGGCGAGGGCAGCCTGCGCGTCAACGAAGGCCTGGCGCTGACTGCCAGCCTCGACGTGCTGAAGGCGATCGCCGAGGGCGGCGGACCACGCGAGGGTATCCTGGCACTGGGCTATGCCGGCTGGGGTCCGGGCCAGCTCGATGCCGAGATCCAGCAGAACGCCTGGCTCTCGGCGCCCGCCGACGAGACGATCGTGTTCGACGGCGACAACGACACCAAATGGCGCCGTGCGTTCGGCACGCTGAACATCGATCCGCTGCTGTTGTCCGATGCCGCCGGCCACTCCTAGCCCACATTGACACCCCGCGCATTAACACCCCGCGCCTTAACATCGCGGCAGGTTTTCTGTTGTGTAATGCGACTTCTGGCTACCAGAGGTTGCTGCGATCATGCCAACACGCCGCGACACCGACTGCGCCGCGATCCTGCGTGAAGTCACCAGCATATTCCGCTCCGTGTTCGAGGACCCATTCCTCGAGCTGACGCCGGAAACCACCAGCGACGATCTGCCGGCCTGGGATTCGATGAATCACATCACGGTGGTGGTCGAAGCGGAATGCCGCTTCGACATTCAGTTCCAACCCGCGGAAATCGAGCAACTGACAACTGTCCGCGACCTGGTGCGGATGATCCAGGCGAAGCGTGCCCAGGCGAAGCGCGCATTGATCCACGCATAGCCTGTCATCGTGAGCAGTAAAGCGCCGCGCAAATCGCGGACCCACGAACTCACCCCACGGGCTCACCCCACCAGCTCACACAGTCCCCACCGTCACCGACTGCAGGCCGCCCCGCCAAGCACGCAGAAGGACGCGCAATACGGATGATTGAGCGCCACCGGCCGCGCCGCCTCCGCCAATGTGCGACCAAGCTCGAACTGCGGATCATACGCCAGCAGCGTACAGGCCAGCACCGCCGGCGCCGCCGTTCCCGTGCGCTTCACCACCATCCGCGCCGACGCACACATCACATCGTCGGGCGACTTGTGCAGGATGCCCCAGCACGCGGTGGTGATCTCCGGCACATCGCGATGCGGATCCATTTCCGGGAACAGCATCAGTTGCACCGGATCGCCCGCGTCCACCGGCACATCCAACTCGGCAAACAGCCGCGCAAACCCATCGCGCAACGCCGCCTCGGCCTCGCCGGAAAACCGCCGTCCCGCTACATCCAGCGCGAACCCATTGCGCGCCAGCCACACCAGCCCATCGATGGTCGGTGCCCAGCTTCGCCGGCCACGCTCCGCCTCGTGCACCGCCGCGGAATAATGATCCAGGGAAACGCGGATCCGCAGCCGCTCGCCATGCGCCGAACGCAGCGCCAGCAACGCAGGCCGCAGCTTCCGCATCGGCTTCATCGCGTTGGTCAACACCAGCGCGTCCAGCCCGCGCGACAGCACATCGTCCAGCATCCCGATGATGTCGGGATTGATGAATGGCTCGCCGCCGGTAAAGCCGATCAGACGCGTCGGCAATCCATCCCGCGCGATCTCCTCCAGATACCCCCGCACCTCGTCGCGAGTCAGATACGCCAGACGATCATTCCGCGGCGAAGACTCGATATAGCAGTTGCGGCACGTCAGATTGCACAACGTGCCCGTGTTGAACCAAAGAGTCTCCAGCGCACGCAACGCCACCTGCGCGCGCGCCTCACCCTTCGCGGTCACCAACGGATCGTGAAACTTGCCCGGATCGAGTGGCTGAAACAGTTGGTCCATCACCAGGTCCCGATGCATAGCGCGGCGAGGCGCGGCGCGTTCCGCCGATTGCCGATCAAATTGGTGCAGCGCACGATGCTTCTCCTCATCTACCGCCCCGTGAACACCGGCTGACGCTTTTCCATGAACGCCTGGCGCGCAGCGCGATAATCTTCGCTGTTCACCGCCGCGTCCTGCACCGCTGCGATTTCCGCCGCCCGCTGCTCCGCCTCACCGCGCGCCAACGCCTCCAGCACCACCTTCGCGCCGCGCTGCGACAACGGCGCGCGAGCCGCCAACTCCTGCGCCAATGCGCGCGCACCCGACAGCGCGCCGTCCTCCGACACCACCTCGATCAGCCCCATGGCGCGACAATCCGCCAGCGGAAAATACCGCCCCGAGTAAAGCACCAGTTTCGCATTCGCCAACCCGACCGCGCGCAGCAGCAGACTGCAATCCAGCGTGTCGTAGACGATCGACAGCCGCGCGGCGGGAATGCCCATCTGGGTCGTCGCATCGCCCACCCGCAGATCGCACGCCAGCGCCAATCCGCAGCCGCCCCCCACGCCATAGCCCGTGACTGCGGCAATCGTCGGCTGCGGCAGATCGATGATCGCCTGCGTCGCCGCCTGGCCCGCCTCGCTGTAGACGCGCGTATCGGCCACGCTATTCCGCACCTTCGAGAATTCCGAGATATCCGCCCCGCCGCAGAAATTGCCGCCCGCGCCGGTCAGGATCACCACGCGGATATCGCCGCGCCTGGCAAAGCCCGAGTAGATCTCGCCCAGCAGACGCCACATCGCCAGCGACACCGCGTTGCGCTTCTCCGGCCGGTTCAGCGTCACCACGGCGATCCCGGCGGCGTCCACCTGAACCACGATATCCTCTGCCATCCGGCCCTCCATTCCCTCGCGGGCCACCATGCCATCAGGCTGCCGTCGTCAACAACCTGCGGAGGCAATCTCCCACCCGGCGCATTCGCCCGGTATTATATAGCAACAATCATCGGGTAGAACGGTAGCCTGTTACTACATGATGCCATGTCTCTTCGAAGGAGGAAGGGATGTGACGAAGATATCAGGTGCTGATAGTCGCTGTGGCAAGCGCGCTGCTTGGGACCGCGCCGAAGCCTTGGCGCAGTTCGCCAAGCGGGCGATATTCGACACATTCCTCGACCGCGCCATAAACGAGGATGAAGCCTACGCCATGCGGGACGCACTCAATGCCGTGCGCGAAGCGCTCGCGGCGGCAGGTTTCGCGCCCCGATGAAATACGGCTACGCGCGCGTATCACCGGGCGGCAAGAGCGAGAGCGTTGACGCACAGGCGCGGCAAATGACCAAGGCCGGATGTAAGAAAGTATTCCGCGATGTGCATGTGAGCGGCGCGAAGACCGACCGGGCGCAACTGCGCCGTGTGATCGACCAGCTAGGCCCCGGTGATGTGCTGATGGTGACGCGGCTTGACCGGCTGGCGCGATCCACCCGCGAGCTGTTGAACACGCTCGCCGCCATCACCGACCGCAAGGCCGGTATCCGCTCGCTCGGCGATGCATGGGCCGACACTACCACGTCACACGGGCGGCTCATGTTGACCGTGCTAGGCGGGCCTGCAGAGTCGAGCGCGACCTTATCCGGGCGCGCACCGCCGAAGGCCGGGAGCGGGCCAACGCGCGCGGCGTGAAGCTTCGACGCCGACCGAAACTTACGCCGCACCAGCAGCGGGAAGCACGGCGGCGGGCGGCGGCAGGTGAGCCGATCCGCGACGTTGCCCGCAGCTACAATGTCCATCACAGCACGATTTCACGGCTGGCGGCCTGAACCGTAGCCATGCCTCCGCCCCCGGTGGACTCGTTTTGGTATCCACCTGACCCTTTGCACGTGCTAAACCCACCTTACTGTTCTGTCCCGGCTAGGTATGTGAAAAATGCATCCCCCGTCCAATCCGCTTCCCGACCAGACTCCCCAAAGCACTGTTACTGTAGCTGGCACGACCATCACGATGCAGCAGCTACAACAGATATATGCCGAACTCACGGGCAAATCCGAGAGCATCAGTAGTTATTATGATGACCCAATTCGGCTTTCCCTTGATGATGTCGAGCTACTGCACCACAAGATCGTGCAAACATGGGAGCAATATCACGTTACGTCGTCTAGCTGCTCGTTCACCGTCTACCATCAAAAAGAGACTAAGAATGAATTCAATTCGTTCGACCGTTTCAAATTGCAGATAGGCGGCGGCGGAGACGCGGTTGAGAGTCTATTCATCAAATACGACTTTTTGGTGATCCCCCCAAATGTTTTTAAGGCCCAAACCTATAGCATTTCCATTAGACTGGTATCGCGGCTCGCTGTCGAAAGGCGTTTGCGCCGTGGCGGCTTTTTTTCCGTGCCGTCATTCATAAGGAAGATGGCGCACCACACGGGCTCGGTCGAAGTCACATATGTTGACTACTCGATTGCTAGAGCACTTCGAACTACCGTCGATGAGTGGTTTCAGACCATTCCTCGCTCTCGCGAAAACAAGTCCATGAAGTAGCTTCAGCGCTTCAGCCATTGGATACCGCGCTTGGTGAGGCTTGTGACAGCGGTAGTTTCGGCGTTCGTAGTAGGCGACATCATGCCTCACTTCCTGCGCTCTGCCGACTTTCTCCATTTTGGGATTTTCGCCTTGTGGAGCGGTCTGGGAATATACATGGCATACGTAATCGCCGGGTGGTCAGCCCTCTTCACCGAGAGGTCGGTCGATACGTGGTCGGAAGTCTCATACATAAAATTGAACCGAGCCGACGAAGTTGAGATTGCAAAGAGCGAAGTAGCTAACCGAAACTGCCTTTTGATGGGCGGCTTGGGTCTGATCGGTTCTATCGGAGTGAACGTAGCTGTGGCGGTTGTCGCAACCGTCATAGCCAGCCATCTTTGAAGGGCAATGTGCAGAGGGGATGCCACCCCACTTAACATATACCACGTTACGCGGCAGCGTTCCGGCGTTGCGCAATTCAAGACTTTCGGGAAGCTTTCTTGGCCTGCTTTGTCAACGGGTTAATCATGTCGCCGCGCATGAACATATTTCCCGTATGAGCCTATCCAATCGGAGGCAATCGCCTGTTGTGCTTCAGCGAGCGGTACTTTTCCCGAACATACCAAAGCATGAAGCGTGTTTTCTAGGTGGTCTTTCACATGAGCATTCCAAGGCTGACTATCGTAGCTTTCGGGCCAGAGGTTTTTAGGGTCATTCGATCCGCCTAGCTCCAAGCTTATCAGATGGTCTAGCTCACACCCCTGCGGCCCGTCGCAATAGCCGGTGTGCTTCCCCGTTAGGCCATATGCTGTGAAGACCTGTTGCCTGATAATCGCCGTTACGTGGCGAACGGACCCAGCATAGCCTGGAGTGCAGATGGCATCCACGCTGACGTTGGGGAATACGTCCCCAGGGGTCAGCGCTGCGCGCGCCGAGGAAGACCGCTGGCGGCCCATCTCCAGCCACCGTCATCAGCCAAGGCGCAGCAAGATCCCCGCCCGCCGAAATCCCCGTCAGACTGCCCAATCCCCTGCCCAATCTCCTGATTGCAGTATCCTCACCCACACGGGCGGCGTATAAGAACAAATAAGGAACACAGCAGTCAGGATACCCAGATGGCCGCCACTTCCACCCGAGCCCCATCCGCCGTCCAACCGCAGCCCGAGGCCCCCGAGCCCCACCCAACCCCAGCCACCCAACCCCCACCACCCACGGAAAAAAAGCACCGCGGCAACCCGAACCTCGGCCTCGCGCCCCGCTGCGGCGCCCGCACCCGCGCCGGCTGCCCCTGCCGCGCCCCGGCCATCCGAGGCAAACTGCGCTGCCGCATGCATGGCGGCCGCAGCACCGGCCCCCGCACCGCGGAGGGTCTGGCCCGCCTGCGCGCGGCTCACACCATCCACGGCTGCTACACCGCGGAGGCCCGCGCCCAAAACCGGAAGATCCTCACCCAGGCAGGCCGCAACCGCATCGCCCTGGAGGCGATCCGTCGCCGCGACCGGCTGCTGCCGGAACTGGTCGCCCGGTTGAACAGCCTGCCGCCGGAACTGATGCCACCGCCCTGGCCAACCGGCGGCCTGACTCGCGCACAGGATCAGGCAGCTCGGCAGGCAGAGGCGGCGAACCTCGCACCATGGAAGCGCGCCATCGAAGCCGCCCGGCAGGCCACGCGCCGCGCGGTCGCCACGACTCGCGGCGTACTGGCCAGCGCGGCCACCGCCCTGACAAAACCCCATGCACCAGAACCGCAGCCCGCCGCCGCGCCCGCATCACGCAACACCACGGCAGGTGCGCCCTTGGGCACTTGGCCCGAAAGACCCCATGCACCAGAAGCTCCAGAGCCCCGCCCGCCGACGCCGCCGCTTCTGCCAAACAGCACGGTCGCGACCGCGGCGGCAACACCCCATGCACCAGAAGCGCCAAAGCCCCGCCAACCGCCACCGCCGCCCCTGCCAAACGGCACCGGCGCCACTACGGCGGCAACACCCCATGCACCTGTAGCGCTGCCGCACTTCGCCACCACCCGGCGAAGCCTCCTGGCAGGCACCAGCCACACCACCGCAGCCACGCCCCCGGACCGCCCGGCTGCCGGGACGCACGCCTTACGCCACCCCCAACCGTCTCGTCCGTCCCGCCAGCAGCAGTGCCGACCACCCCAATGACGCCCCCAACGCGGCCAGCAACGCGATCGGAACCCCCAGCGGCACCGCGGCCAGGTGCAGCACCAGCAGCGCCAGCCCGAGTCCCGGCATCGCCCGCAGCGCGCTCGCCATGATCGCCGCCGAGGCCGCGCCGCCCAGCCGAGGCAATACCAGCAGCGAAAAACTGGTGAACGCCACCGGGAAAACCGCCGCCATCCCGGTCAATTCCGGCCCCAGCACGCGGCTGCCGGTCACCACGCCGCCCACCACCAACCCGACCATCGCCGCCCGCGCCGGCAGCTCGTACCACGGCCGCCGCACCGCCGCGCGCGGCGTGCCGGCCTCGCCGCGTCCCATCGACCGCGTCAGCCAAAGCGACACGGCGATCAGGCCGATATTCAGCAAACTCGCGCCGGTCGCATCCCACTCCACCTGGCGGATCAGCAGCACCGCGACGGTCCAGGCGGCCAGCCCGCCCGCCAGCGCCCACCCCCAGCGCACCCGCGTCGCCAGCAATCCCAGCGCCGCCAGGAACACGAACGTCGCCGCATTCACCGTGAAGCTGCCAAGCGCACTGGTCGCGATGAAGCCGGCGTCGTGCTGCAGCGCCAGCATCACGTACGCCGGTCCCGCGCCGATCGGCAGGGACACGATCAGCCCGCCCCAGAACGCCCCGGCCGACTCGGCTGCGACGGTGGCCGCCACCACCACCAGGGCAGAGGTCGCGGCGCGGACCAGCAGAGCAAACCAGAACGTCGAAACCATCGTGATCTTTCAGCCAGCCTTGCCGACGCCCCGGTGGGCGGCCTGGACGCCCCCTTCCGGATCACCCCTCCACGAACGGATTCTTGGTCCCCCGCAACTGCAACCGGATCGGCGTGCCCGGCAGGTCGAACGCCTCCCGCAGACTGTTCACCAGATACCGCTGATAATCCTCCGGCAGCTTCTCCGCCCGCGTGCCGAACGCGATGAACGTCGGCGGCCGAGCCTTCGCCTGCGTGACATACCGCAGCTTCAACCGCCGCCCACTCACCAGCGGCGGCTGATGCCGAGCCAATGCCTGCTCGAACCACCTGTTCAGCGCCGCCGTCGGCAACCGCGTGTTCCACACCGCATGCGCGCGGCGCACCGCCGGCAGCAGCCGCTCCAGCCCGGCCCCGGTCAGCGCGGACAGCGTGACCACCGGAATCCCCTTGACCTGCGCCAGGCTCTCCTCCAGTCGCTCGGTGATCAGCCGCCGCGTCGCCGACCGGTCCGCCACCGCGTCCCACTTGTTCAGCGCCAGCACGCAGGCGCGCCCCTCGCGCTCGATCAACTGCGCGATCTGCAGGTCCTGGTCGTGCAGGCCGTCAACCGCGTCCACCACCAGCACGACGATCTCCGCCAGCTTCAGCGCCCCGATCGAGGCCCCCACAGCCAGCTTCTCCAACGGTGCCTCGATACGTGCGCGACGGCGCATCCCGGCGGTATCCACCAGCTCGATCGGTCCATCCTTGTCGGCCAGCACCGTCGCCACCGCGTCCCGCGTCAGACCCGGCTCCGGCCCGGTCAGCATGCGCTCCTGGCCCAGTAGCCGGTTCAGCAGCGTGGACTTGCCAACGTTCGGCCGCCCCACAATGGCCAGCTTCAGCGGCCGAGCAGCCGCTTCCCCCCCGCCATCCTCCCCCCCAGCCTCCCCCCCACCATCCTCCGTCACCGGCGGCAGCCGGTCGGCGATCTCCGACATCAGTTCGGAGATCCCCTCGCCATGCTCCGCCGAAACCGCAAGAGGCTCACCCAGCCCCAACTCGAAGGCATCCAGCACCGAGGATTGCGCCGATCGCCCCTCCGCCTTGTTGGCCACCAGCAGCACCTGCCGGCCCTGTCGCCGCAACCACTGGGCAAAATGCCGGTCAGCCGGCGTCACCCCAACCCGGGCGTCCACCACGAACACCACCACATCGGCCGCCGCGGTCGCCACCCCGGCGCCCTCCCGCAACCGGCCAGCCAATGTCTCCGGCGCCGCCTCCTCCAGACCCGCCGTATCCACCAGCCGCACCATCCGCCCGCGCAGCATCGCCTCGGCTTCCTTGCGGTCGCGGGTAACCCCGGGCGTGTCCGCCACCAGCGCAAGGCGCCGCCCAGCCAGCCGGTTGAACAGCGTGCTCTTGCCGACGTTCGGCCGTCCCGCAATCACCACCAGAGGCAATATTGTCATCGCCGCGCTCAGCGGAGCGCCAACAGCCTGCCGTCGTCGGTCACCACGAAGACAGTGCCCCCCGCGGCCACCGGACCCAGCGATGCCGCGCCCGACAGCGACTGACGCCCGATGATCTCGCCGGTATACGGGCTGACCGCCAGCGCGTCCTTGTTGGTGCCGGCGACCACCAGCCGGTCGCTGACCAGCAGCGGCCCGAACCACGTGATGGCGTCCGTCTCCTTGGCCGGATCATCCCATCGCGGCAGGTCGGTCACCCACGCGATACGGCCGTCGTCGCGGCTGATCGCCGCGATCCGCTGGTCGAGCGATATCACGAACAGCCATGACCCAGCCGCCCACGCGCTGTCCACACTGGACACCTGACGCTCCCACAGCCGCCGTCCCGACGGCAGGTCCACCGCGACCATCAAGCCGCCCATGCCCACCGCGTACACCCGGCCATCACCGATCACCGGCCGCCCGCGGATAGCCGAGAAATCCGCCACGCTGCCGGTGCGTACGGCGGCAGCCAGATCGTCGGTCCACACCACGTTGCCGGTGTCGGCGCGCACCGTCGCCAGTTCGCCCGAGCCGAACCCCGCCACCACCAGGCCGGCGGAATAGGCAGGCGCCGGCCGCCCCAGCACGCTGGTCGTCGAAGTCACCGACTGGTGATCCCAAAGCCGCCGCCCATCTTGGGCGGCCAGCGTCACCAGCCTGTCCTCGATCGTGGTGACGAACAGCCGTCCTTCCACCACGGTCGGTTCGGATCGCGCCGGCGCACCGATCGTGCCGCGCCAGTGCACCGTGCCCTTGGCGGCATCGAGTGCAACGACTTCCGCCAGCCCGTTCACCGCGTACAGCACGCCCTGGTCGACCGCCAGACCGCCGCCCACGTTGGTACTGTCGTCGTCCTCCAGCTTGGTATCGAACCGCCAGACCCGCTTGCCGCCTGCGGCGTCGAACGCGGACACCACCGCATCGGAATCCATTACGTAGACGATGCCGTTCGCCACCAGCGGCTGCGCCATGATCTTGCGGCGATAGCCGCCGCCGCTGCCGATATTGGCGCTCCAGGCTTCCCCCAGGCGCTCGCCCGCCGCCAGATGGCCCATGAAATGCGCCGGATTGCCGCCGGCCTGCGGCCACGCCGCGTTCGGCACCGCCGGCGGCAGCACCACCTTGGGCGTGCCGTCGTCCACGGTCAGGCCGCCGCGCCCGGACCGCACCGGCTCGCGCTTGCCCGCCAACGGCGTCTTGTGCGTGCCGAACCAGGTATCCCACAGCGAGCACCCACCAAGCGCGAGCGGCGCCAGCAAAGCCGCTCGCCGGCCAAGCTTCGCACCCCTAGCCGGTCCGCGATGGACCCAGCCACCTTGCGTCATTCCGGTCATCCGCCCAATCGGTTCAGCAGGCTTTCCGCCCGCCCGCGGACACCATTGGGTGCCGTCGTATCCTGCGCCAGGCTGCGCAGCATCGTCTTCGCCTGGTCCGTCTTGCCCAGCCGCATGTCCAGCAGCGCAAGCTGCTCATTGGCCAGCGCATGCCAGGGATTGTCGGGCGCGGTCAGCGCCTTCAGTCGATCCTGCAGCAACGAGGGGTCCGCGCTGTCGATCAGATGCGACGCCCACAACAGGCTCGCGAGGTCGCGCAGCAACGGATCGGCCGACCCGTCCGCCGCCACCTGGTCCCATAATGCGGCGGCACCCTGCCGGTCGCCGGCATCGGCCTTCAGCGCCGCCGCCCGCAGCCGCGCCAGCGTGCGGTAACCCTCAGGGGCGGTGGCCACAACTCGGTCGAACTCTACAATGGCGGCGGAGCTGGTGGCCGCACTGCTGCCTGCGGCTGGGGCGTTCGCCAGGTTCATCGCGATCAGGTACTGGGCGGCCGCGGCCTGATCCCGCCGCGCCTGATACCAGTGCCAGCCCTGCCAGCCGGCAGCGGCAGCCACGATGAGCAGGGCGACGGCGACGATGACGCCGGCATAGCGCTTCAGAAGCTGCTGGGCGCGTTCGGCGCGAAGTTCCTCATCGACTTCGTCGAAAATGTCGACCACTTGGTTCTCGCTCTCTGCTGACGCCCTGCTGACGCAATAGAATCGGCCTGCCGACGGCGGGCCGGACCATACCCAAGGGAATGCGGCCCGGCAAACGCGCCGCAAACCATTGATTTACCCAACTGGCATAGACTGCCGCCATGCGGCACCTGGTATTCCTGCTACTGCTGGCCGGCTGTGGGGCAACCCCCGAGCAGGCACTGACCGGCGTCGCCGCCGTAGGCATAGGCAGCATCGTGATCATCGGCCGCAGTCCGTTCGACGCGCTGTATTCGGCGCTGACCGGCCGGGACTGCTCGATCGTGCGCCTCGAGCAGGGCAAGAACTATTGCCGGCCGATCGAACCGCCGCCGGAAACCCAGCCCTACTGCACGCGCAGTCTCGCCGTCGCCGACTGCTGGCTCGATCCCGCAAGCCTGCCCGACCATCCGCCCGATCTGGGTGACAGCCCGCCTGGGCTGACCCCCGCGCAGAACGCCAACCGGACCAGACGCTGGCCGCCGCTGTAGCGGCGATCTACTCCGCCGAGGCCGCGGTCTCTTCCGCTGCCTGTTCGCCCACGGCTGCCGCCTGTTCTATCGTCGCCACGTCGCCGGCCAGAGTGGTGCGGCGCACGTCGCGCACCTCGTTGCGGTCATAACGGCGACCGCGATGCATCGTCTGCCGGTTGTCCCACATCACCAGGTCATTCGGCCGCCAGGCATGCGAGTAGACGAACTCGCGCTGCGTCGCGAATTCCGTCAGATCGCGCAGGAACATGCGCGCCTCCGGTATCGTCCAGCCGACGATCGTGCCGGCATGCGACGACAGGAACAGCGACCTGCGTCCGGTCACCGGATGCGTGCGCACCAGACGCTGCCGCACCGGTGTGAACGCCGCACGCTCCTCCGCCGTCAGCTCGGTGAAACCGATCGCCTCACGCGAGTAGATCAGCGAATGCTCGCAGACCAGGTCTTCGACCTCCGCCCTGGTGCGCCCGTCCAGTGCATCATAGGCGGCGCGCATGTCGGCAAATTCGGTATTGGCGCCCCACGACGGCAGGACGCGCCCGGACAGCAGCGAATACCGAGCAGGAATCGGGCGGAACGAACTGTCCGAATGCCACAGCCGGTCGCCAAGTTTGAAGAACCAGACGCGGTCGTCAGCCGAAATGATGGCGCCGTTCCGATCAAGGTTGGAGAAATCCGCCATCCCCGGTCTCAGCCGGCTTTCCTCGCGCTTCTGGATGTGCCCGCGTGATCGGTAATTCTCCAATGCGCCGAAATGCCGGGTGAAGGCGAGCTGCTGGTCATCGGTGATGGCCTGGTCGCGGAACACCAGCACGGCGTATTGATCCATGCCGGCTTCCACCGCCGCGACCTGATCGCGGTTCAGTGCCTCGCGGCAATCGATCCCGCTGACCTCGGCCGCGAATGCCGGATGCAGTTGACGGAAGGTTATGGGCATCCCGGACGTTTCCTTCTGATTTTCCTTCTGGCAGGCTGACAGGTATGGCCGTGGCGCAGCATGCCACGCAAAGTGCCGGTCCGGCAGTGGTCGGCGGTTTGCCTTCCCGGGCATGGCAGTTCAGGGTATCGGGCCCATATCGTGGCCGGAGGTGCAGCCATGTTCATCGCAATGAACCGCTTCAAGGTCGCGCTTGGTTCGGAAGCGGACTTCGAGAAAGTCTGGACGTCCCGCGACAGCCATTTATCCGGCGTGCCGGGTTTCACCGCATTCCATCTGCTGCGTGGGCCGGCGCACGAAGACCACGTGTTGTATTCGTCGCACACGATCTGGCAAAGCCAAGACGACTTCGAGGCCTGGACACGATCGGATGCCTTCCGACGCGCACACAGCGGGGCCGGAGAGAACCGCGGCCTGTATCTCGGTCATCCCGAATTCGAAGGCTTCGACGTGATCCAGGCGATCGAGCCGGGCAACAGCTGATCTGGAGATGCGCCATGCGCTTTGACGGCAAGATAGGCCTGATCACCGGCGCCGGTTCGGGGATCGGTCGCGCGACAGCGATCGGCTTCGCGCAACGCGGCGGCACAGCGGTGATCGCGGATGTCAATGGCGACAGCGTCGATGCGGTCGCGAGCGAAATCGCCGCATTCGGCGGCACGGCGAGCGCCGTTGCCGCGGACATGGCGAAGGCCGCGGATATCGACGCCATGGTGGCGCATGCAGTGGAAAAATTCGGCCGGCTGGACGTGTTGCACAACAACGCATTCGGTGTCCCCGCGACGCTGCGGCAGAACCGATTGGCGCGGTCGGCCGACATCGACCAGGCGGTGTGGGACTACACGATCCAGATCGGCATCACCGCGGTGATGCAGGCGACCCGGGCCGCGCTGCCGATCATGCAGCGCCAAGGCGGCGGCGCCATCGTCAACACCGCATCGATCTCCGGATTGTTCGCCGATTACGGCATCGCCGCGTACAACGTGATGAAGGCCGGCGTGATCAACCTGACGCGCGTTGTCGCCATCGAGTACGCGGCGCACGGCATCCGTTGCAACTGCGTCTGTCCGGGCGCGATCGACACGCCGCTGCTGCAACGCTCCTTCAGCATACCGGGCTTCGCCGATGCGACGCGGGCCGCCATACCGATGGGCCGCCTTGGCAAGCCGGAGGAAATGGCCAACGTCGTACTGTTCCTGGCGTCCGATCTTGCGTCATATGTGACCGGCGCAGCCTTCGTGGCCGACGGTGGACTGACTGCCAAGACCGGCATCCCGACACGCTTCACCGACAACGAGGGATGACCTGATGGCGTCACGGCCGAACCGCCTGCCCGGCCTGAATTTCGATCTCGGCGAGGCGGCCGACATGCTGCGTACCACTGTCGAATCTTTCGCCGCCGACGAAATCGCGCCACGTGCCGCCGCGATCGACCGCGACAATGCATTCCCGATGGATCTGTGGCGCAAATTCGGCGCACTCGGCGTACTCGGCATCACGGTGGAAGACGAATACGGCGGCGCCGGCATGGGCTATCTGGAACACGTCGTCGCGATGGAGGAGATTTCCCGGGCTTCTGCCTCGGTCGGCCTGTCGTACGGCGCGCATTCCAACCTCTGCGTCAACCAGCTGCGCCGCAATGGCAGCAAGGCGCAGAAGCGCCGCTTCCTGCCCCGGCTGATCAGCGGCGAGCACGTCGGCGCGCTTGCGATGAGCGAACCTGGCGCGGGTTCCGATGTCGTCGGAATGCGCACGCGAGCGGAGAAACGCGGCGACCGGTTTGTGCTGAACGGTTCCAAGATGTGGATCACCAACGGACCTGATGCCGATGTGCTGGTGGTCTATGCCAAGACCGAGCCGGCCGCCGGTCCGCAGGGCATTACCGCGTTCGTGATCGAGAAGGGGTTCAAGGGGTTCACCACGGCGCAGAAGCTCGACAAGCTGGGAATGCGCGGATCCAACACATGTGAGTTGGTGTTCACGGATTGCGAAGTGCCGGAAGACAACGTGCTGGGCAGCCTCAACGACGGCGTGCGCGTGCTGATGAGCGGGTTGGATTACGAGCGCGCCGTACTGGCGGCAGGCCCGCTGGGCATCATGCAGGCCTGCATGGACGCGGTGGTGCCCTATGTACACGAGCGGCAGCAGTTCGGCCAGGCGATCGGCGAGTTCCAGCTGATGCAGGGCAAGCTCGCCGACATGTACACCACGATGAATGCCGCCAAGGCGTATGTATATACCGTGGCGAAGTCATGCGACCGCGGCGAAACCACCCGCAAGGATGCCGCCGGCGCCATACTCTACGCGGCGGAAAAGGCGACCTGGATGGCGCTGGAGGCAATCCAGTGCCTCGGCGGCAATGGCTACATCAACGACTATCCCACCGGTCGGCTGCTGCGCGATGCCAAGCTGTACGAGATTGGCGCCGGCACCAGCGAAATCCGCCGCATGCTGATCGGCCGCGAACTGTTCCGCGAAACGGCATGACGTTCAGCAGGCGACATACCCTGCCTCCCCTTGCGGGAGGAGGTTGGGGGGAGGGGTCTACACCCGCCCGTGGTCGGTGGCTGTACGCGCCCCTCCCGCTACCCCCGCCCGCAAGCGGCGGAAGACGCCGCCGCATCCAGACTGTCGCATGACCGTCCTGCGCTCCGACACGGACACGCGTTCGCCCGAATTCGCCGCCAACGCCGAAGCGATGCGCGCTCTGGTGCAGGACCTGCGCGCGCGGGTCGCCGAAGCGCAGCTTGGCGGCGGCGAAACGGCACGCCAACGCCACCTCGCGCGGAACAAGCTGCTGCCGCGCGATCGCGTCGCGGGATTGATCGATCCCGGTTCGCCGTTTCTGGAATTGTCGCAACTGGCCGCGTACGGTCTGTACGACAACGAGGTCCCGTCAGCCGGCATCGTCACGGGCGTCGGCCGCGTGTCCGGCCGCGAATGCGTCATCATCGCGAACGACGCTACCGTGAAGGGCGGCACCTACTTCCCGATCACAGTGAAAAAACATCTCCGCGCGCAGGAGATCGCGCGGCAGAACCGACTGCCGTGCATCTACCTGGTTGATTCCGGCGGCGCGTTCCTGCCGATGCAGGATGAAATCTTCCCGGATCGCGACCACTTCGGCCGCATCTTCTTCAACCAGGCCAACCTCTCGGCACAGGGCATTCCGCAGATCGCCGCGGTTATGGGCTCCTGCACCGCGGGTGGCGCCTACGTGCCGGCAATGAGCGACGAGACGATCATCGTACGCAAGCAGGGCACCATCTTCCTCGGCGGTCCGCCATTGGTGCAGGCTGCAACAGGGGAAATCGTCAGCGCCGAGGATCTCGGCGGTGCGGAGGTGCATGCGCGGACTTCCGGCGTGGTCGATCACTATGCCTACGACGACAGGCACGCGCTTGCGCTGTGCCGGCGCATCGTCGCGGGCCTCAACACCGTCAAGCAGCCACCGCTCGCGCTGCGCGACCCGCGGCCGCCGCGCTACGATCCCGCCGAACTGCACGGCATTGTGCCGACCGATCTGCGGGTAACATACGATGCGCGCGAGGTTATCGCGCGCATCGTCGATGCCAGCGATTTCGACGAATTCAAGCGCCTGTACGGCACCACGCTGATCTGCGGCTTCGCGCATATTTTCGGTTATCCGGTCGGCATCCTCGCCAACAATGGCATCCTGTTCTCCGAATCGGCGTTGAAGGGCACGCACTTCATCGAGCTGTGCAGCCAGCGCGGCATCCCGCTGGTATTCCTGCAGAACATCACCGGCTTCATGGTCGGGCGAAAATACGAGGCGGGTGGCATCGCCAAGGACGGCGCCAAGCTTGTGACCGCCGTGTCCACGACAGCGGTGCCCAAGCTGACAGTGATCATCGGCGGCAGCTATGGCGCCGGCAACTACGGCATGTGCGGAAGAGCGTACGAACCGCGGTTTCTGTTCATGTGGCCGAACGCGCGCATCTCTGTGATGGGGGGCGAACAGGCCGCGACGGTGTTGTCTCAGGTGCGTCGCGGCGAGGCCCAGACCACGGACGAGCAGGAGGCATTCAAGGCGCCGATCCGCGCGCAGTACGAGAGGCAGGGCCATCCGTACTATGCCACCGCGCGGTTGTGGGATGACGGCATCATCGACCCGACCGATACACGCCGCGTGCTGGGGCTTGCGTTATCGGCTGCGCTGAATGCGCCGATCCCGCGCACCCGGTTCGGCGTGTTCCGGATGTGATGCCAATGTCAGAAGATTCGACATGTTTCGCACCCTGCTGATCGCCGATCGCGGCGAGATCGCCTGCCGCATCGCCCGCACGGCACGGCGCATGGGCATCACCACAGTTGCCGTGTATTCGGCAGCAGACGCCGATGCGCTGCATGTGAAGATTGCCGACCGCGCAATCGCGATAGGACCGGCACCCGCGCGCGACAGCTACCTCGACATCGCTCGCATCATTGGCGCGGCCCGTGACACGAACGCCGATGCGATCCACCCCGGCTATGGTTTCCTGTCGGAAAATCCCGCGTTCGCCGAAGCCTGCGCCGCAGCAGGCATTGTCTTCGTCGGACCGCCGCCTGCGGCGATGCGCGCCATGGGATCCAAATCCGCGGCCAAGGCGTTGATGGAGAAGTCCGGCGTACCGCTGCTGCCCGGTTATCACGGCGACAATCAGGACGCTGGGTTTCTCGCCGCGCAGGCGAAGCACATCGGCTTCCCGGTGATGATCAAGGCGGTCGCAGGCGGCGGCGGTCGCGGCATGCGCATCGTCTCGACGGCCGATGACTTCGCCGCGTCACTCGCCGCGGCGCGCCAGGAATCCGCGGCGGCCTTTGGCGACGACCGCGTGTTGATCGAACGCTTCCTCGAACGACCGCGCCACATCGAAGTGCAGGTGTTCGCCGATGCGCATGGCAACGCGGTGCACCTGTTCGAACGCGACTGTTCGGTACAACGGCGCCACCAGAAGGTGATCGAGGAAGCGCCCGCACCAGGCCTGCACAGTACACGCCGCGCCGCCATGGGCGCGGCTGCCGTGGCGGCGGCGAAGGCTGTCGGCTACCAGGGCGCCGGCACCGTCGAATTCGTGGCGAACCCGGACGGGTTCTTCTTTCTTGAAATGAACACACGGCTTCAGGTCGAGCATCCGGTCACCGAAATGATCACCGGGCTCGATCTTGTCGAGTGGCAGTTGCGCGTTGCCGCCGGCGAGCGACTGCCGGCCACGCAGGACGCGATCCGCGGCACCGGGCATGCGATCGAGGCGCGTATCTACGCAGAAGATCCGGCGCGTGACTTCGCGCCTTCCACCGGACGCCTCGCGCTGTTCCGCACGCCGAATGCAACGGACAGCATCCGCATCGATACCGGCTTTGCGACCGGCGATACCGTTTCTATCCACTACGACGCCATGCTTGCCAAGCTGATCTGTCACGCCAGTACGCGGGACGATGCCTTGCGCATTCTGCATCGAGCGCTGGCGGACACCGACGTGGTTGGCGTCGCCAGCAACCTGGATCTGCTGGGCCGCATCGCGGTGCATCCGGACTTTGTCGCCGGCGGCATCGACACCGGTTTCATCGCGCGCAATGCCGGCACACTGCTCGCGCCGGGGCAGGATCCGACCGCTGAAGTGCTCGCTGCCGCGACGCTGTCCGTGTTGAGCGACGAAGCCGACACAGCCCTGGCGCAGGCTGCGACAAGTGCTGATCCGCATTCGCCGTGGCATGCGCGCGATCAGTGGTGGCCGAACGTCGCGTCCGAGCGCGAGCTGCAATTCACCATCGACATCGACGGACCGAAGCTGCCGGTTCGCGTGCGGCACACCGACGCGGCATGGCGCCTGACGATCGGTGACCGCATCTGCACGGCATCGGCGACACGCGGATCGGATGGTCGGCTCGACATGACCCTGGACGATGTACGGGAACGCGTGTCGGCAACGCGCCTTGGCGAGACCGTCATCGTGCGTCGCAACGGCGAAACCTGGCGGCTGCACCTGCCCGATCCCATAGCCGCGGCGGCCGAGGAAGACGATGCCGGCGGCAGGCTTGTTGCCCCGATCCCCGGTCAGGTCACCCAGATCATCGTCGCACCCGGGATGGCGGTCACGCGCGGTCAGATCATGGTCGTGCTGGAGGCGATGAAAACGGTGTTCCGCCTACCGGCGCCATCCGACGGCATCGTCGCCACGGTGTCATGTCAGGTCGGCGACAGCGTCGTTGAAGGTCAGCTTCTGGTCAGCTTTGCCGAGGACACCGAGCCCACGCCGCGGAAGCCGGCTTGATGGGTGTTGCGTCCATGGTCGGGCACAGCCACAGTGCTCCGCTTGCCGGTACTGCGGCATGCCGCGGGCCAGGCACACGACCATTCGGCAGGAGGAAGACAATTCCATGATCGGCAGACTTGCAAGTATAGCCACGGCCGCTCTGGCCGTCGTGCTCACCACAGGTGCGATCGCGGCGGACACGCCGGGCGTCACCGCGACTGAAATCAAGATCGGCAATACTGTGCCCTATAGCGGGCCGGCATCGTCCTATAGCGTACTCGGCAAGCTGGAGAGCGCGTTCTTCAGCATGGTCAATGA
>DATKFJ010000020.1:0-9939 GCA_035511435.1 Acetobacteraceae bacterium | reverse complement strand
TGCCCGGTGTTCACGCTGGCGGACGGCTCGCCATGAAAGGCCTTGTGCGCGGCAGCGCGGTGATTGTCGGTGCCGCGGAATCGGACATCGGCGCGGTGGCCGCCAACATGAGTCCGCTCGATCTGATGGCGCAGGGCGTGCATCGCGCATTGGCCGATTGCGGATTGAAGCTGAAGGACGTCGATGGCCTGTTCTGCGCGACGACGCAGGCACGCACCTCCGCCATGTCACTATGCGAGTATCTACGCCTGCCATCGGCCTACACCGATTCCACCATCGTCGGCGGCTCGTCTTTCGAGGTGCACGTAGCGCATGCGCAGGCTGCGCTGGCCGCGGGGTTGTGTTCGGTCGCGGTCATCACCTATGGCAGCACGCAACGCACCGTGGGACGACGAGCGGCGTCGCAGCGCGAATACAATCCGTACGAGACGCCTTTCCGACCGTTCCTGCCATCCACAGCCTATGCGCTTGCGGCGTCGCGCCACATGCATGAGTTTGGCACCACACGCGAGCAACTCGCAGAGGTGGCGGTGGCGGCGCGCGAATGGGCGCTGTTGAATCCGGTCGCGTGGGAGAAGAAGCCGCTGACCATTGCCGACGTGCTATCGGCGCGACCGGTCAGCTATCCGTTCACTGTTCGCGACTGCTGCCTGATCACCGATGGCGGCGGCGCCATCATCATGATGTCGGCCGATCGCGCACGCGGCCTGGCGAAACCACCGGTCTACGTATTGGGCTGTGGCCAGGCAATCACGCATGCGTCGATCTCCTCGATGCCGGACCTTACGCTGACGGGTGCGCGCGAATCAGGTGCCGCCGCCTATCGCATGGCGCGCTTGCGTGAAACCGACATCGACGTGCTCGAGCTATATGACGCCTTCACGATCAACACGATATTGTTCCTGGAGGATCTGGGTTTCTGCCCCAAGGGCGAAGGTGGGCGTTTCGTCAGCGGCGGGCGCATCGGACCGAAGGGCAGCCTGCCGGTGAACACCAACGGCGGCGGACTGTCGTATTGCCATCCGGGCATGTACGGGCTGTTCCTGCTGATCGAAGCGGTTCGCCAGTTGCGCGGCGAATGCGGCGCGCGGCAGGTGACGCAGGCGGAAACTGCGCTGGTTCATGGCAATGGCGGTGTGCTGTCGGCGCAGGCGACAGTCATCCTGGGAACACGGGCGGCGCTGTAGTGCGTCGCCGGTCCGGTCAGTTGGTGATCTCGTATTTCGTGAACGGGCAGTCATCGACGTTGCGGCGTATCACGCTGGTTCCATCGGCATACACGGTCTTGAAATTGAATCCGCAATGGCCGGCAGCGTCATCCGGATCGATCTCGACATAGTGGTTCGGACGCAGCCTGTTGCCCTCCGGCACACATAGAACCCGTGCGCGCGGCACTTGTGGTTGGCCTATGGGGTGGTTGGTCTATCGGGTGACGACTCCCGCTGCGTTTATCCAATCGGCCGAACGTCGGACGCCGCCGAAGGTGAACACATGCAGACCGTCGATCAAGGTACTCGGCTGCTCGCCGGCAACCAGTTCCCCGATCAGTGAGTCCGGACCGGCTTCCACCATGATGCGTGCGAACGCCGTATGCCCGCGGGCCAGCTTACGCAGCGAAGCGCCGATGCCGCAGCGGACAGCGAACTTTGCCAATGTGGCGACGCTCGCGGGTCCGGCAATGCCGACGTGAACGGGGCACATGATGGCCTGCGCACGCAGCGACGCAATCCAGCGCAGGATCGCGCCGGCCTCGAAGCCGAACTGAGTAACCAGCGACACATCCAGTCCACGCTGGGTAGCGAGTGCCACCTTGGCCTGCAATGCGGCATCCAGCACGCGCGCGTCGATTGCAGGGTGGCCCTCGGGATAGCCGGCGAGTGCGACATGACCGATGTTCTGCCGCTCTACCACGCCGGTCGCCAGCAGATCGAGACTGGCGTGGAACGGACCGGCCGGACTGTCGTCGCCGGCGATGAGCAGAATGCGGTCGACGCCTGCTTCGACGGTGGCACGATGCAGAAAATCACAGGCCTGGGCGAAGCTTGCGAGACGCCGCACCGCGACGTGCGGGACCGGCACGAACCCCGCGCGTTGCAGCCGGACACAGGCGGCGACGATATCATCATGTGTCACGCTGGGCGGATGGTTCACGAATACTGTCCTGCCCGGATCAAGCAGCTTGCGCAGAGCCTCACTGGCGAGTTCATCACGCGGCGAGATCTCGATCGAACACGCGCCGATCAGCTCTGCGATGCGTCGGCGTTGCGCGGTTGACGACGCGTGCGCATCCATCAGCCGGAATCCCGCTTGCGGGAGATCACATAGGATTCGTCCCAGAACCATAGGCCGCCCTGGTCGCGCAGCACCGCCTTGGTCGCTTCCAGATAGGCGCCGCTGCTGATCGCCTCGGACAGGCGCTGATCCTCGATCTGCGCAACATAGACGGCGGCGTTCCAGGCAGCGAACAGCGTAGACGTGCCGATTGTTTCGCTGATTTCACTCGGCAAGGTATGCATTTCGTAGCGGAACAACGAGCGCGCATCGGCATAGGCACCGAAATTGAGATCGCGTCCGGCGCTGCCGAGTTCTGCCTTGGTCGCACGCAGCAGGGCATGACGGTCGGTGATGAACGGATTTTCGCCAGGCCAGATGCGCTGGATGATCTCCAGCCCGGGATCGTTGCCATGCGAATGGATTGCGATCAGGCGGCCGCCCGGCGCGAGCGCGCGCGCCAGGGGAGCGACCACGCGGCGCGCCTTGAAGTCGAGCGGTGCTCGGGCGCGATAGGGTTGCGACGCGATCACCAGGTCGTACTCCGCCTCGGTGAAGCCACGACGCGGGCGCACCTGATCGAGCAGGAACTTGTGGTCCTCGCGATAGATCACCAGCACGACGGGTTTCTCGTACACCGGATTGCCACTGCTGCGGCCCATGCGCGCGCGCCAGTGTTCGGCGAGGAACGGGCCAAGGTCGGTGATCTGCGATTCGAAGTCGTGCGCGGTGTTGCCGGTCAATGACAGTTCATGCCAGACCAGACTGGTTGCGGACGTCACGGAGTTGGGCTTCAGCCACGGTGCCTCGGCGTAGTACATGTTGGTCATCACCAGCACGGTCGCCGGATGTTCGAACAGGCGGTCCGGCATTTTCTCCATGACCAGACGTACATCCTCGAGGCTTATCTCTTTGCCGACGATGTAGAATGGCATCGTCGGAAAGCGATGGTGCATGGCGCGCATCGTGCGTGCGAGTACCGTACCGTCGCCCATGCCGGCGTCGAACAGTCGCAACGCCGGCGGGCGTGGGTGGAGGTTGGCAAGCTCCATGCCGACGCGTTGCGCGATCACCCATTTCTCGCTGCACGTGGTGACGAACAACAGGTATTTCTGGCGGTTGTCGTAGAAGCGAAAGTTATGGGCGGTGCCGGAAGCAGGCTCCGGCAAGAGCGCCGGCAGCGACGGCGGGCGCACACCATTGACCGGGCCTTGCGGCTGGTTCGCGATGAAAGCGTGCACGCGATCCACCGTATCGGTGGTGACGCGACCACCGAGGCGCAAGCGGCTGACCAGCTTGCCGTCGTTCACCGCCAGCCGCCCGAATGTGGACTCCGCCATCCGGGCACGGCGGCAGAACTCGGCTATGTCGCGCAGGAGCGTTTCGCTCAACGGACGACCTCCCAACGGACGACCTCCGGGTGTTTTGCCGGGAAGTGAGCGGGGTGGCGCGTCGGGCGTCAACCACAATCTTGCCCACTCAGAAAGTGGGCAGCCCAGTGGGCATCATCCAGCCAACCGACGGGTCGTCTCGATAGCGGACCATACGCGTGCACTGGTCGCCGGCATGTCGAGGCCACTGACCCCGAGCGGCGCCAGCGCATCCAGCACCGCGTTCATCACTGCCGGCAATGCGCCGACGGTACCGGCCTCACCCGCGCCCTTGGCGCCGAGTGGATTGAGCGCGGTGGGAACTGCATTGCTGACCACGGCGACATCACAGGTGGTGTCGGCGCGCGGCATCGCGTAGTCCATGAAACTGCCCGACAGCAATTGGCCCGAGGTCGGATCGTAGACCACCTGTTCCATCAGCACCTGGCCGAGCCCCTGCGCGATACCGCCATGGATCTGGCCCTTCAGTCCCAGCGGATTGATCACCGTGCCGACGTCATCGGATACCGCGTAACGCAGCAGAGCGACCGCGCCGGTTTGCGGATCGATCTCCACTTCGCAGATGTGGCAGCCGTTGGGGAACGTATCCTGCTTTGGCGTGAAGGTTCCGGTCTCGTATAGCCCGGGCTCCAGCCCAGGCGGCAACCGCGCAGGCTGGAATGCTGCCATTGCCACCTGCTGTATCGTCAGCGCGCGATCCGTGCCGGCAACCGTGAACCGGCCGTCGGCGAATTCGATGTCGGCCTCGGCTGCTTCCATGAGATGCGCGGCGATCTTCGTAGCCTTGGCGATCACCTTGCCGGCAGCGACGGTCAATGCGGTGCCGCCGATCACGGTGGAGCGCGAACCCATGGTGCCGATCCCGAACGCGACTCGATCGGTGTCGCCATCGATATACTGCACCTGGTCCGGGTCGAGCCCGAGCTTCTCGTTGACGATCTGCTTGAACATCGTCTCGTGGCCCTGACCCTGATTCTTGCTGCCCATCAGCACCATTGCCGAACCACCGGGGTTGAAGCGTATCTCGGCGAATTCCAGGCCGGGCGAAGCCGCACGTTCGATCGCGTTGACGACGCCGATGCCGCGCAGCTTGCCTTGTGTGCGCGATTCATCGGCTCGTGCCGCGAAGCCGGCGTAATCGGCGAGCTGCAATGCCGCGTCCATGCCACGTTCGAACGCACCGCAATCGTAGTTCACGCCGAACGCATTGCGGTACGGCATCGCGCTCTCCGGCACCAGATTCATCCGGCGCAGGGTGACGCGATCGAAGCCGAGTTCACGTGCGGCCTCATCGATCAGACGTTCGATGACATAGGTCGCTTCGGGCCGCCCGGCGCCACGATATGGTGCGGTCGGGTTGCTGTTGGAGAACGCGACCGAGACATGGGTATAGGCTGCGGGAATCGCATAGACCCCGCTGAGCGTTGCAACATTGCTGAACGTGGACAGCAGATTGCGCTCTGCTGAGATGTAGGCGCCGACATTGCAGATCGTATTCGCGCGCAAACCGAGGAAGCGACCGTTGGCATCAAGCGCCAGTTCCGCTTCGGTGATGTTGTCGCGCGCATGCTCGTCCGCCTGGATCGCCTCGCTGCGTGTGCTCGACCATTTCACCGCCCGTTTGAGTCGCCGCGACGCCCAGAGTACCAAGCGATGCTCGGCGTATTGCCAACCCTTGGTGCCGAAGCCGCCGCCGACATCACCCGCGATGACGCGGATCTTGCTCTCCGGTACTCTGAAGATGTTGCGTGCAAGCGCGTCACGCACGCGGTGTGGGTATTGCACGTCGGCGTACAGCGTGTAGCGCTCGTCTCCCGCATCGTAACTGCCGATCGCGCCGCGCGGTTCCATATACTGCGCGTAGACACGGCTGATGACGAAGCGGCGGCGCACGACGTGGGCTGCACCGGCGATCGCTGCGTCGGTCGCTGCCCGATTGCCGGCTTCATAGATGTGCGACAGGTTGTCCGGGCAGTCCGGCCATACGGCGGGCGCGCCTGGTGACAGCAATTGTGCCGTGTCGGTGACCGATGGTAGCGATGCGTATTCGATGTTGACGCATTCGGCCGCATCGCGTGCCGTATTTGCCGTTTCGGCGATGACCATCGCGACCGGGTCGCCGACGTAGCGCACATGTCCGCGCGCCAGGCCTGGATGCGGCGAGTAGAACAGTGGCGCGCCATCGGGTCGTTTGCGCGGCAGGCTGACGCGCATCGTGCCCAGCCCATCGGCAGCGAGGTCGGCTTCGGTGAACACCGCCAGGACACCGGGCAACGCCAGCGCCGACGCTGCATCGATCGAGACAATGCGCGCGTGGGCGTGCGGGCTGCGCAGGATGATTGCATGCGCCTGACCGGGCAGGTTCACATCGTTGATGAAATGGCCCTGCCCACGCAGCAGTCGAGGATCCTCAAAGCGGGTGACCGGTTGGCCGATGCCGTATTTCGCCATTGGTTGCAGTTCAGCTCGCCGAGAAGTCGATAAGCTGCCGTACCATCGCGGCTGTCTTCAGGGTTGCGAAGCCCTGGTTGATGTCGGCAAGCTTGATGTGGCCGGAGATCATGTGGTCCAGCTTCAACTTACCCTGCACATAGAGTTCGAGCAGGCGCGGCATATCGACGCGGAACCGGTTGCCGCCCATCGAGGTGCCCTGGATCTTGCGATCACGCAGGAAGTCCGCGCCGTGCAGTTCGATCTTGGTGCCAAGCGGAATCATGCCGATGATGGTCGCGGTGCCACCTGGCCGCAGCATGCGGAACGACTGTTCGGCGGTTGCCTTGGTGCCGATCGCCTCGAATGAATACGGCACGCCGCCGCCGGTCATCTCCTTCACCATCTCCACCGGATCGGCGTTCGATGCATTGATGGTGTCGGTCGCACCCATCGCTCGCGCGACTTCCAGTTTCGACGCGACCGTGTCGATCGCGATGATGCGCGATGCGCCGGCCATCGCCGCGCCGTTCACCGCGGACAGGCCGATGCCGCCGCAGCCGATCACCGCGACGGTCGATCCTGGTTCCACCTTGGCGGCATGGAACACCGCACCGACGCCGGTCATCACGCCGCAACCGACCAGGGCGCAGCGATCCAGCGGCACATCGTCGCGCACCTTCACCACGGCATGCTCGTGCACCAACATGTACTCGGCGAAGGCGGAGAGGTTGAATGCCTGATTGAGCACGTCGCCCTTCCAGGTCAGGCGTCGCGCGGCACCGGGCAGCAGCTTCACCTCGGTGTTTTCGCAAAGGTTGGGATGACCGGTGGTGCATTGGGCGCATTCACCGCAGAACACCGACAGGCAGGTGATGACGTGGTCGCCGGGTTTCACATAGGTGACGTCGTCGCCGACTGCTTCGATGACACCGGCTGCCTCGTGGCCCAGCACACAGGGCGTGGGGAACGGATACAGGCCTTCCATGAAATGCAGGTCGGAATGGCAGAGGCCGGCGAAGGCGGTGCGCACCAGGACTTCGCGATGCTTCAGCGGGGCGTGCTGCACATCCTCGATGGTCAGCGGTTGATGCGGCTCGTGGAAAACGGCTGCCTTCATGGTGCCCTCCTGCGGCTTGTTGGGCGAATGCTAGGCCGGAGGTGGATGAGAGGAAAGATGATCGCCGCCGCGACGAATTTGTCCGCCCTGTCCGCCCTGCCGCCAGTGCGTCCGGTAGTGTGGCTGCTTGTCCTCGCCCTGCTGCACGATGGCTTGGTCGGTTGCGAAGTAATCGGCGTCGTGCAGCACGTAGGCCGCAAAGTTCCGGCCGTGGATCGGCGAATTTGCGGCGTTAGTCGCCACGGTGCTGACGACGGCAGGTGCTGACCCGGGCGGTGGCGATTTTCTCAGCGCAATTCGGCGCAGACGTGGTCGAGTCCGAACAGCC
The DNA here is from genome assembly GCA_035511435.1 of Acetobacteraceae bacterium. GTDB lineage: Bacteria > Pseudomonadota > Alphaproteobacteria > Acetobacterales > Acetobacteraceae > JAMXLO01. The sequence continues at coordinate 2,399 of DATKFJ010000020.1, read as the reverse complement.
ACTCCTCGACGGACCGCCGGCGAGAATTGCTTGTGCGGTCGATCGCGCGCAGGTCCGTACGGGTCCATGGCGCGCACTCACCCGCTGCGATCTTGCCGGACAGCGACGCGTTCGGTCAGCCCGCCGCCGGGTTCAGCAAACCGGGGGCGTCGACCGGGGCATTACAGCAAGCGGCGCGACAATTGGTTCCTGGAAGGCGCCCGCCAGATTGCGCCGACGCAGATCAGCATCCACGTTTTTCCTAGCCGCAATCAGGGAAGACGTGGATGCCGACACCGGCCTTTACTCGGGGCCGGCTCCGCGTCAGCATGACGGAGACGTAGCGGTCTCCAGGTCACTACCAGGTACGCCCGGTGTTACTTGCTGCCGCCACCCGGCGTTGCGCCACCGGCCGAGTGGGTCGGCGCGGACATTCCACCAGCCGCATTCGAACCACCCATGCCGGCACCGCCGGGGCTGTATGGGCGCCCTTGATTGGCGGCCTGCAGGCTCTGGCCGTTCAGTTGATCGGCCATATTGTCACGCGCACTGGCCGCGCCATTGGACCGGGCGTGCCGCGAGTGATTGTTCGCGCTGCCGGCTGAGTGCGCTGCGTTGGAGCGTGCCATTCCAGCCCGCGAATCCGTTCCGTTCGAACCCGACATCGTTCGGTTGGAGGGGGCGTTAGGGTTCACGTTCGTGTTGGTCATGCCCGAACCGTTTGCGGCGCCATTCATCTGGCTGGTCGTTGAAGGATTGTCGGTGCCCGATTGCGTCCCGGTCCCGGCCGCCATGACCGGCGCCGCGAGCAATCCCAACGCGCACGCCGAAACGAGCAGTCCTGCTTTCACCATTGATCGAATTCCTTCCTACTGGATTGCCGGCGGTTGAATGTCTCCGGCGATCAGGCATTGACGTGGGGCGAGCAACAGGCCGTCGCACGTCGCGGTTGCGTGAACATGCGATCACAAAACCATCTGGGTCTGCGTTACTTTCGCGACCAGCCGGCCTTCGGCATTGGTGAGCCTCGTCTCCCACACCTGCGTCCGCCTGCCACGATGCAGCGGCGTTGCCTCGGCGATCAGGCGGGCGCCCAGCGATGATGCGGCGAAGAAGTTGGTCTTGCTCTCGATGGTGGTGGTGCCTTGACCTTCCCGCAAATTGGCCACCGTGCCGAGTGCACCGAGCGTATCGGCGAATGCCATGATGGCGCCGCCGTGAAGGATGTCGTTGCTGGTGCACAGGTCCTGTCGGACGGTAATCTCGGCTACCACCCGATCAGGCGTCGCGACGGTGACGGTGATGCCCAGCCAGCGCGGAAACGGCGGCAACGCCTGTTGCAGTCGCGTGGCCAGATCCATGTCCGTGCTCCCTGTCCTGCCCGCCGGCCCGGCTTGCCCACTAGCCTGTCTTGCCCGTTGGCGCAGCCTCGTTCAATACCGCGCGGCAGCAGAGAGGACCGACATGCCATGGCCATTCATTCAGAGTCGATTATCCACGAGGTCATGGCCAGCGAAGTCTATCGCAAGGCGGTTGCGACACTGACCGCGGAGCATGACCGCACCGTGGAGGATATCATTGCGCTGACCCAGGTTGCGGCACCGTCGTTCCACGAAGCAACGCGCGCCGGGGCGTTCCTGGCGATGGCGGAGGCGCATGGGCTGCGGCATCTGGAGATCGATGCGGAGGGCAACGTCACGGGGCTGCGCCCGGGCGCCGGCAATGGGCCGCTGATCTGCATCGCCGCACATCTGGACACGGTGTTTCCCGCCGGCACCGACCTGACTGTGCGCCGCGAGGGCACGCGCCTGTTTGCACCCGGCGTGGGCGACGATACGCGGTCGCTGGCGGTACTGCTGGCGTGGCTGCGCGCGATGGATGCCGCCGGCGCACGCACACGTGCCGACCTGCTGTTCGTTGCCGATGTGGGAGAGGAGGGGCCGGGCGATCTGCGCGGCATGCGGCATCTGTTTCAGCAGGGGCAGTACAAGGATCGCATCAGCGCGTTCGTCACGGTGGACAGCCCGGACATGGAGCGCATCGCGGTTGGTGGCGTCGGCTCGAAGCGCTATCGCGTAACGTTCCGGGGTCCCGGCGGCCACAGCTACGGCGCATTTGGCCTGGTGAACCCGATGTTTGCCATGGCGGATGCGATCGCCCGACTTGGGCGCATCGAGGTGCCGGCGCAGCCAAAAACCACCTACAGTGCCAGCGTCACCGGGGGCGGTACGTCGATCAACTCGATTCCCAACAGCGTTTGGACCGAGTTCGATCTGCGATCCGAGGCGCCCGAGGAACTGGCGAAGCTCGAGGCGCGCTTGCTGGACCTGATCGACCGGTCGGTCGAGGCGGAGAATGCGTTGCGGTCGACACGGAACGGGTCGATCGAGGCGGAAATCCGGAAGATCGGCGACCGGCCC
>DATKFJ010000019.1:0-12978 GCA_035511435.1 Acetobacteraceae bacterium | reverse complement strand
CGGATGTCCTCCGCGACGCCCGGCGATCTGCCGACGCCGGTGCATCTGGATGCGGTGGCGACGGCATTCCTGCGGATGAACGATGCGGTGAACGGCGGACTGCAGGGCGCGCCGAAGTTCCCCAATCCGCCGATCTTCCGGTTCCTGTGGCAGAACGCGTTCCGTACCGGGCGCGCCGAAGGACAGGAAGCGCTGCATCTGATGCTGGAACGGATGTCGCAGGGCGGCATCTACGATCATCTCGGTGGTGGCTTTTCCCGCTATTCGACCGACGCTGTGTGGCTGGTGCCGCATTTCGAGAAGATGCTGTACGACAACGCGCAACTGCTGGAGCTCCTGGCTCTGGCGCAGGCGCATCGGCCGGACCTGCTTTACGTGGCACGCGCGGAGGAAACGGTGGAGTGGATGGTGCGCGACATGACCGCGGCGCGGGTGGCCGGGCGTGCGGCGTTCGCTGCCTCCGAGGATGCCGACAGCGAGGGCGAGGAAGGCCGGTTCTACGTGTGGACCGAGGCGGAAGTGGATGCGCTGCTGGGCAATGACGCCGCGGCGTTCAAGCGCGCGTACGACGTGACGGCGGGGGGCAACTGGGAGGGGCACAACATTCTGCGCCGCGTCGCGCCGGCTGCGTCGCCGGACGACGAAGCGGGGTTGGCGCGGTCTCGGGCGGTGCTGCTTGCGGCTCGGGCGTCGCGGGTGCGCCCGGGGCGGGACGACAAGGTGCTGGCCGACTGGAACGGACTGGCGGTATCGGCGTTGGCGCGGGCGGCTACGGTGTTCGGGCAGCCGGAGTGGTTGGCCCGGGCGGAGGAAGCCGCGGATTTCGTGCTGGCTGAGATGTCGGGGCCGGACGGGCGCGTGCAGCATGCCTGGCGGCTGGGGCGGGTGACGGCCGCCGGACTGCTGGATGACCAGGCGGCGATGGCGCGGGGGTTGCTGGCGATGTTCGAGGCTGGCGGTGAGCCGGGACGCTTGGCGGCGGCGGTGCGGCTGGCGGAGGCGACGGAGGCGGCGTTCTGCGATGGCGTCGGGGGGTTCTTCACCACCGCGGCGGATGCGACGGATGTGCCGATGACGCGGCCTAGGACGGCGGCGGACAACGCGACTCCGGCTGGGGCTGGCGTGCTGGCGGAGGTGTTTGCCCGGTTGTGGCACCTGACCGGGGACGCGGTGTGGCGCGAGCGGGCAGAGGCGCTGCTGCGGGCGTTTGCCGGCAACCCGGATCAGTTCGCTGGTATGCCCACGTTGCTGGCGGCGGCCGATCTGCTGGAGGAGGCGGCCGCGGTGGTGGTGGTTGGCGATCGCGGCGGCGCATTGGCGGGGGAACTGGCGGCGGTGGCGCTGCGGGCGGCTGATCCGGCGGTCGTGGTGCTGCGGGTTGCGGCTGCCGGGGCGTTGCCCGAGGGGCATCCGGCGTTTGGCAAGTCGGCCGGGGACGCGGGCGCCGCGGCTTACGTGTGCCGGCGGAACGTGTGCGGCCTGCCGGTTACGCAGCCGGCGGCATTGGCTGCGGCTCTGGCGCGTCGGTGAGGAGCTGGGGCCAGGCGAGTAAGGGCCAGGCGAGTAAGGGCCAGGCGAGTAAGGGATCGTCTCGCCAAGACCGATGGGTCGTCGCCATCGCGACGAACCTCTACGCGGCTCGGACGACCATGGCGGCTACCTCCAGGTCGAAGCTGCCGTTCTCCGTGATCGCAAAGTGTTCGCGCACGATCGCCGGGCACGCAACCTGCAACGACCGGATGGCATCGACATGGGTTGCCGGCGTGCGCGTGCGGGCGGTCCAGATCGGGAAATCCATCCACAGATTGCGGACAGTGATACCCTCGATTGCGAAGCCGGAGCGGGACAGGGCAGCGATCCATTCCGCGGCGGTGTAGTCGCGCACGTGCGATACGTCCCGCAGCAGCTCGATGGCTTGCAGATGGGTGTCCAGCACCGGGTCGGCGGGCGCGATCACGTCGATGAACACGGCGCGGTTGCCGGGCTTCAGCACTCGCCGGGCTTCGCGCAGGCCGGCCTCCATGTTCTGCCAGTGGTGGGTGGTGAAGCGGCACAGGACGATGTCGAACGACGCGTCGGGAAACGGCAGCTTCTCCGCGGCGGCCTGGCGCACGGTGATGTTGGTCAGGCCGCGTTCGGCGGCCGTGGCGGCCACGGCGTCCAGCATGGGGGCGGTCACGTCACATGCCACGACTTCCGCCACGTGGGGCGCGGCGCGGTAGGTGACGTGGCCGCCACCGCATCCCAGGTCCAGCACGCGGGCGTCGGCGTGGCCGCGGACTTCAGCTTCGATCTGGTCGAGGTCCGCGCCGGCGCTGTGGACCACGCTGGCGACGTAGTCCCGGGCACGGGAGCCGTAAGTTTCGGCGACGAAGTCCTGTTGTGACCCGCTCATGATGGGCGCTCCTGGGTGATGGGCTATTCTTCCGCGTTTTCCCAACCGGTATAAGTTGGCGAGTTATCATGGTATATCTGCTGCTACCATGCTTTTGCCGGCCGATCAGCGGCGCCAGTTGGGCGCCTTCCTCCGCACCCACCGGGAAGTGCTGACGCCCGGCGCGGCGGGGCAGCCCACCAGCGGACAAGGGCGGCGCCGCACGCCGGGACTGCGGCGGGAGGAGGTTGCCCAGCTCTGCGGCCTGAGCACCACCTGGTACACCTGGGTCGAGCAGGGGCGGGATATCTCGCTGTCCGCCGCGGCGCTTTCTCGGCTGGCGGATGCGCTGCGGCTGACGGCGGCGGAACGTGCCTACCTGTTCGAGCTGACGCGGCGGCGGGATCCGGCGCCGCCCGTGGTCGGGTCGGCGCCCGCCACAGCCCCCGCGGAGCTTGTGGCGGTGCTGCGGGCGACGCTGGCGCCGGCGTATCTGCTCGACCGGCTGTGGCATGTGCGCGGCTGGAATGACGCGGCAGGACGGCTGTTCGCCCCCTGGTTCGACAGCGGCGAGACGTGCCTGCTGCGCTACGTGTTCCTGGACCCGTCGGCGCGGGGCTTCATCTTCGACTGGGAGAACCGGGCGCAACGGCTGCTGGCCGAATTTCGCGCGGACACGGCGCACAATCCCGACGATCCCGGCATGCGCGATCTGATCCGCGACCTGCTGCGCGCCAGCGTGTCGTTCGCCCGGCTGTGGAACAATCATGCCGTGCTGGCGCGCGAGGGGGGCACGCGCATGTTCAACCATCCACAGGATGGCACGGTGCGCTATGAGCAGATCACGCTGATGCCGGCAACCCATCCGGACCACAAGCTGGTCATGCTGCTGCCGGCGCTGCCGGACTGACGCTGCCGGAATGGCGCTGCCGGGCTGACGCTGCCGGAATGGCGCTGCTGGGCTGGAAGCTTGATCGGTGCGGCCCGATCCATCAGAGTCCTGCCTCGATCAGGCGCAGCCACCGCAACGTACGGTGGCGTGGAGGAAACGCATGCCGCCATTGGCGGGCCGGTAGTCCATGGCTGTTGCAGGCGCCGTCACGATGCTGGACGGCCACATAGCCCATCGCGGCATGATCACCGCGTGCATCATCTGCGCCACGCTGCTGCAATCGCTCGACCAGACCATCGCCAATGTGGCGCTGCCCTACATGCAGGGCAGTTTCTCGGCCAGTTACGACGAGATCACCTGGGTGCTGACCACCTACATCACCGCCGCGGCAATCATGACCGCGCCGGTGGGATGGCTCGCCGCGCGGTTCGGACGCAGGCGGCTGTTCATTACCTGCATCATCGGCTTCACCATCACCTCGATGATGTGCGGCGCGGCGCAGTCGCTGGAGCAGATCGTGGTGTTCCGCCTGATGCAGGGCGTGTGCAGCGCGGCGCTGGTGCCGCTGTCGCAGGCCATCCTGTTCGACATCTATCCGGTGGAGCGGCGTGGCTTCGCCATGGCGATCTGGGGCATGGGCGTGATGATCGGACCCATCCTGGGCCCCACGCTCGGTGGCTACCTGACCGAGATGTACAACTGGCGATACGTGTTCTACATCAACCTGCCGGCCGGCGTGCTGGCGACGCTGGGGCTGATCCTGTTCATGCCCGATACAATCGGGGAAGGCCGGTTGCGGTTCGACTGGCTGGGCTTCGGTGTGCTGGCGGTCGGGATCGGCGCGTTGCAGATGATGCTGGATCGCGGCAACAACCAGGACTGGTTCACGTCGCGCGAGATCATTGTCGAGGCGGTGCTGGCGGGTCTCGGCATCTATCTGTTCCTGGTACACATGGCCTGGGCGCCGCGCCCGTTGATCCGCCCGGAACTGTTCCGCGACATGAATTTTTCCGCCGGCCTGGTGCTGATGTTCGCGGTCGGCACGCTGCTGGTATCCAGTATCGCGCTGATGGCACCGTGGCTGCAGACGCTGGCCAATTATCCAGTGGCAACCGCCGGGCTGTTGATGGCGTCGCGCGGTATCGGCAACCTTGCCACCATCACCCTGTGTGGCCGCCTGACGATGCGATACGACGCACGGTATCTGGTGGCGATCGGTCTGCTGCTGCAATGCTGGTCGTTCTGGACGATGACCGGCTGGACCCCGGACGTGTCCGAGCGCGAACTGATGATCACCATCGCGATCCAGGGCGCGGGACTGGGGCTGGTGTTCACGCCGCTGCAGGTGCTGGCCTTTGCCACGCTGGCGCCGAACCTGCGCACCGATGGCGCGGCATTGTTCAGCCTGGGGCGCAATATCGGCGCGGCGATCGGCGTGTCGGTGACGACGTCCTTGCTCGCGCATAATGCGCAGGCGCTGCACGAGGTGATCGGCGCTTCGGTCAATCCGTTCAATCGTGCGCTGCAGGCTCTGGGCTCGGCGCATGCGTGGCTTCATCCGGCAAGCCGGCATGGCGCGGCGATGCTCGACCAGATGGTCAATCACCAGGCGCAGATCATCGCGTATAACAACGACTACGTGCTGATGGTCTTCACCACGATGCCGGCGCTGCTGTTGCTGTTTCTGATGCGCCGGCCGCGATATTCACCATCGGCCGAGGTGATGCAGCCAACGGAGTGAGGCGGTTGGCGGCGAGCTGACGAAAGGGGTTCCGTCAGCCTTGGCGCCATCGGATGTATCGGACACGCTCTGCTCGTTGTGGGGATTGAAAGCAATGCAGTGCCCGGCATGTGGATCGACGACTGGCAGCGAACGTCCTGAGCGGACCGCGCAAGGCTATCGTCGGTACCGGTGCGCGAACTGCGACAAACAGTTCAACGAGCGCAGCACCGGTGTGCTTGGACTGAAGAGCACTGTATCAGCGACACGCTACTGTCGCGGCTATGACGAACTGCGAAACTTTCTGCGATGCCGATCGCGAATGCGGGAACATGTTCCCGCCGCAGTGCGGCGCTGGTGGCATAGGCGGAAAACCGCGGTTGTCCTCGCTGTCCTGGCAACAGCCTGAGTCCTGGCGTCGATGGTCGAAACTTGCCGAACTCAACGGCGCGAAAACTGACAGAACCCGGGTCAGGTGGTGGCTTCATACCGCCACCGTTGCCCGTGTGCGATCTCGCTGCCAGACCCGGTTACCGTGACAATGCCCGCCAACGTATTACGATCAGTTTTAAGGTCAGTAGTTCCTGACCAATATGTTGGCTGTCGTATAGGCCGAACCGCAGGACTGCGGTAAATTGGAAATCGTGTCCCCCGTTAGCGGGATGCCAAAACATAAGAGTCCATGATCTGAAGTTCTGTGGAGGGGAAAATGGCCAACCAATCAACTGGCGGAGACAAGCCCGTCGACCGGCGCACCGTACTGCAGGTCGGGACAGCGCTGGCGGCCACCGGGCTACTGCACGGACCGCATGCCGAAGCGCAGCAGCGACAGCAAGGGGCTTCGATCATTGATTCCCAGGTACACGCCTATGCGGCGAACACACCGGAGCGACCCTGGCACAGCGTGCCAAACTGGCCCGCGCATGTCACCGGTGACGAGATGGTGGCGGCGATGGACAAGGTTGGCGTCGCCGGCGCGATCTACATCTCGCCATTTTCGATGTACAAATACGACGCCAGCTATGCGGTGAGTGTGCAACGGGCTCACCCAGACCGGTTCGCGCTGGTAAAGCCGGTCGACCCCGACGATCAGGCGGTCGCCGATGTTATCGCGGAATGGAAGAAGACGCCGGGTACAGTCGGTATCCGCATCATGATGACCCAGGATGCGAAGCGAACGCCAGACGATCTCGGCATCAACCGGATCCTGCGCGCGGCGGTTCAGCATGATTTTCCGGTTAACGTGCTTTTCTGGGGTAACCTCGACGCTGGCATGGCACTGATCGACCGCCATCCTGATACGCGCTTCATTATCGACCATATGGGCATCCTACAACCGAGCGTGCCGCCGGCACCGCCGCAGCCTTGGGCCGATCTTCCAAAAGTGGTGGAACTCGCCAAACGCAAGAATGCGGTGATCAAGATCACCGGCGCCTGCACGTTGTCAAAGGACCCGTTCCCCTTCCCAGACATCTGGGACCCGCTTGCTCGCATATTCGATGCCTGGGGTTTCGATCGTTGCCTGTGGGGCACCGACTGGACGCGTACCTTCGCTGTCGTCAATTACGAGCAGGCCGTCGAGCCTTTCCTGAAAACTGACCGCCTGAGCGCAAGCGAACGGGCCATGCTTATGGGTGGCGCCACCGCGAAGGCGTATGGCTGGTCGCCGAAGAAAGCTTAGCGCCATCTCCAGCTTCCGGGCGTTGCAGTGGCAGTGCCAGGTCTTGGATCTGGTTCGTCACCCCACGGATCAATGCAACCCGCAAGGTAGAGGGGGACAGAATCTCAGGTGTTTTCCGGAGTTCCCATGCGGATCGTTATGATCGCTGCTCGTGCCATGGTTGGCCCATACGCGAGCGTCGCTTGAGCAAGCTACTTCATAGAGGGCAGAGCGTCGGTTGTCAGCTGAACAGCGCCAAGGACGAACGTTCGGCGAACATCGACGACACTCGCTGGTTCTTTATCCGTCTAACGACCGTTGGGCGGTCACGCTCAGACTGTCCGGAAACACCGCTCTGCGAACGACAAGCCGAACGACAAGCCGGACGATTTGATTGCCGGACGTAAAAACGGACAAGCCCGACGATTGGCGGTTGTCATCGCTCTATTCGGATGCTGTTCTATGTTAGCGTTGTTTATCTGACAACCGACGCTCTGCCCTCATACAGTGGGATTGGGAGTGACCCGTCTTCGTGGATACCCTGAAGCTTTCAATAACGGATCATCGATCTCATCCCAAATCTGACGGAGCTCCGGCCGCTCGCCCAGCCTGTGACCCGGCTCCTGCGATTGCCGCGCCATCATGATGAGGTCAGCCGCCAGGCTATCGTGATCAGGTGGCAAGCTTCATGCCTGGCTCGGACCCGTTGCAGGAGATTGGAAATGTTCCGTGTGCGTCTGACAGTCGTGGTGCTGGCTCTGGCGATGTTGGGCGGTGCGGCTGTCGCGCAGGCACCCGCGCTGCGGATCGGGATGCGCGACGACCCCGATCTGTTGGATCCCACTCTGTCGCGCACTTACGTCGGCACATTGGTGATGACCGCCATCTGCGACAAGCTGTTCGACTTCGACGCCAACCAAGCGATCGTCCCGGTGCTCGCCACGGGCTACGAGTGGACCGATAGCACCAACCTGCTGATCCATATCCGCCCCGGTGTGCAGTTCCAGGACGGCGAGACGCTCGATGCCGCCGCGGTCAAATACACGCTGGAGCGCCATGTGACGATGCCAGGTAGCTTCCGCCGCAACGACATCGGGGCCATGGACCACGTGGAGGTGATCGACCCGCTCACGGTGCGCGTGGTGCTGAAGCAACCGTTCTCTCCGTTCGTGGCGGTGCTGACCGACCGGGCCGGCATGATGATCTCGCCCAAGGCCGCCGAAGCCGCCGGCAAGGATTTCGGTCAACATCCGGTGTGCGCCGGGCCGTACCGTTTCGTTGAGCGAGTCGCGCAGGATCGCATCGTTCTGGAACGCTTCCCCGGATACTGGGATGCCGGGCGCATACATTATGATCGCGTCACCTACCGAGTGGTCCCTGACAGCACCATCAGGCTTACCAACCTGCAATCGGGCACGCTGGATATCGCCGAGGTGGCGCCACTGGATGTGCAAACGGCCAAGGCGACCCCCAATCTGACCGTCATCAGCGTGCCCGGCCTGGGCTATGGTGCGCTCAATGTGAATCTCGCCGGGTCGTCGCCGCTGGCGCGCGACCCACGCGTCCGACATGCGTTCGAGTTGTCGCTGGACCGTGCCGCGTTGTCTCAGGTGGTTTTCGCGGGAATGTATGAGCCGAACGCGCAGGCGATCTCGGCGGCGAGCCCGTACTACGCGCGAGGCATCCCGATTCCACCGCACGACGTGGCTTCAGCGAAGGCCTTGCTACAGCAGGCTGGGATGACGGCGCCAGTGCGTGTCAGCCTGCTCGTCTACAACACGCCACAAGGCGTGCAGGCGGGCGAAGTCATCCAGGCGATGGCGGCCGAGGCCGGATTCGACGTGAAATTGGTCGCGGCTGAGTTCGGTGCGGTGATCAACGCGACCACGCGTGGGGAATTCGAGTTGGCTCTCGGCGGCTGGTCCGGCCTGCTGGATCCCGACAGCAACAGCTACCCCTTCTTGCATTCAGGGCAAGCGCTCAACATCACCAAGTACGCGAACCCGCATGCGGACGAGTTGCTGGAGGGCGCGCGCCGCGAGAGCGATCCGGACCGGCGCCGGGCAATCTATGAGCAGCTTTGGCGCCAGGAACAAACGGATCTGCCTCTGATCTATCTCTGGACCACGCGTAATATCCTGGGCGTGTCGAAGAAGGTGACCGGGGTCACCCTGCTGGCAAATGGGTTGCTCCCGCTCCAGGATGTTCGCCCAGCTCCTTAGCGGTCCTGGAGGTTGCGGTCGTTTAGGAGAACAGTTGGGCTTTCGTTACAATGATGGTCCCATGACTTCAAGAGACCGTCAGGCCGCCCATGAGCATTGCCCGCTCCGCGTCGCTGAGGCGACCAGCCATAAGCCTTGGCGCAGGCGCCGCCCATGAGCATTGCTGATGTCGCGACCATCGATGTTCCGAACTTGCCCCTGCCTGATCATTGCCATTGCCTCGTAGCCTGCCAACGTTTGTCGGGCCGTCCGGAAACTGCCAAAACCTGGCCCCGGACTGGCCAGTCGTTTTACATTCCGATGGTCCTGCTCGACGATATCGTTCAGGTATTTCACCTGTCGCAGTCGTGAGCAGCGCCAGAGTTCGCCGTCCTTCTTCATCTCCGCGTCCGCCTTTGGATAGGCCGCATTCTTGTCTACTGTGATGGTGCGCGGGTTGACCGTATGCGGCTGCGCCATCGCCTTTCGGAAGAAGCGTTTCGCCGCCTCGGCGTCGCGCTTGGCAGCAGGCAATCAATGGTCTGGCTGCGGCTGTCGACCGCCCGATACAGATACATCCAGCGGCCTTTGACCTTCACATAGATCCTATGAGGTGCCGGCCAACGGCATCGATCCGGCGCTGAGCCGGCTTCTATGGCGCTGATCAGCCACAATCGGCCGGTTGATTTGCGCACGCGATTCCCGCACATGGCGCTGCACCATGCCAGCAACTCCCGCCGACCTCTTCGCACTGTTCGACCGGCTGGGCATCGAGCACAGCACGGTTGAGCATCCGGCCTTCTTCACGGTGGAGGAGGGCCGGCCCTGGCACGACAAGATCCCAGGCCTGCATTGCAAGAATCTGTTCATCAAGGACCGCAAGGGTGGCATCTGGCTGGTCGTCATGCCGGCGGACAAGCGCGCCGATCTGGCGCGGCTTGAGAAGGCGCTGGGCGCACCACGCTTCTCTTTCGCCCGGCCCGACGTGCTGCAAGAGGTGCTGGCGCTGACGCCGGGATCGGTGACGCCGTTCGGACTGATCAACGACAAGCAACGCCGGGTCAGCGTGATCCTGGACGAGGAGATGCTCGATAGCGAGTGGGTGAACTTCCACCCGCTGCACAATGCCGCTTCGACCACGCTGCGCTCGGCCGACCTGGTGCGGTTCATCCGCGCGCTCGGCTATGAGCCGATCGTTGTGCGACTGCCGGAGGTTCCCGCGGACGAATAGCTGCGCCGGTACCTTGATCCAACGCTGCCGATCACGTCGGGTTCCGGATGCCGAGGCTGACTCTCGCGATGCGTGCTTCGAATTCTCAGCCGGATACGATGAACGGCTTCGCCTGTGCATCGTAGTCCGGATAGCCCAGCATCGCGCGCAATTCCGGGGGCGACAGTGCGCTCGACGCTTCGGCTTCGCCGGCAACCAGAGCCGCAACGCCGGCCTTCATGCCGGCTGCCGCAGGCGACAGCAGGCCGGTGGGATAGGTGCCGATCTTGAATCCCAATTCCTCCGCCCGGCTGCGCGATGGTGTTGCCCGTGGTGCACCGGGAGACAGCACGGCGAACGACGGCTTGCCCTTGGCGGCCGCCACGGCGCGGTGAATTTCCGCGTCATCGGCGGGCGAGTCGAGGAACAGGATATCGGCGCCTTCCTGCACATACATCTCAATCCGTGCGACGGCTTCATCGATGCCCTGGGTCGGTCGGCAGTCGGTGCGCGCCAGGATCAGGATACCGGATTCTTTTGCTGCCTGTACCGCGGCGCGAATCTTCATGCGCGCTTCGTCGCGTGGCAGGCATGGTTTGCCGGCGGCGGTGAGGGCGCGCGGTGTGATCTTGTCTTCGATGAGAATAGCGGCGGCACCCGCGCGGCCGTAGCTGCGCACGGTGCGCTGCACGTTCATGGCGTTGCCGTAGCCATGATCGCCATCGGCCAGCACCAGCGTATCCGGCGACGCACCGCGTACCATGTTGAATGAATCGAACATCTCCGCGAACGACAGCAGATCAAGGTCGGGTCCGCCCAATCGACTCGCCGCGACGCAGGAGCCGGAGAGGAATGCCGTCTTGAAGCCCGCCCCAGCCGACAATTTGGCGCTCAGTCCGTCCCATACGGCGGGCATCACGACGAAGCCCGGTTCGGCCAATAGTGCTCGCAAGCGGTCGGGGGGATTCATGACGCATCCTTCGAATTACAGTGGTCCGACATGTTAATCGCCTTTCCTGTTCACACAAACGGCCCGGCAGCGGTGTGCCTTGCGCGTCTCATTGCGAGACGCCGGGCAACGGTGTAGGCGACGGCTGAATGGTAGGGGGGATGGGCATGAGCGAACGTCGCATCGGCGTCATCATCAATGGCGCCACCGGTCGCATGGGCACGACCCAACATATGGCAAATCTGCTCACGATCGCAGCGGAAGGCGGGCTGCCGTTGCGCAATGGCGATCGGTTGATTCCGGAGCTGTTGCTGGTCGGGCGCGACACGGATCGCTTGCAGGCACTGGCAGCCGCACATGGTGATCAGCGCTGGACCACGAACCTCGACGAGGCGCTGCGGGGGCCGGATGCGATCTTCATGGATTGCGCTGCGACCGGGAATCGGCCGGAGCGTGTGCGCAAGGCGATCACGGCCGGCAAACACATCCATATCGAAAAGCCAACCGCACCGACCGTGGAAGAAGCGATGGCGCTGGCGCGAGCGGCGCACATGGCCGGCGTGAAGCACGGCGTAATCCAGGACAAGCTATACCTGCCGGGGTTTGCCAAGCTGCTGTTCGTGAAGGAGTCCGGTTTCTTCGGACGGATCCTCTCGATCCGCATCGATGCCGGTTCCTGGATATTCGACGGCACGACACAGCAATGCCAGCGGCCGAGTTGGAATTACAGGCGCGGCGAGGGCGGCGGTATTGCGCTCGATATGATGGCGCACTGGCGCTACATGATCGATCGGCTCGTCGCCCCGGTAACCGGCGTGTGCGCGCTGATGTCGACGGCGATACCCGAGCGCGTGGACGAGACTGGGCGACGCTACACGGTGGATGCGGAGGATACGTCGCACGCATTGTTGCGACTGGAAGGCGGCGCAGTTGGTGTGATCACCAATAGCTGGGCGACGCGCATCCGGCGCGACGACACGATGGTGGTGCAGATCGACGGCACGCTCGGTTCAGCGGTGGCGGGGCGGTTCCGTTGCTTCACGCAGGCAGCGGTGAACACGCCCGATGCGTTCTTCGGCGGAGGGCGGCCGGCCGACATGGACCTGTTCGCACAGTGGCAAGAGGTGCCGGACACGCTGCCGGTGACGAACCCTTTTCGCCAGTGCTGGGAGGCGTTCCTGCGCCATGTCGCGGAGGACGCACCGTATATGCCGACGCTGGTCGAAGGGGCGAAGGCGGTACAACTCGCGGACCTGGCGAATCGCAGTGTTGCCGAGGATCGGTGGATGAGTGTGCCGACGTTGCGGCTGTAGGAGACGCGCGTTCAGTTCGACCAGGCGCGTTGGAGCATCCCGGGCGTTATGCTGCGGGTTGCGCGGATCGGGACGTGTAATGCGGTCGCCGTAGCCGACGATCAGCTTGCGGAGCGCAAGACGAGTATCTACCAAAAACCGTTTGCGTTCCTTTCATAGAAAGGAATGGTGAAAGCTTTCGGCTCGCGACCAGCAAAAGGGCTCAACCCCGGCAGGGTCAGGGGGCTGAACCCAATCATGAAAAAAGCCACGGAAGGAGCCACCGCCATCGAAACATGATGTGCCGACGCGCGCTACAAGCCGCGCTCCGCGCGTCCCCGACCATCAACAGGGCTTCGCGGCCCTTTTCTCTTAACCCAACCGGTACACTTTCACGCCGCTATCTGGCACAATTTAACTCCGCCGCTGAGACCCGGCTGCTGACGCCAGAACAGATCCGGACAAAGTGCGGCCAGAGCCGGCTACCGTGGCAATGCCCTGCGGGGCATTGCTGTCGCGGCGTTCAGCCTTGGGCAAAGCGGCCCAGTTCCTGCACCACAACTCCGCGCAGCCAGCGGTGCGCGGTATCGTGCCGGCGCGTCTCGTGCCAGATCATGTAAATCGGCACTGGAGGCAGTTCGAGCGGAATCGGCAAAACCTGCAGTCCCAACCGCTCCTCC
>DATKFJ010000018.1:0-6538 GCA_035511435.1 Acetobacteraceae bacterium | reverse complement strand
CAGCCGGTTGCCCCGCCGGTCCTGGCCGATGGTCCTGCAAACGCCCAACGGCCAACGACGGCGGTCCTACCGACTACCGTGACCGCTCGACTCGCTCCGTCGATGGGCGGATCTGCCGCACCGGTCGCGCCGGTCGCAGCGCACGATGCTGCAAGCCCGCAACCGGCAGCGACACCAGTCCCGCCGCCTACTTTGCCTATGCGACCCCCACCGTCGATGGGCGAAGCTGTCACACCTGTCGCTCCAGCTCCGGATCAGCCCGCGCCAACGCCGGCCGCGCAGCCTGCTCCCGTTGCGCAAGACGCGGTACCAGCTGTTACAAAGGATCAACAGGGGCCGCAGCCAGATTCCGCGCTGGTGGTGCCATTCGACGCACCGGTCGGCATTGCCGCGTTCCGCCGAGGCAACGCGGCAATGATCGTCATCGATCAGCGCCGCCAGATCGACACCGCGCCATTGCACGACGACCCAGTGTTCGGCACCGCCAGCGTGCAGATTTTACCGGCGGCCACCGTGGTCCGCATCAAACTGGACACGGGCATGGCATTGTCCGTGTCGAAGACCGCGCATGCCTGGCGCATCACTGCCGTGCCGGCTGCGCCGAAGCTGCGACCGATCTCGGCCACGATGACGGATAATCGTCTGGTTCTGTCGGCCGCCGTACCGGGCACTGTCGTGACCATCGCCGATCCAGAAACGGGCGCCACTTTGCTGGTGGGGACACAGCTTCAGGAAGGTCAGGGGATTTCGGCACTCCGCCGTTCCGCGGAATTCGCCCTGCTGCCAACATGGCAAGGCGTAGCAGTGGAGGCGATCGCCGACACATTGGCATTGCTCCCGGTACACGACGGCTTCGTGCTGACCGGCGGCCCCGACGGTCTCGCTCTTTCGCCGCCTTCGGATGTCGCAGAACTGCTGGCACATGCGGCCGGCCTGACACGGCAGTTCGACTTTCCGAGCTTGCCGAACCAGGCTCTGATGCAGCGCCTCCGCCGACAAGTGGCCGACGACGCGGCGACGCCGCCGCTTGCGCGTGGCCCGAAAAGACTGGCGGTGGCGAAGACTATGATCTCACTGGGCCTTGGGGCCGAGGCGCAGGGCGTGTTGCAATTGGCAGTCGCCGACGATCCGAATGAGGCCACGTCGCCGAACAGCGCGGCGCTGGCATCGATAGCCGCACTGCTTGCGAAGCGGCCCGAGGATGCAACCGGGTTGAATGACCCACAGCTCTCCGGTGCAGACGATGTGTCATTGTGGCGTGCCGTGCGCCAGGCGGAGATGCAGGCAGACCCCGCGCCGACGGCAGCGATCTTCACCGCGACCCTGCCGGTTCTCCTCGCCTATCCGGCAGCAATGCGTGACCGTTTGTTGCCGCTGGTTGCCGAGACGCTGGTGGCGGGGGGCGAAATTGCAACGGCGACCGCATTGCTCGACACGCGCAAGGATGACGCAGCGCTCGATCTGGCGCGCGGCATGTTGCAGGAGGCACGCGGCGACAGTGTCGGGGCGCTGGTCACTTACGACAGGTTGACGCAATCCAAGGACCAGTCCGTGCACGCACGCGCCGCAGTTCGCGCGGTGGACCTGCGACTTGCAAGCGGTGACATCGATGCGAAACAGGCGGGCGACCGACTGGACGCGTTGCTGTATGCCTGGCGCGGCGATGCGCAAGAACGCTCGCTGCGCGAGCATTTGGCTGGGCTACGCGCGCGCACCGGCGAGTGGCGATCAGCACTCGCGCTGCTGCGCGAGACCGAGGCGATCTTCCCCGACGACAAGGCTGCGATCCACGCCGAGTTGACCGATATGTTCACCGCCCTGCTGCGCGATGATGCGGAAGACGCATTGGCACCGCTGGAACTGGTGGCTCTGGTCGAGGAGAACGCCGACCTGCTGCCAGGCGGGGCGGATGGTGAGGCGCTTCAGGCGAAGCTGGCCGACCGGCTGCTGGCCCTGGACTTGCCGAAGCGCGCCGGACCGGTGCTGGAAAAGCTTATGCAAGCGGCGCCGACCGCGATCGGTCGAGCTGGTTTTGGTGCGAGACTTGCGTCGCTGCGGCTGCGCGAGGACGACGCGGTGGGTGCCGTGGCGGCGTTGTCAGCGTCCGCCGGTGCGGACCTGCCGGCGGACCTGGTGGAGAGCCGCACTCTGCTGCTTGCCGATGCGGATGCCCGCCGCGGCGATCGCGACGCCGCATTGGCTGCGCTCGGGTCGCTGAAGACGCCGGCGGCCGATGAAGCACGGGCGACGATCCTGGAACGAGCCAACGAGTGGCCGGCGGCGGAGAAGGCTCTGACGGACTATGCCGCGAAGTCGGTTCCGCACGAAGGCAAGCTGGACGACGGGCAGCGGCGGACGTTGCTGCGACTGGCGACAGCGGCAGCGCGGGCAGGCGACGATGCGACACTGACCGAGCTTCGGCAGCGCGAGACCGCCCGGATGGCATCAGGGCCGTTGGCCGACATGTTCCGCCTGCTCACGTCGGCCCAGGTGCGCGGCGTCGCGGACCTAAAACGGTCGGGCCAGGAGGCCGCACTGGCGCGCGGACTTTCAGGCGAGTTGAACGCCTTGCAACCACCGGCACGACCATCGCCGTAGGATCGACGGGGCCTGGCGCTGGATGGCGGCAAAAAACTCTCTTGCATGCTGCCCCCCCTTTGCCCATGTTCCGCAACCTTGGCCCCAGGGAACGGACGCAGCTCGCGCCCGCTCAACAGGCTGTCTACTGGTTGGAAGAGGGTACGTAATGGACGCACTCAGCCCACTGGGGATGGTCTCGGACAATCCGAGCGATTTCCACACGGAGTCCGGCGCCGAGGCGCAGAAGGACTACTTTGTTGAGAAGGATGGCGTGAAGTTTGCCGGCACGCATCTGCTGCTGGATTTGTGGGGCGCCAGCAACCTCATGGATCCGGAGCTGATCGACCGAGCGCTGCGTGATGCCGCCGAAGCGGCCAACGCGACAATCCTGCACAGCCATTTCCACCATTTCGGGCCGGATGGCGGCGTCAGTGGCGTGGTGGTGCTGGCCGAGAGCCACATCTCCATCCATACGTGGCCGGAGCGCGACTTCGCCGCGGTGGATATATTCATGTGCGGTGCGTGCGACCCGTATCGTTCGCTACCTGCGCTGAAGGAGGTTTTCCGCCCGAAGTCCATTCTGCTGGCCGAACAGCGGCGTGGGCTGATCGCGTAATCCGACACACATTGCGTAAGGCGCGGCCCGGGCCAGTTCGCCCGGGCCGTTCTGTTTGGAGAGCCCGACGATGACGACCGATAGCTGGATCAACGAGACACTCTATCCGGACTGGGGCCAGCGCTTCCTGGTGCAGCGCGAGTTGGCGCGAGTGCAGAGCGCATTTCAGGATATCGTGATCTTCGAGAGTACGTCGCACGGACGCGTCATGGTGCTGGACGGCGTGATCCAGATCACTGAGGCAGACGAATTTGTCTACCAGGAAATGCTGACGCATGTACCGCTGCTGGCACATGGCGCAGCTGCGAACGTGCTGATCATCGGCGCCGGCGATGGCGGCGTGTTGCGACGCGTGCTGCAGCATCGAACTGTGCGGCGCGCGGTGATGGCGGAGATCGACGGCGAAGTGATCCGGCTGTCGAAGGAATTCCTGCCGGCCATCGGTGGCGACGCATGGACCGATCGGCGCGCCGAGGTGATCGTGGGCGACGGGATCGACTATGTGAAGCACGCGCCGGATGCTGCGTTCGACGCAATCATTGTGGATTCCACCGATCCGATCGGTGTCGGTGAGGTGCTGTTCACCGACGAGTTCTACGCCCATTGCGCGCGTGTCCTGACGGCGCGCGGCCTGGTGGTGAACCAGTGCGGCGTGCCGTTCATGCAGGCCGATGAACTGCGTGAGACCAGCGAGCGGCGGGCGAAATTCTTCCCGCATGTCACCGCGTATGTCGCAGCAGTGCCGACCTATGTGGGCGGTTTCATGACGCTGGGCTGGGCAGCGAAGGATGCATCGCTGACGCGTGTCGGAGTGGACGAAATTCGCCGCCGCGCGGGCGCAGCGGGCATTCTCGGCGGCACGCGCTACTGGACGCCGGAGATCCATGTTGGCGCATTCAACCTGCCGCCGTATATCGCGCAGCACCTGCCGGTAACGGCCTGTCCCGTATAGACGCGTCGCTGAAGCCGCTGGCGCTGGACGAGTTCCTCGACGAGGAGCGTTCTCAGCCGGAACGTGATGAATTCGATGGCATCCAACCGGTCGGCATGACTGCCGGAAGCGAAGGAGGCATTCACTGCGTTCATGGAACAGCGCAAGCGGGCACTGCGTTCATGGAACAGCGCAAGGGGGCACTGCGTTCATGGAACAGCGCAAGCCGGACTTCTCGCGCTTTTCCTGACTGGTCCGCCGGCGCTATTCCAGCGTCAGACCCTGCGGTCGGATCAAGCCGTCCGGGACTGGCGTGAAGCCTTTCAGTTTGTCGCTGTGGGCATACAGCCATGTCATGTGGAACAGGAATATCAGCGGCCGATCAGCCAGATAGATCGACGCGGCCTCGTGATACGCCGCGGCGCGTTGCGTCAGTTCGGTCGCAGTTCGACCCCGGTTCAGTGCGTCATCGAACTTCGGATTGCAGTACTTCCCCCAGTTCTGAAAACCGTCGCACGCGAGGAACTGCACGATGTTGAAATCCGGATCGGACCGACCGCTCCAGATCACGAGGCTCGCCTGGTAGTCGCCGGAATTCATCGCCTGGATGTTGGCATTGGTTTCACCGGCAACCAACTTGATATCGATGCCCGCTTCGGCTGCCATCGACTGCAGCACCTCGCCGATCTGCGTATCACTCGGCGTGTTCAGCGTGCGCAGGCTGAACGTCACCCGATCGAAGCCTGTTGCCTTCAGCAGCGCCTTCGCCTTCCCGATATCGCGCGCCGGCACCGGAAAATCCTTGTTGAAATATGGACTGGTCGGCAACTCGGCCTGATTGTCGGGAACGAAGCGTCCGTCCATCACCACCTTGTTCAGGGCATTTCGGTCGATCGCTGCCTCCAATGCAGCACGCACCCGGACATCCTTGGCCAGCGGATTATCGGCGGCTGGCCCGTGCGCCACATTGATGTCGATTGTCTCGTAGCCGAGTGACGTGACACCGCGCAATTTCAGCTTGGGGTCATTCTCCACCTTCGTGGCGTCGCTTGGTGCCAGTTCTTCAAGCATGTCGAGCTGGCCGGTCTGCAAATTCACCAGCCGCACGGTGGAATCGGGGATCGGCCGGAACACGATACGGTCGAGATGGACGGCGCCGGCGTTCCAGTAACCGTGAAAACGATCGAGCACCATGCGGTCCTGCGCCACACGCTCGACGAAGCTGAATGGACCGGCGCACACCGGATGGGTCGCGAAGTCCTTGCCCAGCCGTTCGAGCGCCTTGGGCGATCCCATCATTCCCGCGCGATCCGACAGCACAGCGATCAGCGGTGCATAGGGCTGAGACAATACAAGTCGCACAGTCTTCGGATCAATCACCTCCACGCCGGTGACCGGCCGGAGCTCGCCCTTGCGATTGCTTTCCGGCGCGTTGCGATAGCGTTCGATGTTTATCCGCACAGCGTCGGCATTGAACGGCTCGCCATCCTGGAACTTGACGCCCTCGCGCAACGTCAGCGTCAGCGCCTTGCCATCAGCGGACCACGACCAGCCGGTGGCAAGCTGCGGCCCGAACTTCAGATCGGGGCCAAGCTCGATCAGCTTGTCGCACAGGCTGGCGAACACGATACGGCCGGCGAACGTGCCCCCGCGTGCGGGATCCAGTGCATCCGGGTCATCCTGCATCCCGACGCGCAACGTTCCGGCCGCCTGCGCCGTCGCACCGACGGTGAGCAGTACAGCGGCAACGGCGGCGGCCTTCAGGAACTGCATGACAACCCTCCTGTTGTTACGATGAGAGATCAGCGATTGTCGCCCTTCCTGTCAAGCAGAGCGGCGCATTGCCGTGCGCCGAAGAGGCTGGCGTCGATCGGATCCAATTGCACCAAAGTCGTAACTGCGTGAATCCGGGATGCGACAAGGTAGCGCTGCCGTTTCGCGGGGGAGTGCCCGGCTGCGACACACGTTCTGGCAGCTTGCGCGATCGGGGAAAAAATCACGGCGAAGATGATTTTGTCGACACCGACGTTCTTGCGGCGGTTCGTTCCATGGCGTGGTCGGCCATTGATTGCACCGGCCGTCGTAAGCCGTGTCAAAGTGAATGCCACATCGTCCGCACACCGTGTGCCGCCGCCGTGCAGTTCGACGTCCTCGCGCAGCGCGACGTCGCAGCTCAGCGGGTTACGCGCAGGCCAGCGGTTGGCGAGTTCCAACACCATGCGCTGTCTCCAGATTGGCCGCTTGCGGGCTCGCATCGGGTCTGGCATCGGGTAACAGTCAGGCTAAGCATGCGGCCGCTTGCGGCAGCAAGTACCTGCATAAATGCTCCACGTGAACGTCGCGCGCCGCGTCCGGGCGGCCGCGGATGACAAAATCCGACGAGCCGGGCAGCGCCGTATCGGCGAACGGCC
>DATKFJ010000017.1:0-4922 GCA_035511435.1 Acetobacteraceae bacterium | reverse complement strand
CTCGGTGCGCGGCTCTGGTTTGGGTGGCAACTCGCTGAGGCAATCGTCGTCAACGAATGTCTGGCTATCGACGTTGCACACTTCACGGCAGCCATTCCGCTCTCCGCCAATTCTGCCCACGATCCTCCCCCCGATCGGCAGGAAGGACGTCCCGGGAACGGGCGGAATCCACAGTCCAAACTGAGACTGACCCGCCATGGGTTGCGACCTCAGCCGAACACGTGCGAGATACTGCTCAGTAGCCAATCCGACCCACGCGTCTGTCGAGGGCATACAGATGGGGGCATACAGATGAACGACTCGCTCACGATCATGGACCGGCCACGAATGGCCAACAGCACCGAGTTCGACGCGATCATCATCGGCGCCGGCATTTCCGGCATGTTCATGCTGTACCGCCTGCGCGAACTGGGCATGACAGCGCGTGTCTTCGAGACCGGCAGCGACCTCGGTGGCACCTGGTACTGGAATCGCTACCCCGGAGCCCGTTTTGACTCGGAAAGCTGGACCTATGGCTACTCCTTTTCCAAAGAGCTGATGCAGGAATGGGACTGGAAGGAGCATTTCTCTCCCCAGCCGGACACGCTGGAGTACCTGAACCACGTCGCCGGCAAGTTCGACCTGCGACGCGACATGCAATTCCACAGCACCGTGACGGCGGCACACTGGGATGACACAGCCAACCAATGGATCGTGACGCTGGAGAGCGGAGAGCAGGCACGATCGCGGTTCCTGTGCACCGCCATCGGCATTCTCTCCGCCCACACCATGCCGGCGATTCCGGGGCGGGAGAGCTTCCGCGGCCCGGCCTATCACCCGGCGCGCTGGCCACATACGCCGGTGGACTTCACCGGCAAGCGCGTCGGCATCATCGGCACCGGCGCCACCGCCATCCAGGCAATTCCGGAAATCGCCAAGCAGGCGAAGCAGCTCACGGTCTTCCAGCGCCGGCCGAACTGGGCCGCACCGCTGCACAACGCGAAGATCAGCAAGGACGAGATGGCGGCGATCAAGGCACGCTATGATGAGATCTACGCCCACTGCGCCTCGACGCCGATGTGGTTCATCCACCAGGCCGACCAGCGCAAGACGCTCGACGTGCCGCCCGCGGAACGTGAGGCGTTTTGGGAAAAACTATATGCGGAGCCGGGCTTCGGCATCTGGCTGGGCAACTTCCGCGACATCGGCGTCAACGAGGCGGCCAACGCCGCGATCAGCGACTTCATCGCCAGGAAGATCCGCCAGCGTGTGAAGGACCAGCAGGTGGCGCAGAAGCTGATCCCGACAGACCACGGGTTCGGCTCGCGTCGCGTGCCGCTGGAGAGTGGCTATTTCGAGGCCTACAACC
Source organism: Acetobacteraceae bacterium (assembly GCA_035511435.1). GTDB lineage: Bacteria > Pseudomonadota > Alphaproteobacteria > Acetobacterales > Acetobacteraceae > JAMXLO01. Next base: position 3,574 of record DATKFJ010000017.1, on the reverse strand, counting down.
GCGACAACGTATTGCTGGTCGATACGCTGCACGACCAACCGATCGAACGAATCACGCCGCACGGGATCCTGACCAGCAAGCGGGAGCATGAATTCGATATCCTGATTTATGCCACCGGCTTCGACGGGGTGACGGGTGCGTTCGATCGGATCGACATCCGTGGTGCGAACGGCGTGCGCCTGATGGAAGCCTGGGAGGAGAGCCCGCGCACCTATCTGGGCATGTTGGCGGAAGGCTTTCCCAACATGCTGATGGTGCTGGGGCCACACACCGCGCGCGGCAACATCCCGCAAGCCATCGAGCATAGCGTTGACTTTCAAGCCGGCATTCTGTCCTTCATGCAGGAGCATGGCCATACACGCGTGGAGACGCGGTCGGAGCATGTATCGGAGTGGACTGAGACAGTGATCAAGGCCTCGGAGAAGCTGCTGTCCTCCAAGGTGGATTCCTGGCAGACCGGGGTGAACCGCAACGTGAATGGCCGGAGTGTGCGCCGCGTGCTCGGGTATAACGGTCACGGCGTGTATTTCCGGCACAAGACGGACGCAGTGGCCAAGGGCGGATATCAGGAGTTCGCGTTCCGCTAATGCCTGGGCAGGAGAGGCGGGTCCTGAAGGCTGATTGCGGGTAAGCTGATTGCGGGTAAGCCTGGGCGGAACAGACCCGAACAGTCATGGAGTTCGAAGGTAGATCTGCCGGCCTGAGGTCGGGTGTGCGCCAAACCAAGCCGGTCATTGGGCGGAAACGACCGCTTGAAAGCGGACATAGGCGTGCCGCCTGTTCCGAGCCTCGATCGTCCTACTTCCTTGCCAAGGTCCGCCCGGACACCGGCGCTGAACGCCGGCGCGACGCCGTGAATGGGTCGGCTGGACCAGCTGGGCGATGCAGATTTCACCGCGCCCTGGAAGCACGACGTCAAGGCAATTCGCCGACGGCACTGCCGACGTTGCAAATGGCGTTGGATGGCGGGTAGCCTACCCGCCAGATGGCCGGATGAGCCGGTCATTTGGGGAGTGTCGGGCGAGAGGATATTTGACATGAGAGCCAGGATCATCGCGTTGGCTTTGATCGGTGCCGTATCGCTCGCTGTGTTTGGGGGCATCGCCGTCGCGCAACAAGACAGATACGCGCTGAAATTGGGCCTGCTCTCATTCGACGATTTCAAGGGATACGAAAACTGGCGGGTTGTCGCGGTCAGCCAAACCAAAACCCAACTGAAAGTGATCCTCGCGAATGACGTGATGATGGACGCGTATCGGCAAGGCCTTCCCGCCGCTGGCAAGCTTTTTCCCGAAGGCTCCAAGGTGGTGAAGATCGAGTGGAGCATGAAAAAGAACTCCAGGGCGCCTTATTCCGTGGAGGTGCCGGACGCGCTGCAAGCGGTCGCGACAATCGAAAAAGACAGCAAGAGATTCCCGGACACGCATGGATGGGCGTATGGCAATTTCAACTATAGCGCCGCGTCCAACACGTTTACGCCGGAGGGAACCGACGCCAAATGCGGGTATGCGTGCCACACCAAGATGGCATCGCAGGATTACATCTACACAGCTTATCCTTTCAGATGAGCGTGTGAGCGGCGGAGCCGCATCCTCCTGCCGCTCGCCCAGGCTCGCGGCGCCAGTCACTCGGAATGGTCCAGTGGATCATTCCGCTCGCCGCCGACAGCCGCTCCTCACTTCCAAACTGTCGCCTGGGTCGGATGGATGTCATACAGTTGCGCTAGCCTGGCCAGTGGCTTCTTGCCCTTGGTGGCGGTCAAGGCCACCCTCGCCATAGCTGAATGCAGACGACAACGCCTCTTCACGGTAATCCACTCGCGAGAGGCAACGCCCCATGAGCGAAGACGCCAGGAAATATCGTAACTCTTCTGGAAGTCCTGTGATGCGGTGCGAGAGCGCTCAGCTGGATGACGTGGAGGGCGGGCTGGACGACAGCTGTACGCGGCCGTCACGCCACGGCGATGGAGGCGGCAGTTGCCATCGATCTGGATGCCGAGGTGCTGCTGTCGCTGCGCGAAGCAGCCAGGCCGCGGCTAGGAGGTCTGCCTGCGCGAGGAGGTTACTTGGCCGGGCGTGAGACACCACAACGTCCGACGCATGACCGCGAGGCTGTTGTGCCGATAGGCGGTGCACCCGTACCGTGTGCTGCCCGCATCCCTCCGCCGTGCAGGCGGCGCTGGTGCCGGCGTGGATCGCACCGCGTAGCGGGAATCCGCAACGCCGACACGAGTAGCGTCTGATGAGGCGTCGGCGGGTTGGCGCGACCGGGTTCGTATCGGGACCAATATGTGCCGCGTGCCTTTTGCTGGCCGTGCTGCTGGTCGGCGCGCCCTGGGCGCACGCGGCATCCGGCCCTGCTGCGTCTGGGGATGTGTCGGAGCGCGCCGCGCAGGCGCGGGCGCTGCTTGACACACCGCAGGGCGCGACGCTGCTTGACCTGCTGGGCGATCCGGCCGTGCGCGAGCGGCTGATGGCCGAACCCACCGCACCGCCGCCGGCCGCCATGACCGGTTCGATGGGCTTCATGCTCAATCGCGCTCTGGGCGACACCCGCCAGCGGATCATCGATCTCGGCACCCAGCTTCGTGCGCTGCCGGCCGCGCTGCACGCCTGCTGGGGTCGGGTAAGCGCGACCATGCCGGCGTCAGACACTTTCGACATGCTCATCTACCTGGTGGCCTTTGTCGCCGGCGGCATCGCGGCACAGCGATTGTTCCTGTTCGCCGCGCGCCCGTGGCTGGCACATTTCGACCGGCTCGACGTGGCAACACTGGAGCACCGGTTGGCGGTACTGGTCGAGCGTCTCGCCTTCGCCGTCCTGCTGCTCGGCACCTTCGTGGCGGGCAGCATGGGCACATTCCTGTTGTTCAGTTGGCCGGCCTCGAGCGGTTCGATGATCCTGGGCTATCTCTGGGCGACGCTGGTGATCCGGCTCGGCCATACAGTGTCACGCTTCTTCCTGGCGCCCGGTGCCGAGCGGCTGCGCCTGGTGCCGCTGACGACCCGCCGCGCGTGGTACTGGCACCGCTGGATGGGGGCGCTGACCGCGATCGGCGCGTTGGGCTGGCAGACGATTGTGGTTTTACGCGGGCTGGGCCTGCCGCCCGAAAGCCTGGAACTGCTGCGTCAGATCCTGCTGCTCGCGCTCACGCTGTGCGGCATCGCGATCGTCTGGACGCCGCGCGACAGTGAGACGCCGAGCCCGCTCAGCCCGCGGCGGGCGGCTTTCCGGGTGCTGGTGTCGTTCGCACTGCTGCTGATCTGGCTGCTGTTCCTGACCCAGGCCACCAAGGCCGCATTGTCGCTGCTGGTAATCGGCGCGGTGCCGGTCGGCCTGTATGTGTTGCGCAATGCCGCCGCGCGGGTTACCCGCGGCCAGTGGCTGCTGCAGGGTGTGGAGGTCTCCGCGGTCGGTGCCATCGCTGATCGCTGCATGGAAGCGCTGGTGGTGGTCGCAGCCGCCTTCGCGATGATCGAAATCTGGCAGATCGATATGGCGACGGTGGCGAACAGCGAGACTGCGATGACGCGGCTCGGGCGGGGCACGTTCGAGGCAATTGTGATTCTGCTGG
>DATKFJ010000016.1:0-3210 GCA_035511435.1 Acetobacteraceae bacterium | reverse complement strand
CGGGATACTGACAATCACTCCCAAGCAAGCATGCCCGGAAGGGCATTGTCATGCCCAGGAGAATCAATGATTGCCGCGCCACGTGCTGCCGGCACGCGCACGCACCTGCCAATGATGGCGCAGGCGTGAATCCAGAACTGTCGCAAGCGGTTCGGATTCCCGTGATTCTCGCTTTCGCGAGAATCACGACACCCGAATGACGGCACCGGATCCTTGGTGCAATGGCGCAACGTGACGCGGGCATCGCGGGTGTCGGTTTCCCAGCGCTTTGCATGGTCGGGGAAGTGTGCACACTCCGCATATGTCCACTGCCATGCCGACTGCCATGCCCACTGCATATCTTGATCCGCGCACCGGCCAGACCTTCCCGCTCGACCAGCCGCGCTGGTGCGGTCCGAACCATGCGCCGTTGCTGCTGACGGGGCTGCCGGGCATGACCCGCGGGCAGATCGACGGTGCGACGCGCAGCCTGTGGCGCTACCGTGCCGCGCTGCCGTTCCAGCCCGACGAACCGATCACCATGGGCGAGGGCTGCACGCCGCTGATCCGGCGCACGCTGCACGGCGCGCCGGTGTTGCTGAAATGCGAATGGTTCATGCCGACCGGCAGCTTCAAGGACCGTGGCGCCAGCGTGATGCTGTCGCTGCTGCGCGCGCAGGATGTGCGCGACGTGCTGGAGGACAGCTCCGGCAACGGCGGCGCCGCGGTGGCCGCCTATGCGGCTGGGGGGGGGATGCGCGCGACGATCATGGCGCCCGATTCCACCAGCCCGGCGAAGACTGTGCAGATGCGCGCGCATGGCGCCTTGGTGGAGCTTGTTCCCGGCACGCGGCAGGCGACCGCGGATGCCGCGGTTCAGCGGTCGGAGACGATTTTCTATGCCAGCCACAACTGGCATCCGTTCTTCCTGCACGGCACCAAGACGCTGGCGTACGAGTTGTGGGAGGACCTGGGTTTTCGCGCACCGGACAATGTCATTGTCCCGTGTGGCGCCGGATCGAACGTGCTGGGTTGCGAGATCGGTTTTGCCGAACTGATTCGTGCGGGCGAGATCGATACGATGCCGCGGATCTTTGCCGCGCAGCCGGCGAATTGCGGGCCGATCGCCGCGGCGTTTATCGCCGGCAGCGATACGGCTGTCGCGATGGAGGTGAAGCCGACCATCGCCGAAGGCACCGCGATCGCGCAGCCGATACGCCTGGCCGAGGTGTTGGGGGCGCTGCGTGAGACGGCGGGCGGGGCGGTGATGCTGAGCGAGGCGGAGATCGGCGCCGCGACGCTGGAGCTCGCGCGTGCCGGCGTTTATGTCGAGCCGACGGCCGCGCAGGTTGTGGGGGCGTTGGCGAAGCTGCTTGCCGCTGGGACGGTTGTGCCGGAGCAGACCACGGTGCTGGTGCTGACCGGCAGCGGCCTGAAGGCTACGCCTCGGATTGCTGAGTTGTTGGGGGTTACGCTGTGATGGTGGGGTATTCCGACGCTGGCCTTGCGGGTGGGGGTTCGGCGGGGTTGGTGGGCGGAGCCTGTGGCAGCGAGGGTGTTCGCCGCTGCGCCGCTGTCCGCAACCCGCCTCCCGCAAGGGAAGGGGTAGTCTTGCGGTCCTGGCGTCCGTCTCGGGCGCGATTGCGGTCTCGACCGAGAGTTTTATTTCGACCTCTGGTCCGACCACTCCCTCAGACGATGCCACTATCGGAGGCGATTCCTCTATCGGAGGCACTGGCTCGATGTCGGTGTTACCCATGACCGGGCCTCGCATCGCGCTGCTGGGTTTCTCTATCGAGTGCAATCGCTTTGCGCCGGTTGCGACTGAAATCGACTTCGCCGAACGCACGCTGATGCGCGGCGATGCGATGGTGGCCGATGCGCGGTCGGTCGCGCCGCATATGCTGGGCGAACTGCCCGGCTTCGTCGCCGACATGGACGCGGCGGGCGCGTGGGAGCCGGTGCCGATCCTGCTGGCGATGGCGGAACCCAACGGTCCGGTGGAGCAGGCGTTCTTCGATCGCATGATGACGGAGTGGGGGGAGGGATTGCGCGCGGCGGGACGGCTCGATGGCGTGTACTGCGTGCTGCATGGCGCTGGCCTGGCGACGCAGGATCATGACCCTGAAGGCACGCTGCTGGCGCTGGTGCGCGGCATCGTGGGGCCCGGGGTGCCGGTGGTGGCCAGCTACGACCTGCACGCCAACGTCTCGGCTGCCGACGTCGAACTGGTGAATGCGTATATCGGCTATCGCACCAATCCGCATCTCGACATGCGCGAACGCGGTGCGGAATCGGCGCAGGTGATGCGCCGGCTGTTGTCGGGCACGGTGACCCACCTGGCGCGCGTGCGCCTGCCGATCGTGCCGCCCACCGTCAGCATGCTGACCGGCAAGGACGCGCACGCACGGCCGTATGGCGAGATGATCGATCTCGGCCAGCAGCGCATGCACGAACCGCCCTATGCGGGACGGGTGCTGAATGTTTCGGTGATGGGCGGCTTCGCCTATGCGGACACGCCGTTCAACGGGCTCAGCGTTGTGGTCACCGCGACCGATCCTGCATCGGCGCAGGCGTTGGCGCGTGAGATCGCGGAGGCCGGGTGGGCTCGGCGGGAGCGGTTCCGCGCGACCCTGACATCGCTGGATGACGCGGTGCGGCTCGCGGTTGGTACGTCCGATCGTACCAGGCCCGCGCTGGTGTTTGCCGATGTTGCCGACAATCCGGGCGGCGGCGGACGCGGCAACACGATGTGGCTCCTCGAGACGTTCCTGACGGGCGGTGTGACGGATGCGCTGGTTGGCGTGATCCATGATCCGGCACTGGCGGCGGAGGCGCACGCGCTGGGCGAGGGCGCCAGCTTCGTCGCGCGTTTCAATCGCGGCGGCGGCGATGAATTCTCCAAGCCGTTCAGCGCGCCGGCCACCGTGCGCATGCTGCGCGACGCTACGGTGCAAGGCCGGCGTGGCATCTATGCGAACAACACGCTGGATATCGGGCCGTCCGTTGCGTTGCAGTTGGGCGGCATCAGCGTGGTGGTGATCTCCAATCGCTTCCAGTGCGCCGATCCGATTTTCTTCGAGGCATTTGGCCTCGACATCGGCGCCGCGCGGGTTGTGGTGGTCAAATCGCGCGGGCATTTTCGCGGCGGCTTCGATGAATTCTTTCGCCACGAACAGGTGATCGAAGTGGACGCGCCAGGCTTGACCAGTCCGATGCTGTCGCGGTTTC
>DATKFJ010000015.1:0-13232 GCA_035511435.1 Acetobacteraceae bacterium | reverse complement strand
TATCTCAATAACCTGATTGAGCAGGACCATCGCGGTGTCAAGCAGCGTGTCGCTGCGATGCAGGGGTTCAAGCAGCTTCGCAATGCGGCGATCACGATCGCCGGCATTGAGCTTATGCATCGCATCCGTAAGGGACAGTTTTGTGTGCGGCGTCTCGGAGCTCAGGGCGGAACTGCGCCCGAAATCTGGAACGCGATCCTCGGAGCCTGACGGTAGCGCACCATATTCGACACACATGCCCGCGTTCCGCGCGTTTGCACCAGAACCCTCAGGATCTACCTCGCATCCGGCTACTCGGCAGCGAGTCGAGCAACGCCTTTGCGGTGCATAAATTAGGCGTCCCAAAGCCTTCCGTGAACCGGCTGTAGACCGGTGTTAGAATATCTCTCGCCTCGTCGTGGCGATCTTGCGTTACCCTCAAGCGGGCTAAACTGAGGGCGACTTGCAACTCCCAAAACAAGGCGCCCTGCTCGCGGGCGACCTCGCCCGCCCAGCCAAAGCAATCTTCCGCCGCGGCGGCGGCCTCATCCGAGCCTTTCTGGAGCAGCATTTCGCCCTTGATGCGGAAGAGTTCCGCATCATACCAGCGCTCGCCGCTGTTCTCGGCGCGAACGAGCGCTCGACCGATCGTCGCCAGAGCCTCATCGAGCCTTCCAAGTCCTGCCAATCCTAGTGCGAGATCTCCGAGGAACACCGCATTATTGGCCTGCCAGCCGGTCCGCTCGCACAGATCGAGCGATTTGCTCAGGAGCGTCGTGCTCTCTTCAAACTCACCGCGCTCGAGATGCAGTTTTCCTTCCAAACAACTTCCGACGATCTTCCAAAGCGCCGCATCAAGCTGTATTGCGAGGTCATTACTGTAATGATTGCCAGGGCTTCCTCCGCGGCCCTGATATCGCCCGTCATCAGCGCGACCGGGTACAGCCCATTCTGCAGCACCCAGCACAAGGTGAACCCGTCGGACGCCTGCGCCTCCTTGAAGGCGAGACGGGCATGTTCCGCTGCCCGTTCAGCATAGCCCTGAAGACAGAGCACGCGCGCCAATTGAGCGCGCGCTATCAGCCGTTGATCAAAATGGAACAGGATCGTATGGTGCCCATCTGGCGGCGCGACGTAGCGATCGACCATCCGCTGTAGGTGGTCCCGCGCTTCGCGCGGCCCGCCGACATAGAATAGCGCAGCGCCGATGAAACGATCGCCAGCCAGAACCATCGCATTGTCGCCAGTGCGCGGAGCCAGCGCGGTGTATTCCTGCGCGGTGATCAGGGCCGCCCGGTATTCTCCGACGATGGTTTCCATATACCACTGCGCCCAAATCATTCGCAGTTGGACCTCGACGTCATCGATCCCTTCGGCGAGCTGGCGCGCCTTGGCGATCACTGCCCGCGTTCGCCCGACCGGCCCCAGCGTCAGAGTGAACGCCACCCCAAGGGCCATGTACAGCCGCTGTTCGAACGCCGCGCTCAGATCGAAATCGGGCCGCAGAACGTCCAGAGTTTGCTCGGCGCGCTCCCGGCATTCGACGATTAGCGACAAATGCAGCCATACGGGTGCGAATGCAGCCGTCAGCGCAACGCCGATTGCTGCATCACCATCGGGCGAAAACGACCAATCGAGCGCAGCGCGAACATTGTCGAGTTCGTGGCCGTAACGGACGAGGTCTTCGATGGAGGGATGTGACGGCGAGCCGGACACGGCCGGCCCGAACGCATCCCGATAGAACTCCGCGTGGCGCCGCGCGGTCTGTTGTGCTTCGCCGCTTTGGACAAGTTTCTCCAGCGCATACACACGAACCGTCTCGAGCAGCCGCCGCCGACCCATCCAATACGACCAGTGATTTGGCGACGAGGTTGGCGATGCCGACCACGACCGAAGACACAGCATCGGCAATGTCGTGCAGAATGGCGGTCGCCGCATCCAGCGTGAACCCGGAGGGAAAAATCGCCAGCCGGCGCAGCAGGCGCCGTTCGGCATCGGACAGAAGATCGTAGCTCCAGTCGAGCGTTGCGCGCAGCGTTTGATGACGCGGCAACGCAGGACGACGGCCGGCCGTCAGCAACCTGAAGCGATCCTCCAGGCCTGAGGCGACCTGCTGGACGCCCAGAGCGGCGGCGCGCGCCGCGGCAAACTCGATGGCGAGCGGTATTCCGTCCAGGTGCCGACAGATCGCGGCAATCGCCGATAAGCCCTCGTCGTTCGGCGAGAAGTCCGAGCGCAACGCCTGTGCCCTGGCGACGAAAAGCTGCGCCGCACTGTGTCGAAGGACAAGGTCCGGCCCGTCTTGATGCGGCGGTGGGACATGGAGCGCGGGAACCTGAAATATGTATTCGCCCGCTATCCGCAGGGTCTCGCGGCTTGTCGCGAGAACGGAAGCGGCCGGACATAGGCGCACGACCGCCTCCGCCAGGCTGGCGGCTGCGTCGATGACGTGCTCGCAATTATCAAGAACGAGGAGGAGCTTCCTCTCTCCGATGGCCCGGGCGGCGGCCTCCGAAGAAATCTCGCCGCTCGCCAGCTTCAGGCCGATGGCCCTTGCGACGGTGGAGGGAACAAGATCGGGATCTGACAGCGAAGCTAGTTCGACAAGCCAGACGTCACCATTAAACGCCGGAAACATTCGGCGGGCAGCTTCCAGCGCCAACGTTGTCTTTCCGATTCCGCCGGGCCCGGTCAGCGTAACGGCCCGGCGCTCCGTCAGAAGCTCCTGCACTTGCTGCACGGCAGCGTCCAGGCCGACAAGCTCGGACATCGGCGCCGGGAGATTGGTTAGGGGGAACCTATCGGGACGCCGCGCCAACAAGGCAGCGCTTACGCTGGAAGGAGCCTCCTCTGGGGCGGCAGGATCAATGATATCGGCGACGAATCTGTAGCCGCGGCCCGAAATCGTCTTGATGAAATCGCGATCAGGTCCCAGCGCCTTGCGCAGTGTCGAAATCTGGAACTGAAGATTATGCTCCTCAACCACCGTCCCCGACCACACGCTGCGCAGGAGCTCGTCCTTGGTGACAAGTCGGCCCCCCGCTTCGACCAGAGCGATGAGAATATCGAAGGCCCTGCTGCCGATAGGGACGGCTAGCCCGTCCGCGAGAAGCTCACGGCGGTGCGCATCGAGACGAAAGCGGCCAAATTCCACCAATTTCGTGCTTCCAACGACCCCGGGTGACGGTCTCCTTTGAACTTCTTAGAAAATCTAAGGAACTGAGACTTCTCGTCACCCTCCAAGATGTCAAGCCGACGCGGCGCGCTTGTCGAGCGCGCGGATGTCGAGAGCGCGCGAGTTGTCCGCCTTACGTAGCGCATGAAATGTCCGAAACGTTCGTGGCCTGTTCTGGAGGTTGCGGATGCGACGAACTCGAGTGCTATGGGAGGTTTATGTGACGCGTTTCGAGGAAGCTCTGGATAGCTACAAACAACATCGTTTGAGCGCGGAAGAAGCGGGTGAACTGCTCGGCCTGTCGGGTCGGCATTTCCGCCGTCAGTGCGCGCGCTATGCATCGGCGGGGATCGACGGACTGCGAGTCGTTGTCTGGCCGATCGCCGCAAATCCCGGCGCAGCAGCATCGCCATCACTACGTCAAGGCAACGGTGCGGGTGCATGAGTATCCCGACGGGCAGCTCGCCGTGTTCGACGGCCCGCACTGCCTCGCTGCGGCTGGCTGCGGGCTCGTTGTCTTGTCCCGACTGGTGCGTAGCTGAACGGATGGTGCCGCGCATAAGCCTCGACGGCCACCGCAGCCTCCGGCAGCGGGAAATGCTCAGCGCGGAACGACGACTCGACAAGCAGTTCGCTGCCGGGTTCGGTGAATTCGGCAACCGCGACCGAGTTGCCGAACACGTCGTGCAACCAGCGCACCGACGCAGCCGGCGAAATGGTGAGCGCGGTGTCGATCGGGCGCAGATCATGGCTGTCGCGTGGCCGCATCATCATGTGGTGCGGACCGAATGCGACCGGCTCCGCATAACAGTAGCGCGTACGGTGAAGGACATTCAGGATCGTAATCGGAGCCATAGCAACCTGTTTCGAAGATATCGGCTCCATCACGTATGCGCGGGGAAGCCAAATGTCACCCAGTCTCGGCGGCTTCCACCAGTTCAACCTCGACCGTAAGTTTCTGATCCCCGCCGCCAAGGATGACACCACGCAATGGTGTGATGTCGCCGAAATCGCGCCCCCAGCCCAGTACGACATGTTCGTCCCGTACGATGATGCCGTTGGTGGGGTCGAGATCCAGCCAACCATGCTCCTGCCCGAGCCAGGCGCCGACCCAGGCATGCGACTGATCGGCACCCAGCCGCTGCGCGTTGCCACGCGACGATCGTGTCCGGATATAGCCGGACACATAGCGCGCCGGAACCCCATAGCTGCGCAGCACACTGATCATCAGATGAGTGAAATCCTGGCACACGCCTTCGCGCCGCCGCAGCACCTCGGCGATCGGCGTCCTCGTCGTTGTCACACCGGCGCGGAAGGTGAAGTCGCGCCGAATGCGAGCGTTCAGTTCCAGCAACGCCGCCAGCACCGGACGGCCGGGCAGAAAGCAGTCCGCGGCATAGGCCCTGGCATCGCCATCCGCCGGCGCGCGCGGGCTGTCGAAACGAAACTCAGCGGCCTGCCAGGCACCGGGCCCGGCTTCCCAGGCGCGCCGCTCGACCTCTTCCCACGGCGTCGTCGCCGCGGGATCGGGCGGCGTGGGAAAACCTACTTCGACAACCGCATCGGCGATCACCTGGAACGCCGAGTGCGCGACATCAAGGAACAGCCATGTCACCTCGTTACCGAAATGGTCGCAGCCGTCGCGCCGCCACGACACAGCCGGCGCGGCATGCACGTCGGCGCGCAGAATCCGCTGAAACGGCAGCGCGCGCGGTCGAAGATGCGCGAGATGCGCACCGAGGTTGACCGGTGTCTGATAGTCGTACCGCGTCACGTGCCGCACGTGGTAGATCACGCCGCACCTCGGACCGACCGGGACGAAGCCTCGACGCCGACGGTGCGGGCTGTCGGCAACAACGCGAAATAGCGGCGCGACACGCGATCCGACAACTCGGCCACTGCATCGCGCAGCGCACGCAGGCGCGCCGGCAGAATTAGCGCGGCCACCGACTGATCCGAGGCTTCGCTGACCATGCGGACCATGGACCGCGGTTCGTCCTGCAACGCGGCGGCGTCAACCGCGAGCGAATTGTCCCCGCCATCGGCGATCTCGCTCAGCAGCGCGCGCATTGCGGCAAGCTGGAACGCCAGCCCGCGCGGATTGCCGTCGTCGGCTAGCATCAGGTCCAGCGCCGGCGCCGGCTGCAGCACGGTGAGATAACGACTGCGATAGGTAATCAACGAGTCGCATAATTCCAGCGCGAGTCGCAACCCATGTTCGACACGCGCCGGCTGTTGCGCGGCGCCTGGGAACTCCAGCGTGCAGGCGATCTGATCGGCTACCGCCTCGGCCCGTTCCACTCGCCGGCCCAGATCCAGGAACAGCCGACCACCGCCCCGCACCATGTTCTCCGCGGCCAGCCCCGACAGGGTCGCCGAGAAAGCCAGCACATGCGACATCGCCTGGGAAGTTGCATCCAACGCCTGCCCGTCACGCCGTGTGCCGATATGGCCAAGGGCTTCTTCCGCCTCCCGCAGGCCGCGCGACGTGACGGCGTGCATTTCCCCCGTCACCTGGTCGCGCAGCAAGCCGGTCATGCGCGAAACCTGGCCGAGCATGGCGTGGATCGCGCCCCAACTTCCGGCGGCGCGCAGCAGCGCATGGCCCAGACCTGCGGTGCCCAGACCCGCGGTGCCCAATCCGGCGATCGCCTCGGCATTGAGCAGGCCGGCCTGCGTCAGGCAGTCGGCCAGCACCTCTAGCTCCGCCATCTCATGCGGCGTCGGTGCCGGGCGGCTGGCGCGGCCGATGGCGATCAGCAACAGGCGCGCGGCGCCTTCCAGCCGTTCCAGATAGCGCCCGAGCCAGAAGAAATTGTCGGCGACCCGGCTCGGCATGTCGCCTGCCGTGCGGCGGATCGCCAGCGGCGCCGGCGTTCGGTGGAAGGACGGCCTCTCGATCGCGGCGGGATTCTCCGCAAGCACCCAGACATCCTTGGCGAGCACCGGCCCGGCGCTGGGCCACGCCTGTGCATCGTCCTGCATCACGCAGCCGAGCCCCCCCGGCATGGCGCGCCAGCCGGTGCGATCGCGGACCAGGAACATGCGGACCAGCACAGGACGCGGAACCAACTTATCGCCGTCAAGGCACGGCGCCACAGACGGCGTCAGTGGGGTGTTCGCTGCGAAACGCCACGGCGCGGCGGCCACACGGCTGAGCATGGCGCGCCGGTTCCCCTCGGCCATCGCCACCAGCGAAACCGCAGGCAGCCCACTTTCGAACGCCGGCCGAAGCTGCCAGTCGCTCGGATCGCGCAGCAGTGTCTCGCGGGCGGCAGCATCGCCTAGCCACACCGTTGGCACACTCGGCAGCGCAAGCTCCTGGCCCAGCAGTCGCTTCGCCAGCGCGGGAAGGAACGCCGCGACCGCCGGCGCCTCCACCAACCCGCTGCCCGGGTTGTTGACGACGCGCGCATGGTCGCGCGACGCGGCAAGCAGCCCGGACACGCCGATGCCATCGGCTTCGAGTTCCAGCGGATCGATCGATCTGCCATCGATCCCGCGCAACAGCACGCCGATCCGCTGCAAGCCACGCAGCGTCTTCAGGAACAGGCCGCCCTCGCGCACGGTAAGATCGTCGCCCTCCACCAGCACGCACGACAGTTCGCGCGCCAGCAGCACGTGATCGTACCAGGCGGGGTCCTCGTGGCCTGGTGTCAGCAGCGCGGATCGTCCGGCTTCGCCCGTATCCATCGGAGCGATGCGCTGGATCATGTCCAGGCAGATTTCGACGAACGGGTCGATGTGACAAAGCGGATGCGAGGCAAAAAGTTCCGGCAGGACACGTCCGAGCCGCCGGCGGTTCTGCAATGCGTGGGCCAGGCCATCCGTGAGCCCGGTGCGATCCGCCAGTACATGCCACACGCCGTCCGGTGCGCGCATCAGGTCCGCGGCATAGAATTGCAGCAGGTCGTGCGGGTGGTCCCCGACGACGTTGCGGCACGGGCGCAGGAATGCCGGATTGGCGTAGACCAGTGCCGCGGGCATTGCGCCATCGGCCAGCAGGCATTGCGGGCCGTAAACGTCGGCCAGTATCGCATCGAGCAGGCGCGCGCGCTGTGCCAGTCCCGCCTCGAGTTCGGAAAATTCCGCTTGCGGCAGCGGCAACGGAATCGGATCGAAGCGCCACGGATCGGGCGGCGAGCCGGGCGGCAAGCTGGTGACGCCTTCCTCCTGCATGACACGGTCGAGTCGCGTCGCGCGTTCGGCCAGGGTACCGTGGCCAAGCCCGGCAAGAACGCCAAGCAAACCGCGCCATTGCGGGCGCAGCCCCCCCTTGCCGTCCACCATCTCGTCGCGTGCCATGTTGGAAGGCTGACCAGTCAATCGTTGCCGCGCAAGTCCTCCACGCGGCGCAAATCCAGCGCGCGTGGGTGCTCGCGCGAACGAACCAGGACCGGCTCAACCATGCTGCCCGGCGCGTGGCCGATCGGGAAGAAGCGCGATCGGCGGCGGGCCTCCGCTTCGTTGGCGTTCACCGGGAAGTGCTCGTAGCTGCGTCCGCCGGGATGCGACACGGGATAAGTCATGCCGCCCGGGCTGCGGCCGGTCCAGCGGTCGTACACCTCGAACACCAGGGGCGTCTGCGCCGGGAGCGTCGGATGCAGTACGCTGACTGGCGGCTGCCATGCCTTGAAGTGCACGCCGCCGACGTATTCGCCGGCGCGTTCGGTCGGGGTCAGCGGCACCGCACCGCAGTTGCACGCCAGCACAAAGCGTTCGTCCATCCAGTCGGATAGCAGCGCCCGCACCAGGTCCACCGAACTATCGACAAAGCGCGCCGTGGCGCCGCCGGCGGGTTCTTCGCCGAGCACGTGCCAGGGCACCAGCGCATGGCGCAGTTCTATCGTCGTGCCATGCAGCGTGACCTCGCCGAGGCGCGGAAAACGGAACTCGAACTGCGGCGCGAACCATGCCGGATCGAAGCTGTAACCATGGCCGCGCAGTTCATCCAGCACATCTGCGAAATCCTGCGAGACGTAGTGCGGCAGCAGGAATTCATCGTGGATACGGGTGCCCAATGCACCAGGCGGCGCTCGTACGGGCGCTGCCAGAATGCCGCCACCGCGGCGCGCATCAGCAAAAGCTGTGCCGCCGCCATGTGCGCGTGCGGCGGCATTTCCAGCGCGCGGAATTCCACCAGTCCGAGCCGGTCGGTGGCGGTTTCGCGCGCGTACAGCTTGTCGATGCAGAACTCGGTGCGGTGTCTGTTGCCGGTCATGTCGGCGAGCAGATGGCGGAACATGCGATCGATCAGCCAGGGCGCGACTTCCTGCTTCGGTGCGATCTGCGAGAACGCGATCTCCAGTTCGACCAGGCTGTCTTGGCGCGCCTCGTCAATCCGCGGATGCTGGCTGGAGGGCCCTTTGAACAACCCGCTGAACAGGTACGACAGGCTCGGATGGTTGTGCCAGAAACCCAGCAGCGATTTCAGCAGATCGGGACGCCGCAGGAACGGGCTGTCGGCGAGTTCGGCTGCGCCCATCACCACGTGGTTGCCGGCGCCAGTGCAGACGTGTCGGCCATCGATCATGAATTTTTCTGTAGCCAAGCCGACCTGATGCGCTTCCTCGTAGAGTTGCTCGCCGCGCTGCACGACCTCCGACCGGTTCGATGCCGGATGCACGTCGACCTCGATCACGCCAGGATCGGGCGTCACCGAGAAATGCAGCAGATCCGGATCGCGCGGCGGCAGATAGCCTTCCAGCAGCACCTTGCGACCGAGTTCGCCGGCGATGTCCTCAACCACGGCGACCAGCGCCAGCCAATCCTCGGCGGCATAGAGCGGCGGGAAGAACACGTGGATGACACGGTCGCGCGGCTCGATGCCAAGCGCGGTGCGCACCACGTCGGGTTCGCCGAGGTCGACCACCGGCGCATCCTGCGCAATTGGACGGAAGTCTTCCGCTCCAGCGCCCATAAAGTCGGACGCCGGCAAGGCGGCGCGGAACGATTGGCGCGGCGGCAACTGTGCGTGCGGCGCAAACGGATCGGGCTCGGTCTCGTGCTCGATTGTTTCGGGATCCACCCAGGGCAGCCCATCCAGCGGCAGCCGATAGCCGATCGGCGAATCACCGGGCAGTAGGAAGACCGCATCGCCGCGGAAGTGCCATTTGCCGCTCTGCCAGATGCGCACGTCGTCATACACGGCACGGCGCAATGGCAGCACCGAACCGACAGGAGCGCCGAGACCGTGACCGAGCACGCGCGCCAGCCGCGCACGGTCCATCGGATCCGCGAGCCTGGCATCGTCGCCCAGCACATTCGCCGGCAGGCGATGCTCGCGCCACAGATGGTAGTGGATGTCCTCGTACGCCGAGTGGATCGGCGAAGGATCAACCTGCAATCGCTCCTCGAGCGCAGCGCAGAACTGCGCCGTGTCGTTCGCGGTGGCGCAGTCGGTATCATCGGCCGCCGCCAGCAATTCAGGCACGCGCCACACCGGTTCGCCATCCTTGCGCCAGTGTGCATACAGCGCCCAGCGCGGCAGTTGCTCTCCTGGATAGTGTTTACCGGATGCCGTCTGCAGCGCGGACCCCAGCGCCCAGAGTTCGCGCAGGCGGCGCATCAGCCGGTCGGCCAGACGCTGCTTGTCGCTATAGTCGTTGAACCGCGTCTTCAGCCACGGTTCATGGATCGCGTAGGCCTCCGACGTCAGGATTATCGACCCGCAGGCACGATAATCAGCGAGCGGCGACAACATCACGTTGCGCACATCCGCGCCAAGATGTTCGAACACATCAAGCGCGTGGTTCATGCCTTGAAGCGGCGCGGGGCTGACCGGATTATCGATCTTCAAGAAGTGCCGCTCCGCGCCGATGCACAGTCCCTTCACACCCTTTGCGATGTCGGCGGTGAAGGCGGGCACCGGACGATCGGAGGTTGTGGGATCGACCGGATCGTAGCCGGCCATCGCCTACCGCAGCAGCGCGCAATCTTGCACGGTCCATGCCATTGGTCCCGCGTGATCCATGCTGAACGACGGTGGCAGCGCGCCGGCGCGGTTAACCCAGCCGTAGGTTGGCTTGATGCCGGCAATGGCGCGCAGCGCTGCCGGTCCGCGAATTGAACCGCCGGTGTCTGAGCCGGTACTGCCAAAAATGAAGCCAGCCGCCACCGCAGCTCCGGTGCCGGACGAAGAGCCCGCGGTGAAATGTTCGGGGTTCCACGCATTGCGCGCCGGTGGCCAGGGCAGATCGAGCGACGGGCCGCCGATGGCGAACTCGTGCGTGGACAATTTGCCCATCAGCAAGGTGCCGGCTTCGCCCCATTTTTGTACCGCCGTGGCATCGCCTCCCGGCACGTTATGTTCCAGCAATCTCGAATGCCCGGTGGTACGGATGCTGGTGGTGTTGTAGATGTCCTTGTGGCCGATCGGGATGCCATCGAGCGGTCCGCGCGACAGCCCCGCCATGACGCGAGCTTCGGCCGCGTGCGCATGAGCCATGGCGCGCTTCGGCGTGGGCAGGATGAACGCACGCAGCGTGTCATCCCGCCGCCTCGCACGATCCAGGCAGGCCGCAGTCAATTCCATCGCCGAAAGCTGCTTTTCAGCGATCAGCCCGGACGCAGCGGTGATGGTCAGAAATTCATCCATCATTGCATCTCCGGGAGGAAGATATGTGCAGGCTCCTGATCGAGTGGCACCGGCTTATTGACCCGCTCTATCGTGCCTTCCAGCATCCAATAGGCATTGTATGGCGTCGCCTTCTGCTCCGTACTGAGTGGCAGGCCGGTCTGTGCCACCATGACTTCGAATTCCGCTACGGTGATGCGAGGCCTCATGGGGACACCTCGTTGGTTTCCTGGGCGCAGATTGGGGCGACGGCCCGCACACAGCGGACCATTGCACCGGTCGGCGAGATCACCACCGGCACGTCGTCGCGCGTGTAGGCATCGACGACTCAGCGGCAACGCGGTGCGAACGCGCGGCCCGGCGGAATCTGCGCCAGATTCGGCGGTGTGCCGGGGATGGTTTCGAGCATCCTGCCGCGCAATCAGCCGTGCACGATCGAGGCGAGCAGTCCCTCTATGTAGGGATGGTGCGGCGTACGCATGATCTCACGCGCGGTGGCGGTTTCGACAATGCGGTCGGCATACATCACTGCGATGCGATCGGGATTTCTGCCGCTACACCGACGTCGTGGGTGGCGAACACGATCGCCATGCTGAGTTCCTGCTGCAATTGACGCAGCAGAAGCAGGATCTGAATCTGTACTGGTACGTCCAGCGCGGGTGATCGGTTCGTCGGCGAACAGCACTGTCGGCGAACAGGCCAAAACAAGTGCGATCATGGCTCGCTAACGCATGCCGTCGGACAGTTCGACCAGCGCGACATGGCCCACGCCGCCGCCTTTGACAGGATCTCCCGCACCCGCCGTAGCTGGCGGTTCTCATGTCGCAGCCGGTTGAGCGCCTCGCGTTCCGCTGTCGTCACACCGCCGTCGCAGCGGCCCGCATCGCTCGCCGATTGCGCACACCAGCTCCTGATCGACTGCGCCGTCGGTTCAAATTCCCGCGCCAGTTCCTCCGGTGAGCGGCCGGCATCCACCAATTCAACTATCTGCCGACGAAATTCAGGCGGGTAGTTTCGTCTTGTCCTCGCCATCGTGGCCTCCTCGAACACAAATCGTCCGCTGTCCACGAAACCAAGGCAACTTCACCAGTTGGCATGCACCCCGTAGCGGCTCGACAGTTTCGCGACCGTGCCGTCCTCCCGCACCGCCGCCAACGCAACCTTCGCCTTGAAATCAATGCTGTGGTTCTTGCGAACATTCGGCATCGCTCACCCCATGGCCTGCGGCCATTTTAGGGGCGTAAGTCTCTCTTAGTCACCTGTCCAGTTTTCGGGAGCCACCTCTCTCAGCTCTGTCGCCAAACGGTCAAAACAGGTGATCTCGACCGGCCTGCCCATCTGCTACGAACTTCCTGCGAATCGCCTCGGTACACAGTGAGTCGTACTTGTGACGGTCCGGGAATCCTCCAGGAAAGTCGATCTTTTCGACGGCTAGCGCACTGACGCATTCTGCGGATTCACAGTGCGGCTGGCGACGTGCGAAGCTGCGTGGATGACATAGACAGTATGCGTTTGGTTGAGCCCGTCGGACAGACGGCGACTTGAGGCGATTGCTTCGGATCGCAACCTGCCACGCAAGCATGTCGAGCGTGCGAAGATCGTTCTTGCTTCGGCGGATGGTCGGCCGGTGCAACGAGTGGCGACTGGGATGGATGTCAGTCGGCCGATGGTTTGGCGCTGGCAGCAACGTTTCGCCGAAGCGGGGCCGGATGGATGGCTGCGCGACAAGACGCGCAATCCGGGCAAGCCGCCGATCCCGGCCGGAACAGTGGCGCGTGTCGTGGCGCTGAGCTGTGGCGAGGCACCGCCTGGTGTCACGCATTGGACAGGTCGGGCGATGGCTAAGCTCGCCGGCATCTCGCTACGCTCGGTGCAGCGCATCTGGGATGCCCACCAACTTCAGCCGCATCGGGTGCGCAGCTTCAAACGCTCGCGCGATCCACGGTTTGCCGAGACGATGGCCGATGTTGTCGGCCTCTACCTCGATCCGCCTGCCCAGGCGGTGGTGCTGTCGATCGACGAGACAAGCCAGATCCAGGCGCTTGACCGCACTCAGCCCGGGTTGCCGCTCAAGCCTGGCCACTGCGGCACCATGACACATGACCACAAGCGCCATGGCACGACGACGCTGTTCGTCGCACTGAACGTGCTGGAAGGCACCGTGATCGGCCGCTGCATGCAGCGCCACCGGCACGCGGCGTTCATCCGCTTCCTCAATGCCGTCGCGCTGGCAGTGCCAGCCGGCAGAGCCATCGAGGCCATCGTCGACAACTACGCAACCCACAAGCATCCGAAGGTGAAGGCCTGGCTGGCACGCCATCCACGCTGGACCTTTCACGTCACGCCGACATCCGGATCATGGCTGAATGCCGTCGAGACGTTCTTCTCGGCGCTCACCCGCCAGCGGATACGGCGCGGCCGCTTCCACTGGATCGGCAGCCTGCAAGCCGCGATCAACCAATACCTCGATCAGCGCAACGCAGAACCGCGGCCCTTCGGCTG
>DATKFJ010000014.1:0-9300 GCA_035511435.1 Acetobacteraceae bacterium | reverse complement strand
CCGACGTGACCGCGGCCGAGTTGATGGCACGGGTGCCGGATCTCTGCGTGTCCACCGGCTCGGCGTGCTCCTCGGCGGCGATCGAGCCGTCCTATGTGCTGCGGGCAATCGGCCTGACCGATGATGCGGCGTCACGCACCTTGCGCGTCGGGCTGGGACGCTTTACCTCCGCCGCCGACATCGACTATGCGGCAGCGGCGCTGGCAGCGGCGCATGCCGGGGCGCCGGCCCCCGACATCGAACGATTTGCTCAGGCCTGAACGGAACCCAGTGCGCAGATGCCGAAGATGACCTTCATCGAGCGCGACGGCACACGCCGCGAAGTCGATGCGCCACTCGGCTTGTCGGTGCTGGAGATCGCGCACAAACACGGCGTGGATATCGAGGGCGCGTGCGAGGGCTCGCTGGCGTGTTCCACGTGCCATGTGATCGTGGACGCGGGCTGGTTCCGCAAGTTGACGGAGCCGACGGAAGACGAGGAGGATATGCTCGATCTTGCGTTCGGGTTGACCGAGACGTCGCGGCTTGGCTGCCAGATCGTGATGACCGAGGCGCTGGACGGGCTGGTGGTGAAGCTGCCCGCCGGCACGCGCAACATGCAGAACGCGTAGCGCGATGCGAATCGTCGTCGCGATGTCCGGCGGCGTGGACAGCAGCACTGTCGCCGGGTTGTTGCATGAGGCCGGTCACGAGGTGATTGGCGTCACGCTGCAGCTTTATGACCATGGCGTCGCGACCGGGCGCAGGGGAGCGTGCTGCGCCGGGCAGGACATTCACGACGCTCGGCGCGTGGCGGACCACCTTCGCATTCCGCATTACGTCATCGATGCCGAGCAGCGGTTTGCCGATGCGGTGATCGGGGATTTCGCCGACAGTTACGCGGCGGGCGAGACGCCGGTGCCGTGTGTGCGCTGCAATCAGACGGTGAAGTTTGCCGACCTGTCCGTGCTGGCGCGCGGATTGGGCGCGGAGCGTCTGGCGACCGGGCATTATGTGCGCCGGATCGATTGTCCGTCGGGGCCCGAACTGCACCGCGCCGCGGACCTGGCGCGTGACCAGAGCTGGTTCCTGTTCGCAACGACGCGCGCGCAGCTTGGCTTCGTGCTGTTCCCGCTGGGGGCGATGCCGGACAAGGCCGCGGTCCGTGCGGAAGCCGAGAGGCTAGGTCTGCCGGTCGCGGCCAAGCCCGATAGCCAGGACATCTGCTTCGTAGCGTCGGGGCATTACGCCGATACGGTTGTGCGGCTGCGCCCGGATGCCGGTGAGGCAGGCGAGATCGTCAGCGGCGACGGGCGTGTGCTGGGTCGGCACGACGGCATCGCCCGCTTTACGGTCGGGCAGGGCAAGCGGCTTGGGGCGGCTGCGCTGGATCGCGGCGAGCGGCAGGTGGTCGTGGCGCTTGATCCGGGTCGGCGGCGTGTGGTCGTCGGGCCGCGTCGTTCGGGCACCTCGGGCGTGATTCGGTTGCGCGAGGTGAACTGGCTGGTGCCGGTGCCGGCTGGGCCGGTGGCCTGCCGGGTCAAGCTGCGCGCGCGCGAGGCGCCGCAAGCCGCGACGGTGCTGGCCACCGCGTGGGGCGCGGAGGTGCGGCCGGATTTGCCGGCGCTGCCGGCGCCCGGTCAGGCATGCGTGTTCTACGACGGTGAGCGGGTGCTGGGCGGCGGCTTCATTCGCCGGCCGGACGCGGCGACCGTGGTTGACGCGGCGGGTGACGCGGGGCTATCTCCCGCGCCTCGCGGATCGGATGGCGGCGTAGCTCAGCGGTAGAGCAGAGGAATCATAATCCTTTGGTCGGTGGTTCAAATCCGCCCGCCGCTACCATTTCCCGATTTGTTCGTACCGGATCCGGACTACGATGCCGGTGTCAACTATGATGGCGGTCACGACATCTCCTGCGGTGCATCCGGATGTCGCCCCGGCCATTGCGGCAACACAAGCAGACACACGACGATGAACGCCGCGATCACCGCCGTGGCGAGTGGACGACTGAAGGCGAGCCCACCGTCGTTCACCGGCTTGTCGAGAAAATCACCGACGGTGGCGCCGAGAGGCCGGGTGAGGATGAAGGCCGCCCAGAACAGCAGGACGCGCGACACGTTCGACCAGAAGTAAAGGCCGGCGATCACTGCGAGCCCCGCGGCGAAGATGAGCGCGCCGCCTTCGTAGCCCAGGCCGCCGGTGTCTGCCATCCAGTCACCCAGCGCGGTGCCGAGTGTCTGCGAGAAGGTGATGGCGGCCCAGTAGAATGCTTCGACCTTCGGCGTGGTCACGGTGTTCACCGAGATGGTGCGCTGCGACCAGTACCAGAGCCCGAGTACGGCAACGAGGCAACTGGACAGCAGTATCGAACCACCGGCGTAGCCGATGCCGAGTGAGCGGTCGGCGAAATCGGCCATGGTCGTGCCGAAGGTGGTGGAGGCGACGATCGTCGCCCAATAGAGAAAGGGGTGAAATCGTTTCGCGAAAATCTGCGCGGTGACCAACACAATGAGCAAGCCGAGGAACAGGGCGGTGCCCAGGAGATAGCCCCAGTTGAGCGTCATGGTGACGGTGTCGCCGCCGGTTTCGCCCATTGTCGTCGCAGCGATCTTGATGATCCAAAAAAACAAGGTGACTTCCGGGACCTTGCTGAGGGCGCCGTGTTTCGCCGTGTGATTCATGGGCAGATCCGATGTTGTTTTTTCGGGCGCCGGCTATAACGCGTTTTCTTGCACCGGCCTACGGTGCATTCGGGTTGTTCCATGAGGCTGCCGGGCTGTTTCGTGTCACGCCTGGGTGAGCAATGGAGTGCGGCGACGCGGCCATCGCGGTGACAGTGCGCGCGCAATTCGCCGCCCCGGATTGCTTCGCTGCGCTAGCAATAACACGGTCGGAGCTCTTCAGATGTTCACCCGATTGTCATGCCACGAGTGTGAGGCCGTTGCTGACGAACCATTCACCGGAGATCATGCCGAGTGATGACGACCCGGACTGTCGGCCGGGCTGCTGTGTACCTGCACGCGCATATCGCCTGGGCGGCGTGGTGCCGCGCCAGCCCGTACGTCTAGCTGTTGCCGACGTTCGGTGCACTGTCGGTATGGAATTATCATCCGCTGATCTTTCTGCTCGAACTGTCGTTCCATCGGCTTGACGCGCGATCGCCAAAGCTGATGTGGATCGGCCTCGACAATTATCGTGAGCTGTTCGCTGCGCCGGTGTTCCGGCAGGGCTGGCCAAAGGGGCACACCGTGACGTCCTGGCCGTCCCTGCAAACCGTCCTGCGCAATGCGGGCGCCCGATGGGAAGACGAATCGGTGGTTGTCGATGTCCGTCTGGTGACATCGAGCAAGCCTGACGACCTGCCGGACTTCTGTCGCGCAATGCTGAAGCTGTTCGGGCAGGCGGCCAAACGCCAGGCGGCGTAGCTGGGTGAAGCGGCGGTGGTCACCAGCGACCGCCACCGTGCCCGGACTACCGGCATCGCGAACAACAGGTCCGCAACAATTGCGGTGAATTGACGGCGGAACTGCCGCATGTCGATTTCAACATCGCGTGCGGAGGCGAATGCGAGTACCGGCAATCCTGATATGTCGGTTCTGCGCCTCTCCACCCGCACGGGAGAGGATATGCAACGCTACCATGACCGGTTATGCCGGGAAGTGCCGGTTATGCCGTGAAGTGAATGCGGCGGGCGAAGCGGCATTCACATGGCCAGGGCGTTCAACGCCGATCGGTTCGCGAGGGAGAACGTTCAAGCGTGACGACCGACACGGGCGCCGACTCACCCTATGCCTGGATTCGCCTTGGGGTCTGCGTGTTGCTGAGCACACTCGGTGGCATCAGCTTATGGTCTGTCGTCGTCGTGCTGCCCGCGGTGCAGGCGGAATTTGCCGTAGACCGGGCGACTGCGTCCTTGCCTTACACGCTGACAATGGTGGGGTTCGCCGTCGGTGGCGTGATGATGGGTCGGCTGGCGGATCGCGTTGGCATAATGGTCCCCGCGTTGATCGGCTGCGTCGCGCTGTGCCTGGGGTACATCGCTGCGAGCTATGCCACGAGCCTGTGGCAGTTCGCCATCGTCCACGGGCTGCTGATCGCATTTTTCGGCGGCGCGGCGACCTTTGGTCCAATTGTCGCCGATGTGTCGCAATGGTTCACGCGCCGGCGCGGCATTGCGGTCGCAATCGCTGCATCGGGAAACTACCTGGCCGGCACCATCTGGCCACCGTTGGTGCAGCATTTCGTCCAAACCATCGGCTGGCGACAGACGCATTTCGATATCGGCGTGCTGTGTGCGGTGACCATGCTCCCGCTAACGCTGACCTTGCGCCGCAAGGCTCCGTCGCACCAGGTCGCGGCGGCGACGCATCGGATCGCGCCGGCGCACACCACTACGCTTGGCCTGTCACCACGCGCGCTGCAAATCCTGCTGTCGATCGCCGGTTTCTGTTGCTGCGTCGCGATGTCGATGCCGCAAGTACACATCGTGGCCTATTGCGGCGACCTTGGCTACGGCGTGGGGCACGGTGCGGCGCTGCTGTCCCTGATGCTGGGCCTTGGCATCGTCAGTCGCGTCGGGTCCGGCTTCGTTGCTGACCGCTTCGGCGGATTGCCCACGCTGCTGATCGGCTCCGCGGCGCAGATGCTGGCACTTCTGCTGTACCTCGGGTTCAGCAGCCTGACGGCGCTGTACGTGATTTCGGGGCTGTTCGGATTGTTCCAGGGCGGCATCATCCCGAGCTACGCGATCATCATCCGCGAATACCTGCCCGCACGGGAAGCCGGCATGCGGTTCGGTATGGTGATCATGGCCACCTTGTTCGGCATGGCATTCGGTGGCTGGATATCCGGCGTGATCTTCGATGTCACCGGTTCCTACAGTGCCGCGTTCGCCAATGGTGCAGGTTGGAACCTGGTCAACCTGTGCATCGCGATCGCGTTGCTGACACGGGGTGCCCGGCGCATGGCGCCGGCCTGAATGAGAGGGAATGTAATGGACGCGAAACCGGAAGACGTCGGCCTTTCGTCCGAACGGCTGGCGCGGGTCAATGCCTGGGCACAGCGTCTGGTTGATGAAGGCAGGCTGCCCGGCATGACCACCATGGTGATGCGGCGTGGCAAGTTGGTGCATTTCAACGTATGCGGGCTGGCCGACATCAAGCGCGAAACGCGGATGGCGCCGGACACCATCTTCCGGTTCTACTCGATGACCAAGCCGCTGACCTCGACGGCGATCATGATGTTGTATGAAGAGGGGCGCTTCCAGCTTGACGATCCGATCACTCGGTATTTGTCGTGCTTCAAGGACATGCGCGTGGCGGTCGGCGGCATGCGGGGCAAGCTGGAGACGGTGCCGGCGGAACGCGACATCACGTTCCGCGATCTGCTGACGCATACGTCGGGCCTGACGTACGGGTTCATGGAAGCCACGCCGGTGGATGGGCAGTATCGCGACCGTGGCGTGGATTTTCAGTCGTCCGACAAGACGTTGGCGGACGTCGTCGAGATTGCCGCCGATATTCCGTTGATCGCGCAGCCTGGCGCCGAGTGGAATTACAGCATCGCGACCGACGTGCTGGGCCATCTGGTTGCGGTGATCTCCGGCAAACCATTCGAGCAGTTCCTGCGTGAGCGGGTGACCGGCCCGCTGGGCATGGAGGATACGGATTTTCATGTTCCCTCCGGCAAGCTTTCCCGCCTTGCCGCGAATTACACCTGCACCGCAGATGGCAGGCTGCTGCTGATCGATGATCCGCAGAAGAGCATCTTCGGCACGCAGCGCAAGATTGCATCCGGTGGCGGCGGGTTGCTTTCGACCGCGACCGACTACATGCGGTTTTGCCGCATGATGCTGAACAAGGGGGAGCTGGATCGAGTGCGGCTGCTGGGTCGCAAGACGGTTGCGCTGATGACATCCAATCATCTGCGCGGCGACATGGCGGAGATGGGGCAGCCGCGGTTTTCCGAGTCATCGTATCATGGGATCGGGTTCGGGCTGGGCTTTTCGGTCATGCTTGATCCGGCGAAGGCGCAGATTCTGGGCACGCCGGGGGAGTATGCGTGGGGCGGTGCCGCGAGTACTGCATTCTGGATCGATCCCGCGGAAGATATGGCGGTGATCATGCTGACACAGCTTATGCCGTCGTCGACCTATCCGATACGGCGGGAGCTGCGGGTGCTGACGTATCAGGCGATCGTGGATTGATGGCGTCCGGACGTGCATTCGATACATCGGTCATCCGCCCACGCCGATCAACTCCGCCAATCTCCGCGGATCATCCAGTAGCGCCCGGCTGCCTGCGTCATAGACAATCCTGCCACGAGCCAGAATTACCGCGCGCGATGAAAACTCCAGCGCCAGGCGCGCGTGCTGTTCGACGAGTATGATGGCGAGGCCGTCCTCGTGCCGCAGGCGATGCAGTGCGACCAACAACGCATCGACGATGACCGGTGCCAGTCCCTCCAGCGGTTCGTCGAGCAGCAGTAGAGTCGGATTGCCCATCAGCGCTCGGCCGATCGCCAGCATCTGCTGTTCGCCGCCGGAAAGCTGATTGCCCATGTTGCGCCGACGCTCGGCGAGTGTGGGAAACAGTTGGTAGACGCGATCTTCCGTCCAGCGTGTGCCGCCGCGGGCTGCGACCGTCAGGTTCTCGTCGACATTCAACGACGGGAATATTTCGCGCTCCTGCGGTACGTAGCCGATGCCAAGGCGGGCGCGCTGAAATGGACGAAGGCGCTCGATCGGCCGGCTGTGGAACGCGATCCGCCCGGCATGCATGGACGTGTGGCCGAGCATGGTTGCCAGCAGCGTCGTCTTGCCGACGCCGTTGCGGCCCAGCACCGACAGCGTGCCGCCATCGGCCAGGGCGAGCGAAATGTTTTCCAGCACCACGGTTTCGCCATAGCCGGCGCAGACATCGTGCAGCGTCAGGCAGTCACGCATGCTGGCGTTCGCCGAGATAGACTTCGCGCACGCGCGCATCCGCTGCGATCTCTGCCGGCGTTCCTTCCACCAGGATGGCGCCCTGCACGAGGACGGTAATGCGGCGGGCGAAGCGGAATACCAGTTCCATGTCATGCTCGATGATCAGCACGGCGATGTCGCGTGGCAGCTGTTCGATGACATCGAGAATGATAGCGGTCTCGGCGGACGGCACACCGGCCGCTGGTTCATCCAGCAGCAGCACGGTTGGCTGCAAGCCGAGTGCTATGGCGATCTCGACGAGGCGCTGCTTGCCGTAAGGCAGTTCCCGCACCAGCGAGAGTGCGTTGTCCGCGATGTGAAGTTGTTCCAGCAGGTGGTACGCATGTTCGAGTACGCTGCGGTGTGAGCCAAACACACGCAGCATGTTGCCGCCGATGCCGGCGTGTTCGCCGACAGCGAGGCAGACATTTTGCAGAACGGTCAGCCCCCGGAACAAGGTATTGATCTGGAATGTCCTGCCCAGACCGCATTTGACGCGTGCAGCCTGCGGCAACGCCGTGATGTCGTACCCGTTCAGCAGGATACGGCCAGCCGATGGCGCCAGGCGGCCGGTGATCAGATTGATGAATGTGGTCTTGCCTGCACCGTTCGGGCCGATCAGTGCATGACGCGCTGCGTGTTCCAGGCGAAAGTTGATGTCGTTCGCCACGATGAGCGCACCGAATCGCTTGTGCAGGCCTATGGTTTCCAGTGCGGGTGTCAACGCATGCTCCGCAGCGCGCGCAAGCCCTGGTCGATCAGGCCAAGCACACCGCCACGCGCGAACATCACCAGCAGCACCAGCAACAGGCCGATCCAGAAGTACCAGTATGTCGGGTCCAGCTTGGCCAGCTGATCCTGGGCGATCATGTAGAGGGTGGCACCGATGAAGGCGCCGTACAGTCGGCCGGCGCCGCCGAACACCAGCATGATGACGATCTCGCCGGAGCGCTGGAAGCCCAGCACGGTCAGTCCGACGAATTGCGTGGTTTGCGCCAGCAGTGCGCCCGCGACACCGGCCAGGGCGGCCGAGATTGTGTAGATGGTCACCAGACGGAGGCGCAGAGGGGAGCCGATCGCGTGCATGCGGGCTGCGTTCTCACGTATCCCGATCAGCGATTGGCCGAATGGTGAGTGGATCAGGCGGCGGGCGAATAGCCAGGCGACGAACAGCACTACAAGACAGTAGATGTAGGCGGTGCGCCCGTAGAGATCGAAGTTGAAGATGCCGAAGATGGGGTGCATGTCGACGCCCTGCAGACCGTCGGCGCCGCCGGTGATGAAGCTTGCCTGATTCGCAGCTTCCGCGAGCAGTGCGGTGATTGCCAGTGTCAGCATCAGCAGCGTGAGGCCTTGCGTGCGAAGAATGACGAGGCCGGATGTCCAGCCGATCGCGGCGGCGGCGATGGCGCCAATGATCAGTCCCGACAGTGGTTCGCCGGAGACGCGTGCGGCGTAGATGCCGGCGGCATAGGCGCCGACGCCGAAGAACGCTGAATGTCCGAGGGTGACGATACCCGCGTAGCCGAGTACGAGATCGAGCGACATGGCGAACAGGATCATGATCAGGATCTGGCAGCCGAGTGCGAGGTAGTCGGCGAATGCGTAATAGGCGCAGATTGCAAGGAACCACGGCAGCAATTCGATGGCGCGCAGGCGATGACGAAGGATCAGCGCCTCTACCGGTGACGCGCTATGCGCAGGACGCCAGTTGAACAACGGGCTCAGGTTCGTCCGAACAAGCCGGCTGGACGCCACAGCAACAGGCCGATCATCGCGAGGAAGACGAAGAACGAGCCGAGCTGGGGCACCAGGTATTTGCAGGCGGTGTCGCCGATGCCGAGCAGCAGTGCGGCGACGAAGGGACCGCGTAGCGAGCCCAGGCCGCCGATCGCAACCACCATCAGGAAGTAGACGAGGTATTCGGTGGCGTAGCCGGGATAGATCGCGAGAATGTCGGCACCCAGTCCGCCACCGAGTGCGGCGAGGCCGGAGCCGAGTGCGAAGGTCAGCGAGAACAGGCGACGGGTGTCGATGCCGATGGATTCGGCCATGCGGCGATTATCGACGGCGGCACGCAGCTGGGCGCCGAAGTTGGTGCGCTCGACGCCGAGAAACAGCAGGGCGATCAGCACGAAGCCGACGACGATCAGGAAGGAGCGGTACATGGGAAAGCTACGGAAGCCGAGATCGAGCTGGCCGCTGAGTGCAGCGGGCAATTTTATCGGTTGCGGCAGTGGTCCCCAGAGATAGCGGACAATCGCGACCGACATGAAGATGAGGCCGATGGTGAACAGCACCTGTTCGAGTTCGCTGGCACCGTACAAGCGGGCGTACAGGGTGCGTTCGAGAATGAT
>DATKFJ010000013.1:0-19965 GCA_035511435.1 Acetobacteraceae bacterium | reverse complement strand
CTACCCGATTGCCCGGATCAATCCGCCATCACCCCTTGTCAATGCCCGAATTACTGGTGCCCGAGTCACCGATGCCCGAATTACCGATGCCCGAAGATCGCACTGCCCACGCGCACCCAGGTCGCACCGCAGGCAATCGCCACTTCGAAATCAGCCGACATGCCCATCGACACCACGCCCAGTCCATGCCGGGCCGCCCGATCCGCCAGCCATTCGAAGTGCGGCCGAGGATCCTGATCCAGCGGCGGCACGCACATTAGCCCCGCCAGTGTGGCACCGAACCGCGCCTTGCACGCCGCGACGAAGCCATCCGCCTCGTCGCGCGCCACGCCGGACTTCTGCGGCTCGTCACCGGTATTGACCTCGATCAGCAGTGTCGGCAACCGGCCCGCCTTCTCCGCTGCGGCAGCGATCGCATCCGCCAGGCGCGGTCGGTCCAGTGTCTCGATCACATCGGCCAGTTGCACGGCCTCGCGCGCCTTGTTGGTCTGCAAGCCGCCGATGATGTGAAGCTGGAAGCGATGCTCCGCGCGCAGCAGCGGAAACTTCGACGATGCCTCCTGCACGCGATTCTCGCCGAACACCGTCTGGCCGGCCGCCAGTGCCGCACGCACCGCCTCGATCGGCTTGGTCTTCGACACCGCGACCAGCGTCACGTCTTCCGGTTTGCGACCAGCCTTGATCGCCGCATCGGCGATCCGATCGCGCACGCGGCGCAGGTTGTCCGCGATGGTCGTGGCGTCAGGTGCGATAATGACATCAGCCATGGCAGCAAGGCTCCTCGCTGACGGCCGCGACGTCAAGCGTCCGCGGCGGGGCTGCGTGTGTGGCAGTCGGGCGACCCTATAGCAGTCAGGCGACCAGGTGAATCACACTGACCGCGTTGCCATTGTGAGATCCCTACCGGCCGACAGCCCCCCGCGCTGTATGCCACCGATGGGCATGCGGATCGGCGTGACAGGCCCCCGGCGATTTGGCCCCGGAAACTACTCAGCGCCCTACCGGCGGCCAAACGATCGCTGGCCAGACGGCAACGGTACTCGTGCCTGCGCGCAGCGCCGGTCGAAGCGGAGACAAGGCGTGAACCATCCCTTGCCTGCCAGCCTGGGGCCCTGCGTAAAGCGGATCGCTCCACTTGGCGGAGTCGCTGAAGTCGGCCCACGCCGTAGCGAGAGTTCCGGGATCGACAGTATCGATCGGCAGTCGAATGCAGTGGTGTAGACTGTCCCGCATGACATAGTTTCCTGCGATAAGGCTCAGGCACCGCCTGTGCCTGCTCACAGTGTAACCTCGCAGCACGAGCGAAACGTCGCTGACAGCGTCGGCGTGGACAATGCTCCCCGGGGAAACACTCATCACAGCTCGATGGCAGTGACGTGCAACTTCTCCATTCCTCCGGTCGAGGATTGAAAAGCTCGGGCGCTCACCGCGATAGTGCACCAGAACCCGCCATGATACGCGATGGTATGCAGCGGGATAGACTCGGAAAATACTCAGCGTCTTGCTGAATCCCCGGCGTTTCCGCGGGGGATGCCGATCCCAGCCTTCGCTCGGGGCAGGCATTGCCGGGATGACGGAAACGCGAGGTCCGTGGGTCAATACTTGAGTTACCGGGTATTATACCGGGCGTAAGCAATCCCATGTCTACCCGGTAGTCCACGGCGTCCAATCGTCACGGCGTCCAATTGCAGATCTGTTGCCGTCAATATCGGCAAGCACGCAAGACATAAACGCGCCGAACACCGAAGAGGATCAAGATTATGAATACGCGTCCGTTGCTTATATTGCTTGGCACATCACTGCTGGCAGGGTGCGTCTATCCGTACCAGTCCTATGGCTATGCAGCGCCCGGCTACTCGCCCGCCGCGGCGTATTCTCCGGTCTACCAGTCGGCCTACCAGCCCGGCTACCAGACTGGCTACCAGTCGGCCTACCAGCCCGGCTACCAGCCCGGCTACCAGTCGGCCTATCAGCCCGCCCAGACGACCTACCAAAGCTACCCGTATCGCGCCGCGCCTGGCGCGTATCCGCTGTACTCGCCGCAGTTTCCACAGTCCGGCGTCAACGGTGGCGATGGCGGTTAGGCGCTCGCCTCGTCAATCGCCGGCGGTCAGGTTCGGCCGCCGGCACACACGTCTTCAATCGGACGGTGTGGAATACGCGATGTATTGCTTCTCCTCGACAATGCTTGATCCCAACAGCTGGTTGATCGCACGCTTGATGCGGCTGCGTTCGTCGTTGCTCTGATAGACCGCGCGCGCCAGCGCGATGAATCCCACATCGAACGACTGCGCCGCCTCCTTTGCGCGGATCTCGTCCTCGATCTGCCACAGCCGACAGTTCACCACTCCAAGCGCGGCTCGCAGCGCGGCAAGCCCCGCCGGCGCCGGATCCGCTATCGCTGCAAAAACCTCCAGCAGCAGCGCAAGCTCCCGCCGAGCATTCGCCACCGCGTCCGGCGCGCGCAGCCGCTCCACCTTGATCTCGAGAATAACGATCTTGTCGATCAGCTCGCCCCACGACACCGGCACGCGGGGAAAATCCTCCTCTGCCGTCATGTCGGCGCCATCATGCCGGCGGCCCCACTCGCGACAACCGCCGCAGCCATCCGCTCCAGCACGCCCGCCCAATCGCGCCGGGTGGTCTGGCGGAACAGTCGCATCGACGGATACCACCGGCTGTCCTCGCCCTGCAGCAGCCACCGCCAGTCGGGCACGTTCTGCAAACCGACCCAGACCGGCCGTCCCAGCGCCCCCGCCAGATGCGCGACAGAAGTATCGGATGTAACCACCAGATCGAGGCTCTGCATCACCGCGGCCGTATCGACAAACGCATCGGTCCCGGCGTCGAACGCTTCGCCCAGCGTCTCGATCCGCAGCTCCGACTGAAGCGACGCAAGCTGGTCCAGCCCGTGATGCTTCTGCAGGCTGATCAGCCGCACCCCGGGCACCTGGGCCAACGGCGCGAATTCCCGCAACGGGATGGACCGTCCCCTCTCCACAGCGGCGGCGGGATTGCCCTGCCACGCGATGCCGATCTTGCAGCCCTGCGCCCCGATCCGTGCTCGCCACCGCTCCACCCGATCCGCCTCGGCCGTCAGATAAGGCGGCATCGGCGCCTGCAACCCGAGCAGCCGAGGCAGGCTGAGCAGCGGAGTCCATAGCTGAAAATCCGGCAGCGCATCGCCTGCGGCCACGATCGGCACGCCGGCCAGGTCGCGTGACAGCAGACGCTGCAAGCCCGGCTGCACCTCCAGGACAACCGGCCCGCCCACCGCCGCCATCGTCACGTAGCGGCAGAACTGGATCGTGTCGCCCATCCCCTGCTCGGCACGGATCAGCAACGTCCGGCCGTTCCGCGCTTCCCCCATCCCCCGCGCTTCGCCCATCCATTGCGGCACGCTGCACGCCGGCAGCCTCATGGTGCCAGTGCGGAACCGCCACTCGTACTCGTCCCAGCCCTCCGCCAGCCGCCCCGCCAGCAGCAGCGCGACGCCCAGATTGAAGTGCGCCACAGGATCGTCGGGACGCCGCCGGAGCGCCGTCCGATAGCATGTCTCGGCGTCGCCCAGCCGCCCCAGTTCCTTCAACACGCCGGCCAGGTTGCCGTGTGCCTGTTCATCCTGCGGCGCGCGCCGCACCGCCTCCTGCAAGGTGGCCGCCGCCTCCTCCAGCCGGTTCGCCAGCCGCAGCGCAAGACCGAGATTATTGTGCAGGTCCGGCAGACCCGGCTTCAGCCGCAGCGCCTCGCGGTACGCCGCGACAGCCTCCTCCGGCCGGCCGAGATCGCTCAGCACGTGACCCATCGTCTGATACGCCTCGGCGCAGCCGCGCTTATGCCGCAGAGCTTCCTGGCAGGCAGCCAGCGCGGCGTCTAACTGACGCAGCGCCAGCAGCGCCCCGGCGCGGTTGACATGGAACAGCGCATCCGTGGGCCTGATCGCGATCGCCCGATCGATGCATTCCACCGCCGCCCGCGGCTGGCCGCATTGCGAGGCGAGCACGCCCAGCATGTGCAGGCTGTCGGCATGGCCGGGCACGGTGGCGAGCACCTGGCGATACACCTGTTCGGCCTCCGGCAGCCGGCCGGACCCATGCAGGCGCAGCCCGCTCTGGAAATACGCCTCGATTGCGTGCTTCCGTTTGCTCATGATGAGCCACCAGCTATCAGGTATTGTCTGCCCCGT
This sequence comes from Acetobacteraceae bacterium, assembly GCA_035511435.1. Classification (GTDB taxonomy): domain Bacteria; phylum Pseudomonadota; class Alphaproteobacteria; order Acetobacterales; family Acetobacteraceae; genus JAMXLO01. The sequence continues at coordinate 15,779 of DATKFJ010000013.1, read as the reverse complement.
CATGGTCTGCGCCGTCATGATCTGCCCCGTCATGGTCGGCCCCGGCCCGGCGCCACATAGCCCGCTGCCACATTGCTCTCCCCCGTGCCTTGCGGGAGTGGTCCAGCGCCCAAACTCGAACCGAGCCGCCATCCGATGGACCCCCGCCTGATCGCTTGGGCGCGCGCGGCAGCCACGCGCCGCCGCCACAACCGCCGCCGGGCGATACTGTGGCTGTTCACCGATGCGCGCCGCCTGCCCGACCCGCGTCCGGCGGTGGCGCGGCTGCCGATCGGCCTGGCCGGCGTAGTTCTGCGGCACGACGGCGACCCGGGACGATCGGCGCTCGCGCGCGACCTCGCCCGGATCTGTCGGGCGCGCCGCCTCGCGCTAGTGGTCGCCGGCGACGTCCGGCTGGCGGCGGCGGTGGGTGCCGGCGTGCACCTGCGCGGCGGCCGCTGGCCCTCGGTTGTGCGGCCGGTCATGCGGCACGGGCGGCGCCTGATCACCAGTTCGGCGCACGGCCCCGCCGATCTGCTGCGCGCCCAACGGGGCGGAGCGACGCTGGCCTTCCTGTCTCCCGCTTTCCCGACCGCCAGTCACCCGGACGTGGTAGCCCTCGGCACGGTCCGCTGGTCGCGACTGGCTCGCATGGCGCCAGGGCTGCGGATCGCCGCTCTCGGCGGCATGGATGGCGCAACGATCCGGCGCCTGCCGCGCCGCGTGTGCCGCGCGGTGGGGGCAATCGGGGCGCTCGCGTGACCGGACTGTGTTGATAGAGCCACAGTGTTCCGGAAATGCCATGAGAACCGCAGAACCACCGTTGCGGGGCTGAGAATTGTCGTTTCATACTCCCCTCCAGGTTCGGCTGCCCCGCCCGAGTGTGGCGCGTCTAAGTTGCTTCGCGGCGACGTATCGAGGGCACATCGGGGCGGGGCCTGATAATCCGCCGGCATTGCCGGCGAAAGAAGGAGGATCGAATGCGTAAGCTTCTGCTGGCAAGTGTTGCCACGCTGGGGACTGTCGGATTGATGGGCTCTGCGTTCGCCCAGTCGACCACCGTCGTCACAACGGCACCCGTTGCACTCCCGCCGGTGCCGACCCAGGGCCAGGCCGCGTGGACACCTGCCGCGGCGCCGCCCGCCGGTGCGAACAACAACAATAACTACCAGGCGCCGGCGCTTCCCGGCCCAGTAGCGAATCCGACCCCCGGCACCATGGTCGTGCACATCAACGGCAAGGTCGAAGTCGACGGCTGGGGCCTTTGGTCCAGCGCTGACAAGCGCAGCGTGACAGCACCCGCCGGTTCGCCTGGTGGACCCGCCCTCGCGGCTGGTGCGGCCACGCCGACAGCCACCAGCCTGGGCAACAACGGTACCGGCACCGTGTCGGTGAACCCGCAGGGTATCGGCACTTTCGCGCGCCTCTACGCCGGCGCTGACGCCATGGCGACCAACGGCCTGCGCTACGGCGCGGCGATCGAAATCCGGGAGAACTTCACCGGTCAGATCAGTGGCAACGCCAGCTCCGGCGCGAGCGGTTTCACCTCCGAGGAAACGTTGTTCGTGCGGCGCGCTTTCACCTATGTCGCCGGCGAGAACTGGGGCATCTTCCGCGTCGGTCAGGCCGACGGCATCATCGGCATCTTCGACAACGGTGTGACCACCTTCCAGTTCCTGCCAACCGGCAACCTGAACGGCGGCGACTTGCAGGACTTCCCGGGGAACGTCAGCCCGACGTTCGTGTTCATGGGGCAGGCCGGCAACGAATACGGCAACAGCAAGGCCGTTTACCTGTCTCCGCAGATCGCCGGCTTCGACTTCGGCCTGCAGTATGCGCCGAATACGGCGAATGCCTTCGGCGAGGGTAACAACAACGAGAACGGGCTGGCCAACGTGAACGCCGGCGCCGGCACCGGTACCGGTCTGGGCTGTACTGTGGCGAACTCGGGTTGCCCGCAACTGTCGTCTGGCCCCGGCGCTCAGGACGGCTCGCGGGCGGTCAACCAGGTCGCGGTCGGCGTGCGCTACCAGGGCGCGTTTGGCCCGGTTGGCGTGCTGGCTTATGGCGTTTACATGGGCAGTGGCCATGCGACCTATACCGGCGCTGCTTCCAACACGGCAGCGGGCGTTGCCAACCTCGGCAACGCGACGACCGGCGGAACCGCATCCAGGTTCACCGGCAACTACAATGGCCTGAGCCTCGGCAGCGCTGGCTTGGCGGTGACCGCGGCCGGGTTCACCGTCGGCGGCAACGTGATCTTTGGACGTGATAACGGCCAGTTGGGCCTGCAGCCCCAGGGCGGTGCACCCATGGCCGGGTTCCTGGCCGGTGTGAAGTACGTGGCCGGACCGTTTACAGCCGGTATCGTGGGCGAAGAGTTCACCGAGCAGGGTAACGTGAACCTGACCGGCATCACGCAGCTCCGCGCGCGGGCCGTCGACTTCGGCGTGTCCTACACGGTGGCGCCCGGTTACACGGTCTACAGCGAATACCTCTGGCAGGATCAGTACCAGGGTGCGCGTAACTTCATCAGCGGCGCAGTCGGCTCGGCTGCAGGCTCCAATTTGAACAACGAAATCAGGGGCCAAGGCTTCCTGGTCGGCAACGTTGTCAACTTCTGAGGTGGCGTCCCCGCGCCAGCGGGGACCCAGGCTTCGGAACAGGCGGCGGGGAGCATTCCCCGCCGCTTTTTTCTTGCCCCGGCGCCAACCCACATGCTTTGCCTTGGCGTTGCAGATTGGACAGGTTAATCACTCTGTCTCGCGCGCGTGATGTTTCGGATGCTCTGACAATGCCAAACAGATTGACTGTTGTGACCCTGCTCCTGGCCTCCATGCTGGCCCTCGTTGGCTGTGGCCATACGACACCCAATCCAACGGATCCCGCTTACTCGGGCATGCAAGGACCCAACGCCACCGGTGACATGCCGGGCGGCAGCGTGTTGGGCGACAGCAGCCTGGTATTCGGTACCGACAAGGGCCGCACGAACAAGGGTGGTGGTGGCACCGGCGGCGGTGCCCTCGGGGTCAACGCCTATCTCTGGCGCGGCGCGTTGGACACGCTCAGCTTCATGCCGCTGTCATCGGCGGACCCGTTCGGCGGCGTCATCATCACCGACTGGTTCACGCCCCCGTCGTCCAGCGGCGAGCGCTTCAAGGCAACCGCGTATATCCTCGGCCGGGAACTGCGCAGCGATGGCGTGCGGGTGACCATCTTCCGCCAGGTGCTGCAGAACGGCCAATGGCTGGATGCACCGGTCAGCCCGGTCACCGTGGGTGAGATCGAGAACAAGGTGCTGTCCCGCGCCCGCGAGCTGCGCGAACAGTCGCAGGCAGCCAGCAGCTAGCGCACCATCGGCCTGACCGATCCGGCGGCCTGACCGATCCGGCGGCCTGACCGATCCGGCCTTCGTTGTCATTGCGCGCGAAGCGAAGCAATCCCGGGCGAGCCAGTCGCTTCGACCGAGGTTGCCGCGTCGCTGCGTTATTGAGAATGACGAGGCGGGCAGACCTGCGGCCACGCCGTTAGCCGCGGCCGCGGCACTGTTGTCTCTTGCACGGTGGCCGCTTGAGACCGATACAGACGCAACCTGCAACCGACAAATCCGATGGCCGTGAGCATCACCGAATCCCCACCTGTCGCAGCCGATGTGCCGCGCTACAACTTCCGCGACGCCGAACCCCGCTGGCAGCGCGCCTGGGCCGAACGCGGCTGCTTCCGCGTCGCCGACGTGCCCACCGACGGCAAACCCAAATACTACGTGCTGGAGATGTTTCCCTACCCAAGTGGCAAAATCCACATGGGGCACGTGCGCAACTACACGCTTGGCGACGTGGTGGCGCGCTACAAGCGGGCGCGCGGCTTCTCCGTGATGCATCCGATGGGCTGGGATGCATTCGGCCTGCCCGCCGAGAACGCGGCGCGCGAGCGCGGCGTCCATCCGGCGACGTGGACCCGCGACAACATCGACACCATGCGCGCCGAATTGCAGCGCATGGGGTTGTCGCTGGAGTGGGAACGCGAGTTCGCCACCTGCGACCCGGAATACTACGGCCATCAGCAGAAGCTGTTCCTGGATTTCCTCCGCGCCGGCCTGGTGGAGCGCAAGGAAAGCTGGGTCAACTGGGATCCGGTGGACGGCACCGTGCTGGCGAATGAGCAGGTGATCGATGGCCGCGGTTGGCGCTCCGGCGCGCCGGTCGAGAAGAAGCAGCTCAGCCAGTGGTTCTTCAAGATCACCGACTACGCGTCCGATCTGTTGGCGGCGCTGGATACGCTGGACCGCTGGCCGGAGCGCGTGCGGCTGATGCAGGCGCGCTGGATCGGCCGAAGCGAGGGCGCGCGCCTGACCTTCCTGCTGGAAACGCCGGAGCAGTGCTTCGAGGGCAGCGAGGTCTACACCACGCGCCCCGATACGCTGTTCGGCATGTCATTCCTTGCGCTGGCGCCGGAACATCCGCTGTCCGCGGCGGTGGCGGCGCGCGATCCGAAGGCGGCGGCCTTCATCGCCGAATGCCGAAGCCTCGGCACCAGCGAGGCGGCGATCGAGACGGCGGAGAAGCAAGGCTACGACACCGGGCTGCGCGTGAAGCACCCGTTCATCGAGAACGCAACCTTCCCGGTGTGGATCGCCAATTTCGTGCTGATGGAATACGGCACCGGCGCGATCTTCGGCTGCCCGGCGCATGATCAGCGCGACCTGGAATTCGCCCGCAAATACCGCCTGCGCGTGGTGCCGGTGGTGCTGCCGCCTGGTGCCGATCCGGCGACCTTCGACGTTGGCGACGAGGCCTATGTCGGGCCTGGCTCACTGTTCAATTCAGGCTTCCTCGATGGAATGGATGTCGAAGCGGCGAAGCGTGCGGCGATTGCGGAGCTGGAAAGGCTGCGTGTCGGCCATGGCGAGGTGAACTGGCGGCTGCGCGACTGGGGCGTCAGCCGGCAGCGCGGTTGGGGCTGCCCAATTCCGGTGCTTCATTGCGAGGCCTGCGGCGTCGTGCCGGTGCCGGACGACCAGTTGCCGGTGACACTTCCGGACGACCTGATGTTCGACCGACCGGGCAATCCGTTGGATTATCATCCGACCTGGAAGCATGTCGCATGTCCGGTCTGCGGCAAGCCGGCGCGCCGCGAGACAGACACCTGCGACACCTTCGTCGACAGCTCCTGGTATTTCGCGCGGTTCTGCAGCCCGCAAGCCGATGAGCCGGTCATGCGCGCGGCGGTGGATCACTGGATGCCGGTCGATCAGTATATCGGCGGCATCGAGCACGCGATCCTGCATCTGCTGTACTCGCGCTTCTTCACCCGCGGGATGAAGCAGATCGGGTATCTGGACGTGGAGGAGCCGTTCGCCGGTCTGTTCACCCAGGGCATGGTGACGCACGAGAGCTACCGCAGTGCCGACGGCCAGAACGGCATGTGGCTGTCCCCGGAGGAAGTGGCGAAGCAGCCGGACGGCAGCGTCACGCATCGCGCAACCGGCGAGCCGGTCGTCGTCGGGCGCGTCGAGGCGATGAGCAAGTCGAAGCGCAACGGGGTCGATCCGGAAGCGATCATCGCGCGCTACGGCGCCGACACCGCGCGCTGGTTCATCCTGTCGGACAATCCGCCCGACCGCGACATGGAGTGGACCGAAGCCGGTGTCGCCGGCGCGTTCCGCTTTACCCAGCGGGTGTTCCGCCTGGCCGAGGGCGTCGGCAGCGCCGATGCCGTGGGTTCCGTCGGGCGCGCGAAGCCAGCCGAGTTGGGGGAAGCCGCGCGCGATCTGCGCCGCGTCACCCACCGCACCATCGCCGCGGTCAGCGAGGCATTGGACAGCTTCGCGTTCAACGTGGCGGTTGCGAGGCTGTACGAACTCGCCAACGCCATCGCCGATGCAGAGCGGGCCATCGATGCCGGCGGCCTGGCCTGGGCCCGGCGCGAGGCGGTGGAAATGCTGACTCGGCTGATCGCACCGATGATGCCGCATCTCGCGGAGGAAATGTATCTCCGGCTCCGCCCGGACGCGGCGCAACTGGTCGCCGAATTTCCTTGGCCGCTAGCGGAGCCCGACCTGCTGACAGCGGATACCGTGACGATCGCCGTGCAGGTGATGGGCAAGCTGCGTGGCACCGTCACCGCACTGCCCGATGCCCCGCGTGACGACGTGCTCGCCGCGGCAAAAACCGAGACGAACGTCGCCCGCGCGCTGGAAGGCAAGCGGATCGTCAAGCAGATCTACGTGCCGAATCGCATCGTCAACTTCGTGGTCGCAGGATGACGGCGCGATTGCCGCGACGTCGGGTGCTGGTGCTGGGCGCCGGCGTCGCGCTGTCCGGGTGCGGGTTCCAGCCGGTCTATATGCCCACGGCGACCGGCACTGCCGGCGTCGCGCAGCGCGAACTGAACGCCATCGAGGTGGATCTAATCCCGGAACGACCCGGGCAGGAATTGCGTCAGGCGCTACAGGACCGGCTGGAACTGGGCAACGACGGTGTGGCGCATCTCTATGACCTCAAGGTCGGATTCGGCATATCCGGCGAGGGCATTGCGGTGCAGTCGGATACCATCGCGACACGCATTCGCATGATCGGCACCGCGACCTGGACGCTGGTGGCGAAGGATCCGGGGCGCACGCAGATTTCCCACGGCTTCGCCAAGGCGGTGGACGGGTTCAACCTTCTCGACGAGCAGGTTTTCGCCGCGGACCTGTCGAACGAGGCGATACAGAAGCGCCTGGCAGAAGCGCTGGCTGACCAGATCACCCTGCAGCTCGCGACCTTCTTTCGCAGGCGGGCGGCGGCCAACAGTTGATCATGGCGTGAAACTGCCGCCTCAGCGCGTATCGGCATTCCTGAAGGATCCCGGCGCCTGCCGGGTCGTGCTGCTGCACGGCGAGGACCACGGGATGATCCGCGACCGCGCGGCGGCGCTGGTGCGTGCGGTCGCCGGCTCGCTGGACGATCCGTTTCTCGTGGCGGAACTGGGCCGCGATGAGGTGGCACGGCTGGCGGACGAGGCTGCCTCCCTGGCGCTGACCGGCGGCCGGCGGGTGGTGCGGCTGCGGGAGGCAACCGACGCGGCGGTCGGTCCGGTGACCGCGGTGCTGAAGGGACCGGCGCCGGCTCTTGTCGTGCTGGAGGCGCCGGGTCTGGCCACTCGGTCGCGCCTGCGCACCTTGGTCGAGGCCGCGCCCGATGGCGCCGCCATCGCCTGCTATCCCGAGGAGGGCCGGGCGCTGACCGACACCATCGGCGCGGTGCTGAAAGAGTGCGGCGTCGCCATCGATGGCGATGCGCTGACCTGGGTGGCGGCGCAGTTGGGGGCCGATCGGATCTCCACCCGCCAGGAGGCCGAAAAGCTCGCCATGTATGTCGGGCCTGGCGGGCGGGTGGACCTGGACGCCGCGATGGCGTGCGTCGGCGATCTTGCCGGCCTGTCGCTGGAAGACGCGCTGTTCGCCGCGACCGAGGGCGATGTGGCGCTGACGGATCGCGCGCTGGAGCTGGCTGTCGCGGAGGGTGCTGCGCCGGTCGCCGTGCTGCGGATGGGGCTGATGCATTTGCAGCGGCTGCATCGGGCGCGACTGGCGATGGAGGACGGGCTGAGTGCGACCGATGCGGCGAAGTCGATGCGGCCACCGGTGTTCTTCCGCCGGGTGGGCGGCTTCACCCGGGCGCTGGAACTATGGTCATCGGCCGGTCTGATGGCGGCGATGGCGGGACTGGCCGACGCGGAACGTGCCTGCAAGCGCACCGGCGCGCCGGATCACGTGCTGTCCCGCAGCGCAGTGCTGACGCTGGCGCGGCGGGCATCGGCCGCCAGGGGATCGCGGCGCGCGCGGTAGGGCAGCGGCGGTCGGCGTTTGTTGTCATCGCGAGCGGAGCGAAACGATCCCGGGCGAGTTGGGCGCCTGCACCGTGACCGAGATTGCCCCCTGACCGAGATTGCGCCGGGACCGAGATTGCCCCGGGAACCCAGATTGCCGCGTCGCTGCGCGCCTCGCAATGACAGGAAAAGCAAGCGGACGCTATACTTTCGTATTACTGCGGTGGGGTCAGTATCTTCAGAATATTATCCAACTGATCCAGATCCGTGTAGTAAATCTGTATCATTCCCGACTTGCCGTCGAAAGTAACCCGTACCCGCAGGCCTAGCCGGTCGGCGAGCATATGCTCCAGCGCCATCGCATCCGGACCGCGCCGCGGCTCGTAGTGGGAATCGATCGGGTTGCCTGTCTCGCGCGTGGCCAGGGCCTCGGTCTGCCGGACCGATAGCTGCCTCGCGATCACCTCCCGCATTGCCGCTTCCGGCTCGGAATGCGCCAGCAGGGCGCGGGCGTGGCCGGCCGATATATCGCCCTTCCGCACCGCCTGCTTGACCGCGGGCGGCAGGTTCAGCAGCCGAATAATGTTGGTGACATGGCTGCGCGACTTGCCGACGGTCTGTGCCAGCGCCTCCTGCGTCATACCGAACTGGCGCAGCAGCCGGTCATACCCTTCCGCCTCGTCGATCGGATTGAGGTCCTGGCGCTGCAGGTTCTCCACCAGCGCGACGGCGGCGGCGTCGGTATCGGCCATGTCGCGCACCAGTGCCGGTACTTCGTGAAGGCCGGCGGCGCCGGCGGCACGCCAGCGTCGCTCGCCGGCCACGATCTGAAATCGATCGGGCGCGGCAGGATGCGGCCGGACCAGCAGTGGCTGGAGAATTCCCTGAGCCCGGATCGACTGCGCGAGTTCCTCCAGCGCGCCGGCATCCATGGTGGTGCGCGGCTGGAACGGGTTCGGCTCCAGCAGATCGATCGGCACCTGGCGGATGGTCCCGGCAACGGGCGGGGCCTGCACGGCCATGTCGCCAAGCAGGGCTGCGAGGCCGCGGCCGAGTCGGGGACTGGTCTCCTTCTTGCCGCTCATGGGTCGGTTCCTGGTGGCGTAGGTCCTGGAGGCGTGGGTCCTGGAGGCGCAGGTCCTGGAGGCGCAGCGGCTTGCGGGTCGGCGGGACGCTCGCGGCGGAGCAATTCGCCGGCCAGGCGAACGTAGGCCTGGGCGCCCGGCGAACGAAAGTCGTACAGCAAAACCGGCTTCCCATGGCTTGGCGCCTCGGAGATGCGGATGTTCCGGGGAATGACCGTCTCGTAGACCGCCGATCCGAAGAAGCCGCGGGCATCGGCGGCGACGAGGTCGGAAAGGTTGTTGCGGCGGTCGAACATGGTGAGCACGATCCCCTGAAGGCGCAGGCCGGGATTCAGGCCGCGCTTCACCATTTCTATGGTGCGGATCAGCCCGCTGATGCCCTCCAGGGCGTAGAATTCGCATTGCAGCGGCACCAGCACCGCGTCCGCGGCGACCAGGCCGTTTAGCGTGAGCAATCCCAGGCTCGGCGGGCAGTCGATCAGCACGAAGTCGAACTGGCCTGGGCCGGCGCGCAGGGGTTCCAGGGCGGTGCGCAGCCGGTACTCGCGGCGATCCAGCCCCACCAGCTCGATCTCCGCGCCGGCGAGATCGGCTTCGGCGGTGATCAGCGAGAGGTTCGGAATATAGGTCGTGCGGGTGGCTTCTCGGACCGGCAGGTCGTCGGTGATCATCCGGTAGCAGCCGATGGCCCGGTCGGTCCGGGCGATTCCCAGGCCGGTGGAGGCATTGCCCTGCGGGTCGAGATCGACCAGCAGAACCTTCTCGCCGACGGCCGCGAGGGCGGTCGCAAGGTTGATCGCTGTCGTGGTCTTGCCGACGCCGCCCTTCTGGTTGGCAATGGCGAGGATGCGCGTTTGCGCCTCGCCGGGCGGCGGATCGGCGAGCGCGATGTCAGGCTGCGGAAGCGACACGGCTGAGATCGGTGATCCGGAGGATGCAGGCGCCGGGACTCGTCCGGCTGGGAATCATTTCAACGCGCATGTGCCATTGCGGCGCCGCTTCCGTCAATTCGGCCTGGACATTGGCGCCCTTCGGAAATAGGCAGGTGCCGCCTGATGCGAGCAGCGGCGCGGCCAGGGCCAGAAGCTTCGGCAGCGGCGCGAGTGCGCGGGCGGTTACCAGTGGTGCGGGGGCGATAGCGGCTGCCTCGATCCGAACGGGGTGAACCCGAACCGGAGCGCCGGTTTGCCGTGCGGCTTCGCGCAGGAAGGCGGCCTTGCGCTGGTCGGCTTCCACCAGATCGAAGGGCACGCCGGTGGCGATGGCCAGGACCAACCCCGGAAAGCCGGCGCCGGAGCCGAGATCGATCGCCCTGTCCGGGAACGCGCCTTGTGGCGCTGCCGCGCAGCAGACCCAAGGGACGAGCTGAAGCGAATCCGCGATATGGCGATCCCACAGCAGCGCCTCATCGCCGGCCGCCACCAGATTGACCGTCCGGTTCCAGCGGGCAAGCAGGGCGGCGAGTTTCTCCAGGGCGGCCAATGTTTCACGTGAAACACCGTTCGTTATCGAATGATCTTGTGTCGAGCGGTGTTTCACGTGAAACACCTAAGTTGTTGGCGACTGCGCCGCGTTGCTTGCGCGCGTGCGCGGCAATGGCAAGCCAGCGCCTCATCGCCGATTGCTACGAGATCGACCGTCCGGTTCCAGCGGGCAAGCGGGGCAGCGACCAGCTCCAGTGCGGCCGATGTTTCACGTGAAACATCATTCGTCATCGAATGATCTGCCATCGAACGATGCTTCACGTGAAACATCTAGCCATTTGCGGCGCCGCGTTGCTTGCGCACATGCGCGGCAATGGCAGCCAAGGCCGCCGGGGTCATCCCCTGAATGCGCGACGCGGCCCCCAGGGAGTCCGGATTCGCTCGAGTCAGCTTGCCGGTCAGTTCCGCTGACAGGCCGCCAATGTCCTGAAAGGTGACGCCAGCCAGAACGACCGCCTCCTCCCGTTGGAAGCTCCGGATGTCGGCCTGCTGGCGCGGCAGATAGCCCTGATACCGCACTTCTGTCTGGAGCTGGTTCAGGACCCGCGGCGGCACACTCCGCAACCACGGGAAAGCCGTCGCCAGCGCTTCGACAACGACGTCCCGGTGGCCCAGCAGTTCGAACAGCGAGCGGCGGCGACCATCCGCCCGCACCACAATACCCAGCGCCGCCAACTCGGCTGGATACGCCCCATCCTGCAGCGCGCGTTCCCGGGCCGCCAGCATCGCAACCCGATAGCTACCGAATGCCGCGCGGCGCGCAAGCCCGACACACCCCCACGCCTGGCCCTTTTCGGTAATCCGCAGGTCGGCATTGTCGGCGCGGAGCGTCAGACGAAATTCCGCGCGCGAGGTGAACATCCGATACGGCTCGCTGACGCCCTGCGTGATCAGATCGTCCACCAGCACGCCGATATAGGCCTCCGATCGATCGAGCCGCACCGGAGCGGACCCGCCAGCCAGGCGGGCAGCGTTGATCCCCGCGATCACGCCCTGGGCAGCCGCCTCCTCATACCCCGTGGTCCCGTTGATCTGGCCGGCCAGGAACAGGCCCGGCAACCGCCGCACATTCAGCGACGGCCCCAGGGAACGCGGATCGACGTAATCATATTCCACCGCATAGCCGGGGCGGGTCATCCGCACGTGTTCCAGTCCGGGAATTGTCGTCAGCAGCTCACGCTGGACCTGTTCCGGCAGACTGGTGGAGATGCCGTTGGGGTAGACGGTGTCGGCGTCCGGCCCGCCGGGCAATCCCTCGGGCTCGAGGAATATGTTGTGGCGATCCCGGCCCTCGAACCGCACGATCTTGTCCTCGATCGAGGGGCAGTGACGCGGCCCCACCCCTGCGATCCGGCCGCCATAGACCGCCGACCGGTGCAGATTGGCGCGAATGATCGCGTGGGTCGCCGGCGTCGTTGCGGTGATGCGGCATTCCACCTGAGGGTTGCCGATCCGTTCCGTCAGCGGGCTAAACGGCTCCGGCTCCGCATCGCCGACATCGGCGGCCAGGCCGAGCCAGTCGATCGTGCGGCGGTCCAACCGAGGCGGCGTGCCGGTCTTGAGCCTGCCGAGGGGCAGTTCGAGGCGGGCCAGGGTTCGCGACAAGCCGACCGCGGGGGCTTCTCCCGCCCGACCGGCGGGGGTCGAGCGATCGCCGATATGGATCACGCCGCGCAGGAACGTCCCGGTGGTCAGCACCGCGGCGGCACAGTCTATCCGCTGGCCGTCGCCGCAGAGCACCGCCGCCAGCCGGCCGTCCGGGCCGATTGCCAGATCTTCCACCGCGCCGGCGCGCACCGTCAGACCTGGTGTTTCGGCAAGCAGATGCTGGATCGCCTGCCGGTACAGTGCCCGATCCGCCTGCGCGCGGGGTCCGCGCACGGCTGGTCCCTTGCTGCGGTTCAGCAGCTTGAAGTGAATGCCTGCCGCATCGGCCGCGCGCCCCATGAGGCCATCGAGCGCATCCACCTCCCGCACCAGATGACCCTTGCCGATCCCGCCGATCGACGGGTTGCACGACATCTCGCCGATCGTCTCCAGGCGATGGGTCAGCAGCAGCGTTCGCGCACCGACGCGCGCCGCTGCCGCCGCGGCCTCGCAGCCCGCGTGCCCGCCACCGACCACCACAACGTCGAAACGCTCAACCATTACCCTCAGACCTCGTTACACGCTGGCTGTACTGCCTTATAGCAGTGTTGCGCCGCGCCCGCGCGATTGACGCCTGAACGGCTGCAACCGACCCGCTTCGAACGTATTGGACCATGTATGGATTTCCTGTCGCTGCATTATCTGATCCAACTGCTGCATACCTACGGCTATGCGGTGCTGTGCATCGTCATTGCACTGGAGTGCGTCGGAGCGCCGCTGCCCGGCGAGACGCTGCTGATCGTAGCGGCCGTGATTGCCGGCACGTCGCACCAGATGAATATCGTCCTGGTTATCCTGTTGGCCGCATTGTCAGCGATCGTCGGCCAGGGGGCGGGCTACTGGATCGGCTGGGGGGTGGGCTTCCGGCTGTTGCGCCGCTATGGCGGCTACATCGGCATGACCGGCCGGCGGCTTGCGTTCGGTCGCGCGTTGTTTCGACGGCACGGCGGCAAGGTCGTGATCGTGTCGCGCTTCATCATTGTGGTTCGCACACTTGCGGCTTTGCTGGCCGGGGCCAATCACATGCCCTGGCCGCGCTTCATGGCCGCGAATGTCGCGGGCAGCGTCGTGTGGGCCACGCTGTACGGCTGCGGCGCCTATGCGCTCGGGCATGCGGCAAAGAATGTCGCCGGACCGGCCGGAATCGCGATCGGCTGCGTCGCGACATTGGGCCTTGTCGCAGGCGTGCTGTATATGCGCCGGACGGAACGCCAAATGTTGCATAGTCCGGCACGTACAGCGCGCAGTGCCAACAAGAATAGAGCAGTCACTCTGAGCCGCGGTTGAGTAACGATGCAGTAAAGGGTGGTTGGTCTGACTGACGGATCAGCACAATCACCGGATCACGATCGCCGGATCACAATTACCGGATCATTGTCAGCGGCGCAGCAAGGCGAGCGGAAAGCGGACAGTTTCTCCTGCCCCGCCGCCTGCGGGAGGCGGCGGTGTCGCTGCCGCGCGGTCGCGTTGGCCAGCTATTCGCCCAGCTATTCGCCCCCAGCCTATTCGCGTGGATAGCGCCAGGGTTTTGCCGGCTGCGTCGCTGCTTCATCGATCGTCCATTGCGGCAGTGCGATACCGGGCGCCACGTCGCTGAACACCATGCGCAGTCGCGAACCGATGCCGACGCGCTTCACCATGTCGGGCGGCGCCAGAATGCCATCCGGCGTGGCCAGGTTGCCGATCACGCGCAGCGCTTCGTGTTCCGTCGGCTTGCCCTTCTGCGTGTCGAGATCGACCAGCAGCACCATGTACGGCGTGCGCGCCTGGAACGCCGGCTGGATGCCGTGATGCACTTCCTCGTAGGAGTGCACCTCGCCCTTGCCTTCGACGGGCGTCCAGGTGGCTGTCAGACAGGTGCACCATGGGCACGCGGTGGTGGGCGGATAGCGCAGCAGCTTGCAGTCGTCGCATTGCTGCAGATGGAAAGCGTGCTCCGCGCAGTGACGGAAGTATTCTACGTTCTCGCCGTCCAGATCGTCGATCGACAGCGTCATGCCGAGATAATCGCCGCGAATTGCCATATCCCGTTCCTCCCTCAGCCGCGCCGCATGACCATGGCCGATCCGGTCATCGGATTGGCCCAGCCGAGATTGGCGGTGACTTCGATGTTGCGCACCTGGCGGCAGCCGCCTTCGCGGTAGTCGAAGCTGTGCTGCCGCTTGCCGTCCGGCCCGAGCGGGCAGGAATCGTCCGCGTCGTGGCGCAACTGGCGCACGTTCTCGATCACCATGTTCATGCCGTGCGTGTAGCCCTCGCACAGATGGCCGCCCGAGGTGTTCTGCGGCCGCTTGCCGCCCAGCCTGGTGATGCCGCTGCTGACATACTCGCCGCCTTCGCCCTTCTTGCAGAAGCCGTAGTCTTCCAGTTGCAGCATCGAGGTGAAGGTGAACGCGTCGTACGCACCGACGGCGTCGATGTCTTCCGGTCCGACACCGGCGTTCGGCCACAGGATGTCCTTGGCGTAGTAGCCGGCAACGCGTGAGATCGGGCCGTGCTGGTAGTGCATGTCGGTGCGCGGCTTCGAACAGCGGCCGACCACACCGCGGATCAGCGCCGGCGTGTGGCGCAGGTCGCGTGCGTGTTCCGTGCGCGTGACGATGACGCAGGTGGCGTTGTCGGTTTCCACGCAGCAGTCCAGCAGGTGCAGCGGTTTGCAGATCATCCGGCTGTTGATCACATCATCGACCGTGTAGCGCTTCTTGTAGAATGCCTTCGGATTGTTCGATGCGTGTTCGGAGTGCACGACCTTGACCATTGCGACCTGTTCCGGCGTCGTACCGTAGTCGTACATATGGCGCATGAATGTCGGGCTGAACATCTGCCCGGCACTCTGCCATCCGTACGCTCGGCTGTGCAGCGCGTCGCCGTTGACCGGTGCGGCCGATCGCGCGCCGGTGCCGCCGATGCGCACCTGGGAATAGCCGTTCATCGAACGGAAGATCGCGACGCACTTGCACATCCCGGCTTCCATGATGCCGATGGCGATGCCGATCAGTGCTTCCGTCGATGAGCCGCCGCCGTTCACATCCATGAAGAAGTTCAGGCGAATGCCGAGGTCGCCGGCGATGAATGTGGAGGGTGTGGAGTCGTTGCCCGAGTAGGACAGCATGCCGTCGATGTCGGTGGGTTTCAGGCCGGCGTCGTTCATCGCATTGCGCACTGCCCAGGTGCCCATCGCGCGGGTGGTCTTGCCGGAGCCGCGCGTGTAGGTGGTCTCGCCGACGCCGACGATGGCGTATTTGTCGCGCAGGTATTTTGGCGTGGTGGCATCGGTGTCTGCCGGTAGCGGCATGTTCGTTTCCCCTTCCGTTTACCGTTGGGTCCAAGGCTGGACGCGATGGCGGATTGCGTCAACGGTGGGGTGGGTGGTGTCGCCGAGAACCGGAAGGAATGCCACGCAAAGTGCGCCAGGTAGATTCAGTGCGCTTTGCGTGGGAATTTTTGCGGTTGCAGTGCGGCGATCCAGAGTCAGACGCGAATGATCGAATCGCTGTAGCGTGCCACTGTCAGATCGCGAGTCAGGAGTCGCAGCGGTGTAGCCAGCGCCTGCGCAACCAGCATCCGGTCGAATGGATCGGCATGCAGCGAGGGTAACGTTTCAACGGCAACGACATGCGCCGGAGAAATCTCCAGGAAGACGTACCCTGCATCCCGGAAGTGTCCGCGTGCCTGCTGCGCGGATAGCGGCATGTCGTGCGGCGATCCGTGTGCAAGGGCATGTTTGATGGCAATTTCCCATAGGCTTGCCACGCTGATCATGGCTTCGTTG
>DATKFJ010000012.1:0-3830 GCA_035511435.1 Acetobacteraceae bacterium | reverse complement strand
ATGGATCCGTTCCTCGTGCTGACTGCCGCAGCGGTTGCGACGAAGACATTGAAGGTCGGCACGGGCGTATGCCTGATCAACCAGCGCGATCCCATCCAAACAGCGAAGATGGTAGCCTCCATCGACCAACTTTCCAACGGCCGCTTCTTATTCGGAGTCGGCAACGGCTGGGACAAGGAGGAGATGGAGCACCATGGCACCGTGTACGCCACGCGTCACAAGCTGTCGCGTGAGCGCATCGAGGCGATGAAGCTGATCTGGACCCAGGAGACACCGGAATATCGCGGCGAGTTCGTCAACTTCGCGCCAATGCAGACCTGGCCGAAGCCGGTGCAGAAGCCGCACGTGCCGATCATCGTCGGTGGCGCGTTCCCGTACGGCGCACGCCGCGCCGTGCGCTATGGCGATGGCTGGATACCAAGTGCCGGCGGACCGGGCCGTGGCGACATTGCCGACACGTTGCCGCAGTTCCGACAGATGGCGAAGGCGGCCGGCCGCGAACCGGCGTCGCTGCCGGTCACCCTGTTTCGCGTGCCTGAGGATCCGGACCGGCTACGCCAGTTCCGCGACCTGGGCGTGGCACGCGTGGTGATCAGCCTGCCGGCGGCGAAGGCGGATGCGATCATGCCAATCCTGGATCGCTGGGCGCCATTGATGCGGGAGTTCGTATGATGCTGAAAGGCAAGGTGGCGATCGTTACAGGATCCACCAGCGGCATCGGCCTCGGCATCGCGACCGCGCTGGCCGCGCAGGGCGCCGATGTGATGCTGAACGGCTTCGGCGACAAGGCTGTGATCGAACGTACCGTTCGCGATCTGGCCAGGCAGCATGGCGTCAGGACGAGCTACTCGCCGGCAGACATGTCGAAGCCCGTGGAGATCTCCGAACTCGTGGCGAAGACGCGCGGTGAACTGGGATCCGCGGATGTCCTGATCAATAATGCCGGCATCCAGCATGTCGCATTGGTCGAGGCATTTCCCGAAGACCGATGGGACGCGATCATCGCGATCAATCTATCGGCGGCGTTCCATGCAGCGAAAGCCGCGCTGCCGGCGATGAAGCAGCGCAAGTGGGGCCGCATCATCAATATCGCATCGGCACATGGCCTGGTGGCCAGTGGCAGCAAGTCCGCCTATGTCGCGGCGAAGCACGGCTTGGTGGGGCTGACCAAGGTCGTTGCGATTGAAACCGCGAATGACGGGATTACCTGCAACGCGATCTGTCCCGGCTGGGTCATGACGCAGCTGGTGCAGCGGCAGATCGAGGCCAGGGCAAAAGCCGCCAACGTGTCAGTCGAAGCGGCCACGGAAGAAATGCTGCGCGAGAAGCAGCCGATGCTGCAATTCTCCACGCCGGAGAAGATCGGTGCGCTGGCCGTGTTCCTGTGCAGTGACAGTGCGTCGACAATAACCGGCGCGGCACTGCCGATCGATGGCGGCTGGACCGCGCAGTAGCGCCAAGACGGTTCAGCGTCGCATCGGCTTGCCGGCGCGACGTGGCCATTCCCTAGACCCGCCGCGCGCCCCAGAACAGCGGAAACCCATCCGGGATTCCGTTAATGGTATTCTGCCAGGCCATTGGCTGATACCAGATGCCGACCGGCAGATGCGGCACGTCGATCCAGCATTGGAGCTGAATGTCGGCGGCAATCTTTTTTTGTGCCGCGAGGTCCGGCGCATCGAGCCATGCAGCGCGGAGTTCCTCGATCCGCGGACTGTTGGTCCAGCCGAACCACGCCTTCTCGCCCGTCGTGCGCAGGAAGTGCAGCAGCGGCGTCTGCATGTCGAGACCATTGGCCGTGGTGAACAACGCACTCCAGCCGCCCTTGTCCACCGGCTGCTTGTTTTCCCGCCGCTCGATCGCCGTGCCCCAATCCATCGACTGAACGTCGAGGTTGAATCCGGCGTCCGTCAGCATCGCTGCGCCGACATCAGCCATCGCTTTGCGATAATGCGGATCGGTCGGCGCAAGCAAGACGGTTTTTTCATTGTTGTAGCCTGCCGCCTTGATCGCCGATCGGACCTTGGCCATGTCGCGCGGGCCGTTCAGCACCGCCATGCCGGCATCGGTTGCCATGTCGGTACCCGGTGTAAAGATCCCCACGCCGGCCCGCCACATGGTTGGGTCTTCGCCGGCTATGGCGGTCATGTAGTCCGACTGCACCACAGCGCCCAGCAATGCGCGGCGGATCGCGGCGTTGTTGAACGGGGGCTGCAGGTTGTTCATCTTCATGAAGCCGAGGGTGCCGTTGCGGTCCTTGATCTCCGCGCGAATTTTGCCGGTGTGCCTGAGCATCGGCAGCAGGTCCGAGGTCGGCAGTTCCCACCAGTCCATTTCGCCAGTCTGCATCGCGCTGGCCGAGGTACCGTCATCGGGGCTGACGTGCCATTCCACGCGGTCGAAATGCACGAACTTGCCGCCTGCAGTCCAGCCGGTGCTGATCTCCTGCCGCGGCTGATAGCGATCGAATTTCGTATACACGGCGAGGGAACCGGACACCCACTCATCGGCCTTGAACCGGAACGGCCCACTGCCGACCATTTCGCTGACCGCCTTGAATGCATCCGTGTTGGCCAGACGCTCCGGCATCATCGCGCACATCGGCGTGGAGATCTTGCCGAGCGCGTAGGGCAGGATGTGGAACGGCTTCTTCAGGCGGAACTGGATCGTCCGGTCATCAGTGGCGGACAGTTCATCCGTGCGCGCCATGAGCAGCGCACCGATGCCGTCGCGCGGGGCCCATCGGCGGATCGAGGCGACACAGTCGCGGGCCGTGACTTTTTCGCCGTCGTGCCAGAGCAGACCGTCGCGCAGCCTCAGCTTCCAGCGCTTTCCGTCATCCTCAACGACATAGCCATCCAGCATCTGCGGTTGAATCTGATAAGTGCTGTCCATGCCGAACAGCGTATCGAACACCATGTAACCGTGATTCCGCGCGGTGTAGACGGTGGTGACAATCGGGTCGAGGATTGTGAGATCTGACTGCGGAATGAACTTCAGTGGCGCGTTGGCCGCTCCTCGGGCGATTGACGGTGCCGCGAGCACAGCGGCAATCCCTGCGGTGAATGTGCGACGCCGGATCATGGATCGGGTCCTCCGTCTTACTTGTTCGGGCTTGCTTATCGGTTCGGGCTTGCTGCCGTTTGAACAAACATTCTGGCATTCGGGCCGCGCGTGTAAAGTTGGTGTTGCCCGACCGGATCACACACCCGGCACACCCTTGGTCGTCGAATATTCGAAATGCAGTGCCTCGTCCGGATGCACGATGCCAAAGATCGCATGTGCCGCGATTGCAGCCTCGCTGAAGCCCTGCAGGATCAACTTCAGCTTGCCGGGATAAGTCGCGACATCACCGATCGCAAACACACCTGACACGGAGGTCTGACAGGTGGCGGGATCGATCTTCACATGATGCAGGTCTCGATCGAGTCCCCAGGCGGCGATCGGACCAAGATCCATCGCCAGACCAAAGAACGGCAGCAACACATCGGCCGGCAGACGGCGCGTCTCGCCCTGCAGCGTTGCGACCTCCACCTCCGTCAGCACCGCATCAGTGCCGTGCAGTGCGTGAAGCTGATACGGGATGATCAACTCGATCTCACCGTTCCGCGCGGCGGCATCGAGCTGCGCCGCACTCTCCGGCGTGGCACGGAATTTGGACCGCCGATGCACCACCGCCACGCGCGCGATGTCCTTCAAGGCCAGCGCCCAGTCCACCGCCGAATCGCCGCCGCCGGCGATCACCACGCGCTTGCCGCGCATGTCCTCGCGGCGGCGGACGTAGTACTGCACCGCGCCTGACGTTTCGTATCGCGCCAGTTCATCGAGCG
>DATKFJ010000011.1:0-5870 GCA_035511435.1 Acetobacteraceae bacterium | reverse complement strand
CGCGATACCTTCCTGCGCGGCATCCCGGCCGGACGCTTCGGCGCGCCCGACGACATCAAGGGCCTGTCGCTGCTGCTGGCGTCCGATGCGGCCGACTGGATCACCGGCGCGGTCATCCCGATGGACGGCGGCAACCTGGCCATGAACGCCGGCGGCGGACTGCTGGCGCCGATCATGCAGCGGCATGGGGCGAAGCGCTGACGGCTTGAATCATCATTGCCGCAGCGGTAGTGCCGCCGCCACGGCGCCAGCCCCACCGGCCACGCTTACTGCGCAGCACCCCCCGCCGGCACATGCCGCCGCAAAAACGCCCGCACCTGCTCGATGGTTTGAGCCTTCAACTCCGCCGGCTCGCGCCACGGGTACACCGTCACCTCAGCCCGAGGCGCCAACGCCGCCACATCCACCGACGACTGATACGGGTGCGCGTCCGTATCATCCGGCATCACCAGCATCGGCGTCTGGCACCCCCGCACGAACTCCCGCGACACGCTGTAAACAAAGTCCGCCCGTGCGCGATACAGATTGTGCAGATAAGCCTCCACCGTCGCCATCGTCACATCAGTCCGCCGCGCCATCAGTTCCGGCGCCCACACATCCCGCCCCGAATTATACATGACGTCCGGGTTTTCCGGCCGATGCCCGACCGTCTGGCACAGCACGCCGGCCACGACGCGATCCGGCGCCCGCTCCATCAGCTTCAACGCAAAGCAGCCCCCAATGCAGTAGCCCATAAAGAAAAACTGCCGGAACCCGAGATGGTCCATCAGCGCCAACTGATCATCCGCAAACGCGCCCCAAGGGTCATCGACCGCAACCGGTCCCGTCGACTCACCGCCGTTCGCGTTGCGCTGATCCATCGTGATGCAGCGGAAGTCGTCCTTGAACGCTTCCATCGCATTGAACACCGCGGTCGGCCAGTTGCTGACGCGAGAATTCAACCCGCCTCCCGGAGTCACCAGCAGCGGAAATCCTTTGCCAGTCGCCTCGTAGCGAATCCGAACATCACCCTTTTCGTAGAATGGCACAGCGATATCTCCCTATCGAACACACTTCTCGCAGCGCGGCAGATCAAGCCGCCAGGACAACCGCACCACGGAAACGGCAACGTCCCAACTCAGCCACGTAGCTACCCGCAGCACCGCAAGTTACTTTAACACGGACGAATTTGCCGAGAACCACGGAGGGCCACAGGAGTCGGAGCCGCTCGAACTCCCGTGGCCCTCCTGTGCCCTCCGCACGTCCTCCGTGTTAAAATTCCTTACGCTACAGCCCACGAACACTGACATCGCAGGCAAAAGCCGATCACCCCGCAGCCGCCACCTTGTCCTGCGTCTTCGTCGCAAAATCGCTGGCGTCATGCCGCTCATGCAACTGGCTCGATGGCTCGCCCTGCAAGCGGTTGACCATCCGTCCCCGCTGCACCGCCGGCCGAGCGCCGATCGCATCGGCCCACCGCACAACGTTCTTGTACTCGTGCACCGACAAAAATTCGGCCGCCCCATACTGCCCGAACTTCACCAGGCCGCCATACCACGGCCACGCCGCGATATCGGCAATCGTATACACATCGCCCGCCAGGTACTCGCTCTCCGCCAGCCGCTTGTCCAGTACATCCAGCAGCCGCTTCGTCTCCATGGCAAACCGGTCGATGGCATATTCGATCTTCATCGGCGCATACGCGTAAAAATGCCCGAACCCACCGCCGACGTAAGGCGTGCTGCCCATCTGCCAGAACAGCCACGACAGACATTCCGCGCGCGCCCCAGGCTCCGTCGGCAAGAGCGCCCTGAACTTCTCCGCCAGATAAACCAGGATCGCGCCGGTCTCGAACACTCGTATGGGCTTCGGCCCGCTGCGATCCAGCAGCGCCGGTATCTTGGAGTTGGGATTGATCGCGACGAAGCCGCTGCCGAACTGATCGCCCTCGTTGATCCTGATCAGCCACGCGTCGTACTCCGCGCCGCTGTGCCCCAGCGCCAGCAGCTCCTCCAGCATCACCGTGACTTTCACGCCATTCGGCGTGCCCAGCGAATAAAGCTGCAGCGGATGCCGACCGACCGGCAGTTCCTTCTCCTGCGTGGCCCCCGAAATCGGCCGGTTGATGTTGGCGAACCGCCCGCCACTCGGCTTGTTCCAGACCCAAACCTTGGGCGGCGTGTACTCGGATGTATCGGACATGTTCGAAGCTCCGGATGTGTGACCCGCAGCGTGGCCTTGCCGCTCAGCCAGCGTCAAGCCGTGCTGTTCCTCCAACGCCGCCTCATGCCCGCAGCATCGCCGCGACCTGTTCCAGCCGCCGGATGCGCCCGTACATCTTCATCGCCTTGTCGAGGCTGTACGCATGCGCCGCCGCATCGGCGCCCCAGCAGCACTCGCGCACCACAACACACGCGAGATCCATGTTGAAAGCCTCGCGCACACTCGTCTCCACACCGCGATTGGTGGCTCCGCCGCCGATAATAACCACGTTGCGCCGCAGCATATGCAACAGCTCCGCGACGCCCGTCCCATAGAAAGCACTCGGCCGGCGCTTGAGGAAAACATAATCCTCGGCCCGCGGCGCGATCTCGTCGGGGAAGCCCGCCTCTGCCGAGCCTTCGACACCGTTGGTCAGTGGCGGTACGCCGGTCTCTGCCGAAAGATCGGTCGGCAGCATGACGACATCGGCGCCGTCGGCACGGCTGACCGGCGTCGTGTAGATCACCGGCAGCCCCGCCGCCCGCGCGACCGCCATCATCCGCACCCAGGCATCCAGCACGGGGCGCATCGCAACCCTTCGGGCAGGATCCGAAGGTTCCAGCGCGCGCCGGCAGACGTCGTAAGCGATCAGTGCCGATCGGCGCGGATCAATGCGTTCGGGTTCAGGCAACGTAACCTCCTCTGATGAGAGGCAGACGGCAATTACGTAGGTGCCGTCGCGAATCGGATTGCGAACGGCTGGCGGCGCTCTCCAGCGGACATCAGCGTAACGCCTCAGCCGTCGAAATCAATCGCCTCCGACGGTGCTCGCATCCCCACCGGCCGCAGGAACAGACGCACTTGAACCCAACAACACTTCCGTAATCACCCGTCGGCAGCATCCGGAAAAACGGCTTCCAGCTTGCTTGTCGTGTCCCCCCGAGGGACCAACAGCCTCAGCCGTTCACTGCGCCGGACACCAGGCCGCGCACGATGTAGCGCTGCACGCACATCGCCAGCACCAGCACCGGCAGCGTGATGAATGTCGCCGCCGCCATCAGCGTGCCCCACTGGATCGAGTTGTAGCCGATATAACCGAGTACCGCGACCGGCAGCGTCTTGGTGCGATCGTTCGCCAGCACCAGCGCGAACAGGAAGTTGTTCCACGATGCGATGAACGCCAGGATCGACGTCGCGGCGATCCCCTGCGCGGTCAGCGGCACGATGACGCGCAGGATGACGCCCAGCACGGAACAGCCATCGATCAGTGCGGCCTGTTCGATTTCGCGCGGCACCGCCTCGATGAAGCTGACCATCATCCACACGGTCAGCGGCAGCGTGAAGATCAGGTGGCTCAGGATCAGGCTGGTGTAGCTGCCCACCAGATGCAGTTGAAGGAACATGACGAACAGCGGGATCAGGAAGGCGATGCCGGGCGCCATCCGCGCCGCCAGCAGCAGAATGCCCAGCGCCGTCTGCCGCCAGCGCGCGAGTGCATAGGCGGCCGGGATGCCCAGCAGCAGGCCGATCGAGGTGGCGCCGGCCGCGACAATGGTGCTGTTCATCAGGTAGCGCAGGAATGAATTGTCGGCGAATACCTGGCGGTAGTTGTCCAGCGTCGGGCGGAACACGAACACCGGCGGATAGGCCAGGAAGTCGAGCGTCGTCTTGAAGCTGCCCAGCACCATCCAGGCGAACGGCGCCATGAACGCCAACACGATCAGCCAGCTTGCCAGCGCGGTCAGCGTGGTGGCGGGGCGCTGCCTCATGCGGTGCGCCGCCGTGCGTGTACCAGGGCGACCGTGCACAGCAGCACGATGGCGAACAGCACCAGCGCCACTGCGGCGCCGTAGCCGATCCGGTCGTAGCTCAACGCGACCAGGTAGTTGTAGACGTTGATCGTCTCCGACGCATGGCCGGGACCGCCGCCGGTCATGACATACACGATGTCGATCACCTTCAGCAGGTCCATCACGCGCAGCATGACCGCGACCAGCAGCGTGGGCATCAGCAGCGGCAGCGTGATGAAACGGAAGCGCTGCCAGGCGGACGCGCCATCGACGCGCGCTGCCTCGAATGGTTCGGCTGGCAGCGCGGCCAGGCCCGCGAAGCAGATCAGCGCCACCATCGGCGTCCACATCCAGGCATCGACGAAAACCAGCGTCGGCAGCACCCAGAACGGGTCCGACAGCCACAGCGGCGGGTTGGCAACACCGATGGCGCGGAACATGAAGCGCACGATGCCGAGTGTGGGATCAAGCATCACCACCCACACCAGGCCCATGGCGGCCGGCGTCGCGACCATCGGCAGGATCATCAGCGCGCGCAGCAGATTGCGGCCGAAGAAACGCTGGTTGAGCAGCAATGCGATGCCAAGGCCGGCGGGAATGTTGGACGCGACACCCAGGGCGGTGAACAGCAGCGTGCGCCATAGCGAGTCGGTGAAGCGTTCATCGTCAACCAGTGCGGTGAAGTTGTGCAGGCCGATGAAGCGCGGCGGTTCGAACCCCACCATCGACCAGCGATGCAGGCTCATGAAGCACAGATAGAGAAGCGGGAATCCCATCACCGCCGCCATGACGACAAGGGCGGGCAGCGACAGCAGCAGCGGTGTCAGGTTGCGGCGCGCGCGGCGTTCAGCCATTCAGGATCTGTATCACCTGCTTCTGCATGGCGTTCGCGGCTTTTTCCGCATCGCCGCCTTGCAGCGCCGCGACGATCGCCTCGCCGATCGCGGCGCGCACCTCCGGCACCGGCACCACCAGCGGATTGGCGCCGTTCGGCACCGCGTTGGGGATTTCCAGTTTGGTCGCCTGAATCATGTCCGGCGGCACCGATTGCGTGTAGACGTCGCTATTGTAGATCGACTGTCGCGATGGCGGCAGATGCGTGGTCTGCGTCGAGGCGATCATCATCTTCTTCGAGGTCAGCCACTGGATCGCGGTCCACGTCGCGGCCTGCTGCTTCGACGATGCTGCGATCGCGGGTCCCCACGAAATCACCGTGCTGTGCGCGCCACCGGGCCCCGCCGGCAATGGCGCGACCGCGACCTGATCCACCACGCGCGACTGCGACGGGTCCTTGAAATATGTCAGGAAGTTCGTGGCATCGATGAACATCGCCGCGCGCGCCTGCTGGAACAGCGGGTAGGTGGTTTTCCATTGCATACCGAGGATGTTCGGCGGGCCGGCGGCGCGCAGTAGGTCGCCGTAGTATTTCAGCGCCTTCACCATGGCGGTGCTGCCGAGTTCGGGATTGCCCTTGTCATCCTGCCATCGGCCGCCGAACGCGAACAGGAACGGCGAGAAAGTGTACACCGCCTGCACGCCGTCGCCGCGCGTGACGACGCCGGAGACGTCCTGCGCCGCGTCCTTCAGTTTCGCCGCGCTGTCCATCAGCGCGTCCAGCGTCGTCGGCGGTGACAACTGCTTCGCCGCCAGCATCGCCTTGTTGTAGAACAGTGCCTGCAACTCAATGGTGATCGGCACGCCGATCTGTTCACCGTCGATCACATGGATCTTGGCGATATTGGGGAAGAAGTCGGCAAAGTCCCAGTCGGGTGCCGTGGCATCGGAGTGGATCAGATTGTCGAGCGGGGTGTACCATTTCGCGCGGTTGAACGCGGTGGCATCCCAGGACGGCAACGTGAAGAATCCATCGACCGCACCTGGATCGGATCGCAGCGTCAA
>DATKFJ010000010.1:0-2314 GCA_035511435.1 Acetobacteraceae bacterium | reverse complement strand
GCGTCTGGTAGCCCATCATGCCGCGGCTGAAGTGGCTGATGTTCCATATCCCGATGTCGTCGCCCCACAGGATGAGGATGTTCGGCTTATCCGTTTTGGCCATCTCGATCTCCTTTGATGGGTTTTGGTAATTTCAGAGCGACGTCGCGGTTGGCATGCCAGCGGTCAGGGCATGCTATACGAAGCGCAGCAGGACGGCACCGAAGGTGAACGTGCCGATCAAGATCAGCAGGACTGCGATCGCGACGATCGGCGTCTGTCTGCCTTCCTTGGTCACGCCCGCGATGGGAGTGAAGTCGCCACCCCATAGATAACGCAGTGCCCAGTAGTACTCCCAGATCGACACCACAAGCGCCAGGATGCCGCACAAGATCAGCGCAAGTCCCAGATACCGCGGCGCATCCGGAAAGCGCGGCGGGATGACGCCGGGCATTTGTTGCATGCGATCCAAAAACTGGACGATCGCGAAGCCGAACCCGATTAGCGAGACCGCCGTGCGTACCCACGACATCAGCGTGCGTTCGACGCTGAGCCGCGTGCGTATCCAGCCGAAATGAGTGTCCGCTGTTACCCTTACCTCGAACCTGCCCCTGGTCGGATCGGCGAGCGTTGCTCTGCTCGCAGACGGCGGCCCGATAGTCGGCGAGGGATCGCTCATTGCGAACTCCCCCGTGATATGGCGGCGCGACAGATGCGTTCCGACATGGACCCGAAGTGTGTCGGGGCCGTCATCGGATGTTGCCCGGTGCGGCGCCGCCAGCGCACGATACGCGTCGCCGGTCCACGGATCAGCAGGTAGGGAACAAAAGCAAGCAGCAGGGCGACAACCAGCGCCTCCGCCGGATAGAACGTCTTGAATACCAGGTACTGGTAAATCACGTCCATCGCCAGCCCGAGCAGAATGATCCTTGCTGTCGCGGTCAATCCTTCGCTCAGCCGTTCGACGCGGTCGTGTGAATTTCGTACGACGGTCCACCAATACGGCGCGCGCCCGGCCCGTGCGTCCTTGACGCCGTCGTGGATGGCCGCGATCGCAGCCATCGACGCCTGCAGGATGAAGCGAAACGCCATCGGCCCACTCGGTCGGCCCGCCAGGTCGCGCCAGAAGCGATCGAGCGCCTCCACTGTAACGCCATGCCAAAGCACGCCGGCTGCGATCAGCGATGCGCCGAGTACCAGGACCAGCTTGGGCATCAACCCCAGTTTTGCGGTTCGGCATCGGTCATCGCGACGGTGCCGATTGACGAACAACGCAGCGGAATCCCACATGGCTCGTCGATGTGTCCACCGGCTCCGGGTGACGTGCGGCCGGGCGGTAGCGCCGGCAGTAATTCGGCGCACACAGATGCGAACCGCCCTTGAGCACCTTGCGAGGAATCCTGATGTTGGGCATGCCGGGATCGTAGCTTGCCTGCTCGCCCCCACCGCGCGGGTTCTCCGGAATACAGCAGGCCTTGGCGGCATCGGGCTCGTGTTTGGTCGAGTACCAATCGGTCGTCCATTCCCACACGTTGCCGATCATGTCGTACACGCCATAGCCGTTCGGCGGGAATGCGGCCACCGGCGACGTGCGCCCGTAGCCATCCAGCTTGAGGTTCTCGTGCGGAAATGCGCCCTGCCAGGTGTTGGCCATCTGCTGGCCGCCGGGCGCGAAATCATCCCCCCAGGCGTACTCGGCGCCGTCGAGGCCGCCGCGCGCCGCAAATTCCCATTCCGCCTCGGTCGGCAGGTCCTTGCCGGCCCAGTGCGCGTAGGCCAATGCATCCTTGAACGCGACGTGCACGACGGGATGATTGTGCAGCCCGCTGATTGAACTGCGCGGTCCATACGGCCGCCGCCAGTTGGCGCCGAATTTGAATGTCCACCACTGCCCCCAGTCCTTCGTATCGACCGCATGCTTCGGTGGATTGAAAAGCAGCGATCCAGCCTTGAGCATGTCCGGCAGAGCGCCCGGATAGTCATTCGCATCCGGCGCGATCTCGGCGAAGGTGACGTAACCGGTCGCCGCAACGAAATTGCGAAACTCACGGTTGGTAACCGGAGCCGGATCGATCCAAAAGGCGTCCACTGTCACGCGATGGGCTGGCGCCTCCTCCGCATAATGCCTGTCCGACCCCATACGGAATGTACCGCCGGGAGTCCGGATCATGTCGGTGTAGCAGGAGGTCTCCGAGGCCGGACCCTGCGGCCGTTCCAGCGCAACAGCGCCATGCTTTGTCATCGTCAGATTCCTCCAATCGGCGCTCGCATTCCGTGCGCGAGCCGCGCCTGCGCGAGAGGTTCCTGCAATCGATTGGTTGGCTCTCTCACATGC
>DATKFJ010000009.1:0-16322 GCA_035511435.1 Acetobacteraceae bacterium | reverse complement strand
CGCCATCAGATCGCTCGCGGCGACATCGGGGAAGGTCAGGTTCAGGTTGCCCGCAATACGCGCCTGCATGTCGCCGTTCACCACGATCTCGGGGATCGCTGCGCGCAGCCGGTCCAGCAGCCGATCGCGCAAACTGGCCAGCCGGCCAGCTTCGTCCGCCATCTCGGCCTGGGCTAGCCGGCACGCCTCGCCGAAACCGACAACCAGCGGGGCGGGCAGGGTGCCGGACCGCAGGCCACGCTCCTGGCCGCCGCCGGAAAACAACGGCACCAGCCGCACGCGCGGACGGCGACGGACATACAGCGCGCCACCCCCCTTCGGCCCGTAAATCTTGTGGCCGCTGATCGAGGCCAGATCGACCTTCCAGGCATTCAGGTCCACCGGTATCTTGCCGGTCGCCTGTGCAATGTCGGTGTGGAACAGTGCCCCGGCCTGTTTGGCGATCGCGGCCAGCGCCGCAATGTCCTGCACCACGCCGATCTCGTTGTTCACCGCCATGACGCTGACCAGCAGGGTCGGCACGGTCAGCGCCTCACGCAGGGCGTCCGGATCCAGCAGCCCATCCGGGCGGACCGGCAGGAAAACCGGCTCGAACCCTTCATCGGCCAGATCGGCCACCGATTCCAGAACGCATTTATGCTCGGTCGCCACGGTCACCACGCGGCGCCGTTCGTTGCCGGCGCGCAGTGCGTTCCGCGCGGCCCCCTTGATGGCGATGTTGTTGCTCTCCGTCGCGCCGGAGGTGAACACGATCTCCTTGGCATCCGCGCCGATCAGCGCCGCGACATGGCCGCGCGCATCCTCGACCGCGGCCTCCGCCTCGATGCCCATCACGTGTTCGACGCTGTGCGGGTTGCCGTAGTGCTCGCTGAACCAGGGCAGCATCACGGACACGACGCGCGGATCGCAACGGGTCGTGGCCTGGTTGTCGAGATAAACCGGGCGGTTCGGGCGCGGAGGCGTGGCGGAACTGGTCATGCGGGGAATGTGGGTTCAGGCGGCACGGGGCGCCAGCGAGTCGCGCAGCCGGTCCGCCATGCGCCGGTACGCGACCACGAAACCAGCCACGGACTCGGCGGTCGCATTCCACGGCAGGGAGACGCGGATCGCCTGGCCGGCGAGCGGACCGAGCCCCATCGCCGTCAAGACGTGGCTCACCGCCACCTTGCCGGAACTACAGGCGGCACCGGCGCTGACGGCGACTCCGTCAAGATCGAGCGCGATCACCTGCGCATCAGCCCGCACGCCGGGAAGTGCCAGGCACGTGGTGTTGGCCAACCGCTCCGCCCCGCCGGCGCAGACCAGCGCACCTGCCGCCGTCGCGGCGACCTCGACGGCATCGCGCAGCGGTGCCAGAGGTGCGGCGGTGACAGCGACAGCAGCCGCGGCAGCGAAACCGGCAATCGCGGGCAGGGGAGGGGTGCCGCCACGCCGTCCGCGTTCCTGCCCGCCGCCGGCGATCAGCGGGACGATCGAGGCGATCTCGGGCGCCAGCAGCAAGGCCCCGGCGCCCGCCGGACCGCCCAATTTGTGCGATGAGAGCGCCAGGCCATGTGCCCCAAGCGCGGAAAACCGGACGTCCATCCGTCCGGCCGCCTGCACCGCATCGACGTGCAGCAAAGCCCCATGGCGCCGACACAGTGCGGCGGCCTCGACGATCGGCTGTACAGTGCCGGTCTCGTTGTTCGCCAGCATCAGGCACACCAGCGCCGGCGGCTGGTCCGCCAGCAATGCCGCCAGGGCGGACAGATCGGCCACGCCATTCCGGTCGACCGGCAGGATGCTCGCCGCCGCGGTCACCGAACGCACCGCGTCATGCTCCGTGGCGCAGGCGATCAACCGGCGGCCAATGCCAAGTGCGTGGATCGCCAGTGCATCGGCCTCTGTCCCGCCCGACGTGAACACGAGATTCGCCGGCAGCGCACCGAATCGGGCGGCAAGCGACTCGCGGGCGTCTTCCAGGATCCGCCGGGCTGCCCGGCCCGCGCCATGCACCGACGACGGGTTTCCGGTCACCGCCATGGCCGCAAGCATGGCGGCACGCGCCTCGGGACGCAGCGGCTCGGTGGCGTTGGCGTCCAGATAGTGCATGGCTATTCCGCCGCCAGGCTCCCCGCCGGCGCCTCGGCCAGCGGCACCTCGGCCACCGGCGCCTCGGCCAGCGGCCCCCCGGTCACCGGTACGGCGGAAAGTGGCACGGCGCGGCCCCGCACCCGGCCAGCCACCACATCGGCCAGCGTAACGCCGTCCAGGAAAAACCGGATCTGCCGGCCAAGTTCCTCCCACAGATCGTGTGTCTGGCAACGGCCCAGTACCTCGGAACCGGCAACTTCCAGGCAGCCGACGCTGCCTTCCTCGCAACGGGTCGCACGGATCGGTTCATCCACTGCCGCGATGATGGCGGCGATCGCGATGGCATCGGACCCCCGCGCCAGCCGATACCCGCCGCCCGGACCCCGCGCCGAAGCCACCAGCCCGGCCCGCCGCAGCTTGCCGAAAAGCTGCTCCAGATACGCCTGGCTGAGCTTCTGGCGTGCGGCGATCTCCGCCAGGCAGATCGGCCCGCACTCGCAGCCGAGAGTCTGGCGGGTGGCCAGGTCCACCATCGCCATCACGGCGTAGCGGCCGCGGGTGGAAAGCTGCATCGCCCCTACTCCGCCGCCGCCTGGCGCTGCTGCATCTGCGCCTCGGCGATGCGCGTCACCCGAGCCTCGAGATCGGCCAGCGCGCAGTGCATCTGGTCAAGGTCGTGCAGCAGCGGATCGAGCTCGCCGTCGCACGGGATGCCATACGGATCGAATCCTGGAGCGGAGCGGCCGCGCTGCACAACGCGGTCCACCGGGCGGGCGGGCATGCCGACCACCGTGGTATCGGCGGGCACGTTCTCCAGCACGACGGAATTCGCGCCGACCCGGGCATTGTCGCCCACCGTGATCGGCCCCAGCACCTTCGCGCCGGCGCCGATGATCACGTTGTTGCCTACCGTCGGATGCCGCTTGCCGCCCATGGTACGGGCCACGCCAAGGGTGACCTGGTGGTAAAAGTAACAATCGTCACCCACTTCGGCGGTCTCGCCGATCACCACGCCCATCCCGTGATCGATCACAAAGCGGCGACCCAGCTTGGCCGCCGGATGGATCTCGATACCCGTGAGCCAACGGGCGATCTGCGAGGAAAACCGCGCCAGCAGACGGAATTCCTGCTCCCAAAGCCAGTGCGACAGCCGGTGCCACACGACCGCGTGCACGCCCGGATAGCACAGCAGCACTTCCAGCGAAGAGCGCGCAGCAGGGTCGCGTTCTCGATATGTCCGGATCGTGTCACGTAAGAACATGAAAGCCATGCGACAATTCCGTTATGACAGATCGTCCCACCTACTCTATAGTATGCGGGCCTTGGGAGCTGGAGCCCAATCCCAGGGCAGGCCATTCGGGGGGCCAGACGATCAGGTGGAGGAAACAATCCTTGCGGCCCCAGTGCCGCTGCATGAAAGCTAACTATTCCGACCTCACAGGTCAAGAATTCACGCGGAACTGAAAAGCGGGGACCGAGTTTCTATTCTATTGTGGACCCGATCAGGTTGGGGCGAGGGATTGTAGGTTTTTTGGGACCGTGGCGGCGGGGTGTCAGCAGGGCACCCAGTCAGACATCGTCCGACACTAGAGGAAAGCGGTTTCGGGACGCCATGCCAGAGGTGATGTTTGCCGGCCCAGACGGCCGGTTGGAAGGCCGCTACCACCATTCCAAGGAGAGTGGTGCACCGGTCGCCCTGATTCTTCATCCGCATCCGCTACACGGCGGTACGATGAACAATCGGGTCAGCTACTCGATGTATCAATCGTTCCAGCGGCTGGGCTGCTCAGTGATGCGGTTCAATTTTCGCGGGGTCGGTCGCAGCCAGGGCCGCTATGACGGCGGGATTGGCGAGATCGGCGATGCGGCTGCCGCGCTCGATTGGATGCAGGCGGTCAATCCGAACCACGGCGGTCTGTGGATCGCCGGATACTCGTTCGGTGCGTTCATCGGCATGCAGTTGCTGATGCGCCGGCCGGAGATTTCCGGCTGGGTCAGCGTCGCGCCGCCGGCGAACCACTACGATTTCGGCTTCCTCGCGCCCTGCCCGTGCGGCGGCTTGATGGTCCACGGCGACACCGACGAACTCGTGCCGGAAGTAGCGGTGCGCAAGCTGGTGGACAAGCTGAACACCCAGAAGGGCGTCAGCGTCGATTACCGCATCTTCGAGGGTGCCGACCACGTGTTCGCCGACCATGCCGACAAGGTGGCCGAGGCAATCGAGGATCATTGCGGCAAGTCCATCGCCCGCCGGCAGATGGCGCTCGCCGCGGATTAAACCACGCCAGCCAGACGTGGGTTGCAGCGGCGACGGTGGTTCCACCGTCGCCGCTGTCGTTTCGAGCACCGGCGCGGCGTTTGGCGCCCGGTGCTTGACAAGCGAAGCGAAGAGCAATGCCGGGCAACTCAGGCTGCGTTCCTCGCGCTCACAGGAACGCCCGGCTGGCCAGCATTCGGCCGGTTGCCCTGCGCCACCCCATCCCCTACCTCTAGTTGCATCCGATATGATGCCTCCGCTATGCATCACAAATGCAGGCCCGTGGTGAAGCGCTGCTGCCGATCGCTGTGGTCATTCCGTGCTACAAGGTCAGGCAGCACATTGCGACGGTCCTGACCGGGCTCGCCGGCCGCGTCCAACATGCCTACGTGATCGACGATTGCTGCCCCGAGCACACCGGCCGCTTCGTGCAGGAAACACCCTGGGATATCGACGTCACGGTAGTGTTCCTGCCGGACAATCAAGGCGTGGGCGCAGCGGTGCTCGCCGGCTATCGCCGCGCCCTGGCAGACGGCTACGAGATCATCGTGAAGCTGGACGGCGACAACCAGATGAACCCGGCCTACCTGTCGGCACTGGTTGCGCCATTGGTGCTGGGGCAGGCGGACTACGCGAAAGGCAATCGCTTCTTCGACGTCTATTCTTTGTCCGCGATGCCTGCTGTCCGGCTGGCCGGAAATTCAGTGCTGTCGTTCATCATGAAGTTGGCGAGCGGTTACTGGGACATCATGGATCCCACCAACGGCTATACTGCCATCCATTGCGTCGCGCTGTCGCGCCTGCCGCTCGATCGGCTCGATCCGCGCTATTTCTTTGAATGCGACATGCTGTTCCGGCTGGCCACGATCCGCGCCGTGGTGATGGACGTGGCGATGCCGACCCTCTACGCCGATGAAACCAGCAACCTGAAAATCTCACGCGTGTTGCTGCAATTTCCCGGACGTTTCGCCATCCGAATCGTCAAGCGGTTCTTCTATCTCTACCTGCTGCGCGACTTCAACATGGGCTCCATCGAGACGCTCGCGGGTCTGCCCCTGGTGCTGTTCGGCATCATTTTCGGCATCTGGCATTGGGTCCGATCGGTGACGACCGGGCAACTGGCATCGACCGGGACAGTCATGCTTGCCGTGCTGCCGCTCGTTGTCGGCGTGCAGTTGCTGCTGGCGGCGCTTGGTGTCGACATTGCCAACCGTCCGGAAACGCCACTCCAGCGGCGCTTCGGAATTGCCAAGGTCGCCATCCCGTCATCAGTGCAGCGGTGCGATCTGCCATAGCACCACGGTACCGATCGTGGCCACGCGCCTGCCGCGATGCTCCGCGTAGCCAACCACCCGCCGTTCCGACGGGTCCGACGATGCAGGCTGCGCCACCACGAAGTCTGGCCGTTGCCGGTCCAGCACTGCCGTGACGGCGTCCGGGTCCGCGGCTGCCACAACAGCCGATTGCAGGGCACGGTTGTACCAGTTCGTGTAGATCGGCGTGCCGCGCAGCAAGGCGCCATACGGTTCGCCGCCGTAGATCACCCGGGGCAACCCGCTGCCGATCGCATTGACAGTCTCGGTCGCCAGTCGAGTCGGCACCTGCTCGACCAGCATCGCGTGGCGCGCAGCCGGGTCGTAATCCGCACGCAAATCGGCCGCCTTCAGGGTCCAGGCCCCGGACGGCAGCACGAAACAGCCGAGTACCGCCACCGCGGCGGCGATGGTGCCGCCCGCCAGGCGCAGCCGCCTCCGCGTGCCGATCACCGCAAGCCCGTGCATGCATGGCACCAGCAGCAACGGCATGACGGGATACAGATAGCGGATGTACTGCACCTGGGGGACCACGACCGCCAGATAAACCGCAGCCACCGCCAGGCTCACGACGGGCGCCGGCCGCGGCACCAGAACCGTGGCCACAACGCCCGGCAGCAACAACGCCATGAACGCAAAGCCTATGGCGCCCGGGTAGCATTCCATGAATGCGCCGCTGTGAAACGTCATCCGATAGAGCAGGTCCCACGTCAGATGGCCCTGCCAGCGCGCATCCTCGAACGCCGTCGGCGGCCAAAGCGGCGAACGGAACAGCTCGTTCATCATCGGGAACACCGGATTGCCGGTCGCAAGCCACGCGTAGGCGTACTGAGCGATGCCCAGCACGCCGGCCACAAGTGCGACAACGGCGACCGCCATCCAGTCCACTCGGCTCAGGGCGCGATAACGCAGTCGCATCAGTGCAATGCCCGCGCAGGGCAGCGCTGCCACCGCTCCATGCAACTTGACCGCCGCCATCGCCGGCAGCAGCACGCACAGCGCGATTAGCGGCATGCGCTGGGACGCCTCCTCCTCCATCAGCAGCAGCGCGCGGACCGAGCCCAGGATCAACAGGCACAGCACATTCTCGACGATCGTCGATGCGGTGCACAGCAATGTCACCGGCAGGCTGAGCAGCAGCAGCACGCCAAGCTCCGCGTATGCGGGTCGGCAACATGACCGCACGATATCCGCCAGCAGCAGAAGCATCGCCACCAGGGCAAGCACGTTGATCAGCTTCGCCGCCGCTTCACCGCCGAGTGCGTATGCGAAGGCGAACAGGTAGTCGGCGCCCAACGGAAAGAAGGCGAACGCGAACTGGTTCGGGTCATATCCCCAATGCCCGAACACCAGTACCTGGCTCGGGATCAGCAGGTGCATCGCCAACGCATCCCACAGCCGCTCCGGCAACGCGGCCTGGGCCAAATAGAACAGCAGGGCGAACAGGATCAGCCAGGCGCACCCGGCCCGCGGCAATCCCCAGGAGTCGGCAGGCGTCCCCGGACCGCAGAGACTCAGCGCCATCTGCCTGCGCAGTCGCCGCGACAGCAGAAGTGCGGCCGACACGCCGAGTACCGACCAGAAGGCCGGCAGCATCGGCACCTGCGAAAGCCCCACGGCAACCAGCAGCAGCACGACGACACCCAGGCCAACCACCGAGCATAGCACCGGGTCCACGCGACCGCGCACGCCGGCAGCCAGGCGCACGGCATGACCGGCGATGAAGCAGCAGGCGGCGATCGGCCCCGCCGCAAGCACGGCACCCGCGCCGCAGATCGCCACGCCGCAGACCGCAACCACCGCGGCCAGGCAAGGCCAGCCGCGCAGCGCTCCAACCGGCACGCCTCGAACACAAAACGCCGTCAAAACCAACGCCGCTGCCAAAAGAACCGCGGCCTGCTGACCGAGCTCAACGGACCACAGCGGCTGCGTCAGGACGCCCGACCACCACAAGCCGGCACCACTGAGCAGCGCCATCGCCAGCAGGCTGGCCGCGACGGCGTTCAGTGCCAGATTGCCGGGTGGCTCGCGAGTGGTCGCGGTCACTCCAGCTTCACGCCCATCGACCGTGCCTGCGCGCGCTGCCACTCGCGCAGCTGTCGCTCGCGCGACGACAGTCGCGGCACGGCAGCCGGCCCCGGTGCGCCGAGGCCGGTCGGCAGCAGCGCGAAAACCACGGCGATCATCACCGACATCAGTGCGTCGGTGATTTCGCCCGATCGGTCCGGCAGATAAAGCTCCGCCCAACTCGTCGAGAACAGCAGCACGGCAACGAAGATCGCAGCCGGCAATCGGCGTCCCAGCGCTTCGCCCAGCAGGAACAGCATGCTGCCGTACAGGAAGAACTTCTCCAGGAACGCCAGCGCGTCGACCTGCAGCGATCCGTGCATCAGCCCAAAGAACGGTATCCAGTCGAACGGCCGTGCGAATGCCTGGAACGCGAATGGTTCCAGTCGAAGAACGATCACGTAGACGCACAGCACGATGCCAACTATCGCCGCCCGCAACCGCAGCGGCAGCGGCAGCGTCATCAGCACCAGCCAGACCGCGAACGCAACACCGGCGCCGGCAAGTTCAGCGACCCGCAGCACCGTGTTGACGATCAGCACCTTGGCGCACAGCATGACGACGGCAAACAGCGGCGCCAGCCAGACCGATCGCCGCCGCTCAATGACCGCGTCGATCACGGCATACAGGGTCAGCCAGATCGTCGTCTCTCGGAACAGGTCCTCCCCGGTCAGCGATGGTGTCAGAACGATCGGCTTCAAGGCATTCCAGTACTTGTGCAGATCGATCGTCGGCACGTACGGATACATCCGGTACGCCAGCCATGCGAGGATCAGCAAAGTCGGAACAGGCTGGGCCGAAACCTCGCCGACATATGGCAGATTGAAGCTGGCGCCGATGGCACGCGCCGCCAGCGCACCCAGCAAAGTCCCCAGCACATTCGTATAAAAATCGCTGACCGCCGTTACCCGGCCCTCCACATAGTACTGCGTCAGCTCGAC
This sequence comes from Acetobacteraceae bacterium, assembly GCA_035511435.1. GTDB lineage: Bacteria > Pseudomonadota > Alphaproteobacteria > Acetobacterales > Acetobacteraceae > JAMXLO01. The sequence goes on along the minus strand of DATKFJ010000009.1, from coordinate 7,671 downwards.
CGACAGCGACATCGGCGCGCTGGCCAGCACCACAACGAACAGCGCCCGTTCCATGCGCGGTTCGCTCCGGAAGCCCAACATGAAGAAGAAGCCGAACGGCAGATACAGCAGGATGTTGGCGATGAAATCACCCCGACCGGGTCGCGCGTTCCAGCTTTCCAGAAAGGTCGCGACCGGGCCGATGCCATGCGGCAGGATACGGAACTCGAACGGATAGAACGAGCCATACAGGATCACTGCCGCCATGATGGCGGTGACCAGCCAGAGCTTCGCGGGCGCCTCGCGCGCCGGCATTTGTCTCCGCTGTGGTGGTATCATCCCGGCGTCGGCGAGGTCATCCGGCCACCTTGCATCGGCACCGGAATGCCGGTGGTGCCGGGGAAGCTGATCGGCAAGCCGAGTTTGGTGCGCACCGCCAGGAACCCGAAGCACTGTGCCTCCAGCGCGTCGCCGTTCCAGCCGAGTGCTTCCACCGGATCGACCGGGACTGCGAGCAGGTCGCGCAACGCCGCCATGATCGCCGGGTTGTGGCGTCCGCCGCCGCTGACCACCCAGCGCAGGGGCGGCGCCGGCAGCGGTGCCGCGGCGACGGCGCCGGCGGTGAACGCAACCAGGGTCGCGGCGCCATCGGCCGGCGACAGCGCGGCAAGGCCGCTGGCGGCCAGCGCAGCGGCGAAGTCCAGCCTATCCAGCGACTTCGGCGGCGGCAGGGAAAAATAGCGGTGCGCCAGCAATCGGCGCAGCACGACCGGGTCGACACGCCCGGACCGCGCGATCGCCCCGTCCCGGTCGAACGCGACGCCCGATCGGCGCGCGATCCAGTCGTCCAGCGGCCCATTGCCTGGCCCGGTATCAAAGGCGACCAGACGTCCATCCGCACCGATCCAGGTGACGTTCGCCACGCCGCCGATATTCAGCACCGCAAGCGGCGTCGCCAGGCCTCGGGCGAGTGCGGCATGGTAGACCGGTGCGAACGGCGCACCCTGGCCGCCCACCGCGACATCGGCGGACCGGAAATCCCACGCCACCGGGACGCCGGTGCGCCACGCGAGTTCGACGGCATCGCCGATCTGCCAGGTCCGCCGCTTGTCGGGCTGATGCAGGATCGTCTGGCCGTGGAACCCGATCAGGTCCGCCTGCCGTCCCAGTGCCGCCACCGCGCGCACGTGATACTCGGTCAGGCGCGCCGTCGCCGTCTTCAGGCGGGGGTCGTCCGGACGAAGTGTCGGCGCCTGGTCCAGAATGCGCCGCAGGTCCGCCCGCAGGCGTTCATCGTATGCCAGGGTCAGTGTCGGCCCGAACTCGCCGATCCGCTCACCATCGGTGGTGAGCCAGGCCGCATCGACGCCATCCAGCGACGTCCCGCTCATCAGTCCGATCGTGCGCAGCATTTTCCCCCGCCGCCGTCTGTGCTAGCCCCAGCCTACCTGCTGATACGAGCCGCGCCATGGTCAAAAGCGAATTCCTCCAGGAAGCCACCGAACGCGGCTTCGTCTTCCAGTGCACCGACACCGAGGCGCTGGATACGGCGCTGCGCGACGGCACAGTGACCGCTTACATCGGCTTCGACTGCACCGCGGACAGCCTGCACGTCGGCAGCCTGGTGCAGATCATGATTCTCCGACTTTTGCAGCGCCATGGCCATCGCCCGCTGGTGCTGATGGGCGGCGGCACCACGCGCATCGGCGATCCCTCCGGCAAGGACGAATCGCGCCAGTTGCTGACCGACGAGCAGATCGCCGCGAACATGGCCGGCATCCGTCGTTGCTTCGATCCGTTCCTGCGCTTCGGCGACGGCCCCACCGATGCGATCATGGCCAACAACGACGACTGGCTCAGCAAACTCGGCTACATCCCATTGCTGCGCGATGTCGGCACGCATTTCACCGTCAACCGCATGCTGAGCTTCGACAGCGTACGCATCCGGCTGGAGCGCGAGCAGCCGCTGACCTTCCTCGAATTCAACTACATGATCCTGCAGAGCTACGATTTCCGCGAGCTAAACCGCCGCTACGAGGTCACGCTGCAGATCGGCGGCTCCGACCAGTGGGGCAACATCGTCTGCGGCATGGAACTGACGCGGCGCACCGACGGCCACGCGGTCCACGGCCTGACCACACCGCTGATCACCACCGCGTCCGGTACCAAGATGGGCAAGTCCGCGCAGGGGGCGGTGTGGCTCACCGCCGACCGGCTGTCGCCGTACGACTACTGGCAGTTCTGGCGCAATACGGAGGACGAAGATGTCGGCCGGTTCCTGCGGCTGTTCACCGACCTGCCGTTGCCCGAAATCGCGCGGATCGAGACACTGGGCATGGCCGAAATCAACGAGGCGAAGAAGCTGCTGGCGACCGAGGCGACCCGACTCGCGCACGGCACCGATGCCGCCGCCGCCGCGGCCGAAACCGCTCGGCGCGCCTTCGAGCATGGCGAGGCAGCGGACACGCTGCCGGGCGTCGACGTGCCGCGTGGTGAGCTGGAAGCCGGCATCCCCGCCTTCCGCCTGTTCACCATCGCCGGCCTTGCAGCCAGCAATGGCGAGGCGCGTCGGCTGATCCGCGGCGGTGGCGCGCGCATCAACGACGTGCCGGTCACGGACGAGGGCCGGGCGGTGACGGCGGCCGATCTGCATGACAATGCGATCAAGCTGTCGGCCGGCCGCAAGCAGCATCGGTTGGTCCGCGCGGCCTGATTGCCGCTGTAAGCACCGCACCAATCAGCGACGCACGGCTCGCCAAACCGCCGTCAGAACACCTCGGTCTCGCCGTTCAGCACGCTGCCATCCCACCACGGCTGCGATGTCCCCGATCGCATCGGCGTCCGCTGCGTGCGAAACAGTTCGTGCTTGTCGATCAGGCGCACCGCCTGAAGCAGCTTGAATTGCACATCGGCGCCGCACTCGCGGCACGATGGAAAGTTGCGGCCGGAGACGCATGTCACATCGTGCTCCGCGGCATGCCGTTGCTGATGTTTCACCCGATAGATGCCGGAATATGGCACCGCATCGCCCGCCGCAAATGACCGCGGCTCCGCGGCGGCTTTATCGAAGTATGACGACATTCCCACCGGCACCGACCCTCTGCTGACAAAATCAGCATCGGGGTAATCCACCAGCGATTGCGAGAAGCTTTCAGCCGTCGTGCGCCGGCTTCAATCCTGCCTCGGGCCAATCCATCGCGACCAACTGCCCGGTGCCCGACAGCGTGACAAACGCCGTTCGCAGGTCCGCGCCACCGAAACAGATGTTCGTGGTCACCGGATCGGGCATCGCCAGCTGCCGCACCAGCCTGCCGTCGGGTGCGAACACGCTGATGCAGCCGGTCACCAGGGTCGCGACGCAGATGTTGCCGCCGGCCTCCACCGCCAGGCTGTCGAAACGCTGGAACCCGCCAAGTCCGGCGACCAGCCGGCCACCATTCGGCGAAGGCCAGCCCTGTTTCGCCACCACCCCCGGCGCGGTGATGTCGAACGCCCAGAGCCGCGCAGGCTCGGTCTCGGCGACGTACAGCACACGATCATCCGGCGACAGCCCGATGCCGTTCGGCGTCAGGCATGGAAACGCCACCTCATTGATCTTCGAACCATCTGCCAGCGCATAATAGATCACCCCGTGGTCGCGATCGCGCGCCCGCGTCTTGCCGAGGTCGGTGAAATAAAACCCGCCATGCGCGTCGAACACGATGTCGTTCGGGCCGTTGAGCTTTTGCCCGCCGCACCGGTCGTACAGCACGCTCACCGCGCCGGTGTTCGGATCGACCCGTTCGATGCGGCCGCTGACATAGTCGGACGCCATCATGGCCGGGCGGAACAGGTTTTCCTCCAGCCGCCAGGCAAAGCCGCCGTTGTTGCAGATGTAGAACGCGCCGTCCGGCCCCACCGCCAGACCGTTCGGCCCGCCGCCCGTCCGCGCCACAACCTGCACCGTGCCGTCCGGCAGCACACGGCTGACGGTCTGCCGTTCGATCTCCACCAGCACGACGGAGCCATCCCGCATCGCGACAGGCCCTTCCGGAAAACACAGCCCTGTCGCCACGACGCGCAATTCGTTCATTTGTCCGTTCCCCCGACCGATGCGACGAGCCATAACAGGCACGCAGGAATAACCGCAGACGAGTATGGCAGAGCCGCCGCGAATTCGTCATGCCTGCGAAGCGTGCCCTGGACCCGCAACGGCGGTGGGTCGGCACGCGGCAGAAAGCCAGCCGGACTGCCATCCGTGACGCACCCACTACAGTGATTTGGTAGGGATTTCGTGTTGCCCTGCGGCGCATGTCGTACTCATCGCGCGCGCCGTTGCCGAATCCCTGGTCCAGCCAGGCCGAGTGGACCGTTCCGCTCACCGTGGCAGCCTGTGCCGTCATCGCCGCGACCGGCGCCGGTGCCGTGTTCGCCCCACAATTGTTTTGGGCGCCGCTGGCCATCGCCGCCGCGGCCGGCGTCGCCGTCCTCGCGTTTCGTCACACAGTTGTGTTTTGCGCCGCCTGGCTGCTGATCGCCGGCAGCACACTGGAAATGACGCTGGGAGATCTGCTCGGTCCCGCGACGTTCCAGCCCGTCATTGCAGCCGTCAAGGCAGCCGAGTTGGGCCTCTCCCTGCTGTGCATCGTGCGCTACGGCCCCAGGTTGGACGTGTTCAACCCGGGCCTCGCCTTCCTTGCGATGTTCGTCGTCGGGCTGGCGCATGGCCTGCACCCCGACCTGACGCAAGCCGAGAGCCTGCGCTCCCTGGTCGGCTCGGCGGCGCCGTTCGCCTTCGCGTTCAGCCGCCTGTCCTGCGACTGGGGCAAGGTGATGATCCGCATGACAGCCTGGATACCGCTGCTCACCGTGGCCGCCGGTGCGCTGCTGGCGCTCGCCGGCGTGCGGCCACTGTTCGTCGATAGCGGTGGGGAGCGGCTGGCTGCGTTGGGCCATCCGGCGTTCCTCGCCGGATTCTGCCTCGCCGCGATCTATGCCTGCCTGATCGAGCTGTATCGCGAGGGCCGGTCCAGCTGGCTCGGCCTGCTGGCGGTCAACTTCCTGATCATGGTGCTGACCGGCGCGCGTGCCCCGCTCGCCTACGCGGTCGCGGTGACCTGCCTGACCCTCGCGTTCCTGCGGTCCCCGGTATTGTCCCGCCGGCGCCGGATGCTTCCCCTGCTGGTGGCTGCCTGCCTGGTGCCGCTGCTGGTCATGCTGGCCAGCGAGCTGTCCGAGGTGCGCCTGTTCAACGTCATGAGCACCCAGGCCGGCAACCTCAGCGGTCGCGACCTGCTGTGGCCACCGTTCGAGCAGGCCGCCGCGACATCGCCTTGGTTCGGCTGGGGCGTGGGCGCGGGCAACGCCATCATCCCGGAGACCAGCGAACTGGCGCAGTTGATCCAGACCAGGGCCGCGCACAACGAATATCTGCGCATGCTGGTCGAGGGTGGCCAGTTTGGCCGCGGTCTGTTGATCGTGCTGTTCGTGCTGTGGGTCATGCAGCATACGCGCCGTCTGTGCCACACCGACAAGGTGATCATGCGGCTGGTGTTCCTGGCCTTCGCCGCGCACGCCTATACCGACAACGTGCTGATCGCGACCACCGGCTGCGTGTTCTTCGCATTTGCCACGGCGGTCTTCGCGCGCGGCGCACGCGAGCGTGAGGCGGTGCCTGTTGCAATGCCAGTCTTGCTGGACGCGGGTGAGGTGGCGTAGGCACGCGCCTGTCCCAGCCGGAGCCGCGCCCTATGCGCACGAGACTCGCAACCATGCCGTCATCCCAGTCCCGTCTGTCGTCCCAGTCCTGCCTTATGTCGCCTCGCTTTAACTCGCGCCGCATTGTGTCGTCGCCTTTGCCGTCACCCCCGCGCGCCTTTCCGTCATCCCAGCAAACGCGGGGACCCAGGATCCGCTGGAACCGGCTTGCCACGATGCTCTTCCTTGTCCTCCTGCCGCTGCTGATCCTCGGCGCCAATCCGGCAGCCGCGTCGGGCATCGCGTTCGTGATCAACTCCGGCGGCGCCTCGATCAGCCTGGTCGACATGACCACCGAGAAAGAGCTGCGCCGCATCCCTGTGCTGCGCGAACCGCATCACGTGGCACTCAGCCCCGACGGCAAGAGCCTGCTGGTCGGCGACACCGTCGGCAACCAGATGCTGTTCCTCGATCCGATGACCGCGGCGATCCAGAAGCGCATGACGGTGGCCGATCCCTACCAACTGGGCTTCAGTCCGAACGGCCGGTTCCTGGTGGTCAACGGCCTGGCGCGCAATCAGATCGACATCTACGACGCCGCCACCATGCAATTGCTGAAGCGCTTCCCGATCACGTCGATGCCGAGCCATCTCGCCTACGCACCGGATTCCAGCCGCGTGTTCGTCAGCCTGCAGGAAACCGACAGCCTGGTGGCGATCGATCTCAACAAATTGGAGATCCTTTGGAAGGAGAAGGTCGGCCGCACGCCGGCCGGTGTGATGTGGCACGATGGCAAGGTGCTGGTCGCCGACATGGGCATCGACTATGTCGCGGTGGTGGACCCGGCGGACGGCCGGGTGGTCAGGCGCGTCCATACCGGCAAGGGTGCGCACAACCTGTTCCTGTCGCCGGACGGCAAGATCATCTGGGTGAACAACCGCGTCGCCGGCACGACGACATCGCTCGACGCGTCCACCCTGGCGCTGATCCGCAGCTACAGCATTCCCGGCGGCCCGGACGACATCGCCTTCGCGCCCGACGGCAAGTTGTGGATCACGCGGCGCTTCGCCGAGAAGGTGGCCGTGCTGGATCCGAAGACCGGCGATTACCAGACCATCGAAGTCGGCCGCTCGCCGCACGGCATCTTCCTGAGCCCCCAGGCGAACGCCACCGCAAGCGTGGCGGCACGCTGACGCCATGGGTGACCCGTTCGACCTCGCCGCCGGCTGGTTGCAGGAACACCTGCTGATCCCGCTGCTCTACGCCACGGGCATGATGCAGTGGGAGGACGTGTCGTACGGCTGGGCACTGTTCGCGGTGTATGGCGCGTGCCAGGTGGCGATCACCTTCGCCGTCTGCGTGCCGCTGGAACGCTGGCGTCCGGTGGAGCGCTGGCCGGATGCGCGGGCGGTGTGGGTGGATGTGCTGTACACCGTGATCTCGCGCGTCGGCGTGCTGCCGCTGTTCACCTTCGTGCTGTTCTATCGCGTGCAGGTGGCGCTGAACGGGTTCCTGACCGATCATGGCTGGGTGCCGCCGATGCTGGAGCGTCTGCTGCCTTTCATGCTCGGGCAGCCGGTGCTGACCTTCGTGGTGTATGCCGTGATCCTGGACTGCGCCGACTACTGGCGGCATCGGCTGTCGCACTGGTTCGGCTGGTGGTGGGCGCTGCATTCACTGCATCACGCGCAGCGGCAGATGACGTTCTGGTCCGACGACCGCAACCACGTGCTGGACGACCTGATCAGCGCGCTATGGTTCGGCGTGATCGCGCTGGCGATCGGCGTGCCGCCGATGCAGTTTCCCCTGCTGGTGCTGGTGCTGCGATTCCTGGAAAGCCTGTCGCATGCCAACGCCCGCGTGTCGTTCGGCTGGCTGGGCGAGCGGCTGCTGATCTCGCCGCGGTTCCATCGCGCGCATCATGGGTTGCTGGCCGCGGGGCTGCGTAGCTGCAACTACGGCGCGGTTCTACCCTGGTGGGATATGCTGTTCGGCACTGCGGATTTCTCTCGTGAG
>DATKFJ010000008.1:0-6949 GCA_035511435.1 Acetobacteraceae bacterium | reverse complement strand
TCGGCACCGAGCGCAGGATCGCGTAGTACGGCAGGAAGTACCATTCGGGCACGATGTCGGAGGGTGTCTGCAATGGATTGGCGGGTATGAAGTTGTTGACGTCGCCGAGGAAGTTGGGCGCGAAGAACACCAGCACCGCGAACACGAGGAGGAACACGCACACGCCGACGCTGTCCTTCACCGTGTAGTACGGGTGGAACGGCAGCGTGTCCTGCGGCGATTTCACGTCGATGCCGAGTGGATTGTTGGAACCGACGACGTGCAGCGCGGCGACGTGGAGGAACACCACGCCGACCAGGACGAACGGCAGCAGGTAGTGCAGCGAGAAGAAGCGGTTGAGCGTCGGGTTGTCGACGCTGAAGCCGCCCCACAGCCAGGTGACGATCGGATGGCCGACGATGGGGAAGGCGGAGAACAGGTTGGTGATGACGGTGGCGCCCCAGTACGACATCTGGCCCCAGGGCAGCACGTAGCCCATGAACGCGGTCGCCATCATCAACAGCAGGATCACCACGCCGATCATCCACAGCAGCTCACGCGGGGTCTTGTAGGAGCCGTAGTACAGGCCGCGGAAGATGTGGATGTAGGTGACGACGAAGAACATCGACGCGCCGTTCTGGTGCACGTAGCGGATCAGCCAGCCGTAGTTGACGTCGCGCATGATGTGCTGGACGGAGCCGAAGGCGAGTTCGGTGTTGGGCTGGTAGTTCATCGCCAGGAAGATGCCGGTGGCGATCATGATCACCAGGGTCACCACGGCGAGCGCGCCGAAATTCCAGAAGTAGTTGAAGTTCTTGGGTGTGGGAAAGACGGCGTATTCCTTCTGCATCATCGTGAAGATGGGCAGACGGGTGTCGATCCAGTTGATCACCGGATTGCTGAAGTTGCTCTCGTGCTGAGCGGCCATGGCGGAATCCCTGTCGATTGCGGCGGCTGCCGCGTCAGCCGAGCTTGATCTTGGTGTCGGATTCGAAGGCGTAGGGCGGCAGAAACAGATTGAGCGGTGCCGGACCGTGGCGCACGCGCCCCGAAGTGTCGTACTGGCTGCCGTGGCACGGGCAGAACCAGCCGCCCCATTCGCCGCGCGGATCGGTCGGCTTGTTGCCGAGCGGCACGCAGCCGAGGTGGGTGCAGATGCCGATCAGGACGATCCACGGATTGTGGCCGGCCTTCACCCTGTCCGAGTCCGGCTGCGGTTCTATCAGTTGGGACAAGGGCACATCTTCGGCCGACTTGATTTCAACCGGCGTGCGGTGGCGGACGAAGATGGGCTTGCCCTGCCAAAGCACGGTGATGCCCTGGCCTTCGACGATCGGCGTCAGGTCGACCTCGACCGAGGACACCGCGAGGACGTCCTTGGAGGGGTCCATATAGTCGATGAAGGCCCAGCCGATGGCGGCGGTGCCGATGGCTGCGCTCGCGCCGGTGACCAGTTTCAGGAAATCTCGCTTGGTGACGTCAGGGTAGCCATGATGAATGACGGAGGCGGTGGACAGATCAGACATCTTCCCCTCGATACAATCGCAATTCCGGCGTGGCGCAGGACGCACCAAACCGCGGACGGACCCCCAGGCCTGCCCGTAATTCAGCCCCAGACGGCCGAATGCGGCCGCGGACAACGCGCATACTAAGGTCGTGCCAGCACCCCTGCAACACGCCGCGGGCACGGGCTAACCTACCGACTGGTCAGGAACAAGCCCCCATGCCGCAATCCACCTTGGAACCCGTTGCACCGCTGCCACACCTGTCGCTGAAACAGCCGGCGCGGGCGTGGTTCGAGTCGCTGCGCGATCGGCTGTGCGCGGAGTTCGAGGCGATCGAGGATGCCGCGGCCGATGGTCCGGGGGCAGAGCGTCCGGCCGGCCGGTTTGGCCGCACAGCATGGCAGCGGCCGACAGCGGATGGAGTGGATGGCGGGGGAGCGGATGGCGGGGGATCGGATGGTGGTGGGGGAGTGATGAGCGTGATGCGCGGGCGCGTGTTCGAGAAGGTGGGAGTGAACGTGTCCACCGTCTGGGGTGAATTCAGTCCCGAGTTCCGCTCGCAGATCCCCGGGGCGGAGCAGGACCCGCGGTTCTGGGCCAGCGGTATCAGCCTGGTCGCGCATATGCGGAGTCCGCGCGTGCCGGCGGCGCATTTCAACACGCGGATGCTGATCACCACGAAAGGCTGGTTCGGCGGCGGCGCGGACCTGACGCCGATGCGGCCGGAAGCGGCGGAGGCGGCGGTGGACGCGCCGGATTTCCACGCTGCGTTCAAGGCGGCGTGCGACCGGCATGACGCGGGTTATTATGCCGCGTTCAAGGCCTGGTGCGACCGGTACTTTTTTCTGCCGCATCGGGGTGAGCCTCGCGGGGCCGGCGGTATTTTCTTCGATCATCATTTCAGCGGCGATGCGGACGCGGATTTTGCGTTTACCCGCGATGTCGGATCGGCGTTCCTGGATGTGTTCCCGCGTATCGTCCGGCGGCGGATGGGGGAGAGCTGGACGGCGGACGAGCGTGAGCATCAGCTGGTGCGACGTGGGCGGTATGTGGAGTTCAACCTGATCCACGATCGCGGCACGCTGTTCGGGCTGAAGACCGGCGGCAATGTCGAGGCGATTCTGATGAGCCTGCCGCCGGAGGTTAAGTGGCCGTGATGGTCGGTGTCGGAATGGCGGCGATCAGCGAAGTCCGCGCTGTTCGATAATGCGACGATCGCTTTTTCGTGGGCGATGTTACACGGGCCGCCTGGCACGGGGAGAGGGGATGGTCTGCTGGCCGGTGTGCGGCTTGCGGAGACAAGTGATGCGCCATCTGGCGAGGCGTCATCGTTACCGTGGGCGGCCGGCGACACCCGAGCGGAACAGCAGCGTCAGCGGGACGATGCAGAAGGCGGCAACCGCCGCGTAGGCATACAGGTCCGTGTACGAGAGGATCGCTGCCTGCTGGTTGAGCGTCTGGTTGATCAAACCCATCGCCGCGTCATGCGCGCCGAGTGGCGTCTGCCCCATCGCTTCCAGCGCATGGGTGTTTCGCGACAGCAACTCCTGGTAGGGCTGATCGAATGGGCTCAGATGGCCGGCGAGATAGGCGCGGTGCGCCTGCATGCGCTCTGCCCCCATCGCGGTGACGACTGCGATCCCGATCGAACCGGAGATGTTGCGGAACATGGAATAGAGCGCGGTGGCATCGGCATTCAGCGAGCGCGGCAAGCTTGAATAGGACAGCGTGCTGTTTGGCACGAACAGGAACGCCAGCCCCACCGTCTGGAACGCGCGGAACAAGGCGAGCGTCCAGAAATCCATCTGCGGCGTCAGCCTCGAGGCGAACGCCGACGAACAGCCAAGGGCAAAAAATCCGAACGCGATCACGTAGCGCGTCGAGATGTTCGGTAGGACCACCCTGGCGACGATCGGGATGAAGACGATCATGACGGCCGCGCCGGGCGACAGCAGAAGTCCTGCCAGCAGTGCGGTGTAGCCGAACCATTGCTGTGCCATCACCGGGATCAGGACATTGCTGGAATAGAGGATTGCTCCGATCCCGGAGACCATGATCACGCCGACGCCGAAATTGCGGTCCTTGAGGCAGCGCAGATCGACCACGGGCTTCTCGACCATCAGCAGCCAGGCGATGCCGCCGACGATACCCACCGCGGCCAGCAGTGCGAAGATCTGGATGGTGGTTGAACCGAACCAGTCCAGGTCCTCGCCGCGATCCAGCATGATCTGCAGCGAACCCAGGCCGAGGGCGATCAATGCCAGGCCGCCATAGTCGATGTCGCGCAGGTGCGCGCGATCGCGCTGCACCCAAGGTGGATCCTCGACCAACTGCAGCACCGAGACGAATGCGAAGATGCCGACCGGCACGTTGATCAGGAACACCCAGCGCCAGGAGTAATTGTCGGTGATCCAGCCGCCCAGCGTGGGGCCGATGATCGGTGCGAAGATGACGGCGATCGCCACCAGCGAGAATGCACGGCCGCGTTGCGAGGGTTCGAATGTGTCGAGGATGACCGATTGCTGCGCGGGCTGGAGTCCGCCGCCGAACAATCCCTGCAACAGCCGGAACGCCACGAGCTGCGGCAGGCTGGTGGCGATGCCGCACATGAACGAGCAGACCGTGAACATGGCAATGCAGATCAGGAAGTATCGCTTGCGTCCGATCAGGCGGCCCAGCCATCCCGCGATCGGCACGACGATGCCGTTGGCCACCAGGTAGGACGTCAGCGTCCAGGTTGCGTCGTCATTGCTTGCCGAGAGTGCGCCCGCGATGTTGGGCAGGCTGACGTTGACGATGGTGGTGTCGAGGATCTCCATGAACGGCGCCAAGGTCGCCGCACCGGCGACCAGCCACACGCTTCCCCTGGGCCGCCAAGTTGCATCCCGCCAGTCGCTCATGCGGAGCGGCCGGTCGTCTTGTCAGGAAGCCGCACCGGCCTGGCTCGGTGGCGTAAGGCGCACGGTGGGCACGACGGACAAGCCGAGAGGAAGCGGCAGGTTCGGGTCCATGCCGCTGTCGATCACGATCTTCACCGGAACGCGCTGCACGATCTTGACGAAGTTGCCGGTGGCGTTTTCCGGGGGGAACGCGGTGAAGCGCGAGCCCGAGCCGAGTTGGACGCTGTCGACATGGCCGGTCAGCTTGAGATCCGGGTAGGCATCGACGCTGATATCCACCGTCTCGCCCGGGCGCATGCGGGCGAGCTGCGATTCCTTGAAGTTGGCGGTCACCCAGATGTTCGGCGTGACGATCGAGAAGATCGACTGGCCGGACTGCGCATAATTGCCCTGCTCGACGTTGCGCTTGGTGATCCAGCCATCCTGCGGCGCGGTCACCTTGGTCCAGGACAGGTTCAGCTCTGCCTGTTCAAGCTGCGCGCGGGCGAGTGTGACCTGCGCCTCGAGCTGCTTCACCTGCGCTTCGGCCTGGCCGACGTACTGCGGCACCAGTTCGGCCTGGCGCACCCCGGCCTGGGCCTGCGCGACCTGTGCATCCGCGGAGCGCAGCGCGGCTTCGGCGTTGTCGACGTCCTGCTGCATAGTGGCCTGCTTCGGCAGGCCGCGCTGGCGCCGCGCGTCGGCTTCGGCCTTGAAGTGGGTGGCCTGGGCCGCCGCCAGCTGCGCCTGGGCGGCGGCGAGCCGGGCCGGATAGGCCGCCCGCGCCCAATCGAGGTTGATCCGGGCGTTGCCAAGCTGCGCCTGGGCCACCTGCAGGCTGCCCTGTGCCTGATCACGCGCGGCGATGTAGGCGCGCGGATCGATCTGGATCAGCACGTCGCCGGCATTGACGCGCTGGTTGTCGCTCACGTCCAGGGCGACAACAGTGCCTGACACCTGCGGCGCCACGGTGATGGCGTGGCCGTCGGTGTAGGCATCATCCGTGGTCGCCTGATCCTTGGTTGCGAGCCAGTAGGCGGTGGCGCCGATGACAGCGACCAGGACCACCAGCAGCAGAACCCATTGCGCACGCGCCACTCGTCGGCCACGGGGTCTTGTCAACAGCGCGTCCCGCTGGTCCGGACGCACCTGTCCCCTGGCAGTGTTCCCAGGCGGCAGTTCCGTCGTCGTATGGTCGTTCATACCAGAGGCCTGTTGGCAGGGTCAGCATGACCGATACAGGCGACCGCGCATAGCATGGAATGGTACACGCGCAAACATTACAGGAACACTACTGGACCAGCGCCTGGCTGCGGACCAGCCTGGCGTAGAGGCCGTCCTGCTCGAGCAAGGCGGCATGGGTTCCCTGCTCCACCGCCCGGCCGTCCTGCATGACGACGACCAGATCGGCATCGCGCACGGTGGACAGTCGATGGGCGATAACGATCGTGGTGCGGCCCTGGCGCAGATGGCCGAGGGCGACCTGGATGGCTGCCTCGCTTTCGGTGTCGAGCGAACTGGTCGCTTCATCCAGCAGCAGGATGCGCGGATTGCGCAGCAGGGCGCGAGCCAAGGCCACCCGCTGGCGCTGGCCGCCGGACAGACGCTGCCCGCCTGGGCCGACCCGGGTGGCATAGGCGTTAGGCAGCGCGGCGATGAAAGTGGCGGCGGCTGCCGCATCGGCGGCTGTCTCTATGTCGGCATCGACGGCGTCGGGATGGCCCATGCGGATATTGGCCGCGACGGTGTCGTCGAACAGCAGCGTGTCCTGTGCGACGTAGGCGATGGCGTCGCGCAGGCTGGCGAGGGTGACCCGGCGTACGTCGGTGCCATCGATGCTGACCGTGCCGGCGGTGGCATCGTGCAGGCGCGGGATCAGCGCGAGGGCGGTGGACTTGCCGGCGCCCGATGGACCGACCAGGGCGATGGTGGTGCCTGGGCTGGCGGTGAAGCTGAGGCCGGCCAGTGCCACGCGACCGTCGGGGTAGAGGAAATGCACGTCGTTGAACTCGACATGGCCGCGTCCCGCCGGCAACGGCACGGCGTTGGGTGCATCGGCGATGCGCGGTCGTTCATCCACCACGGCAAACACGCGCACCAGGCCGGCCAGGCCTTCCTGCAGCGCGGCATTGAGCGAGCCGAGGGCGCGGAGGGGACGCGAGGCGATCAGCAGCGCGGCGACGAAGCCGGTGAAGTTGCCGATCGTCTGCGAGCTGATCGCGGCGCGCCAGCCGGCGAAGCCGATGACGGCGGCGACCGCCGCGCCACCGAGGACTTCCAGCACCGGATCGACCCGGGATCGGCTTTTGGTCATGCGCAACAGGGCGCGGTAGAGCTGGGCGAAGGCGTCTTCCGCGCGGTGGGTCTCGGCTGCTTCCAGGCGGTAGGCGCGCACCGTGCGGGCCTGGGCGAAGCTTTCGTTCAGCAGCGCCGCGGTCTCGCCCATGCGCTCCTGCATGCCGCCCGAGGCGCGGCGGATGCGCTTGCCGATGCGCTGGATCGGCACGGCCGCCAGGGGGTACAGCGCGGCCGCGATTAGGCTCAGCAGCCAGTCGAGGTACAGCATCGAGCCGACCAGGCCGATCA
>DATKFJ010000007.1:0-7171 GCA_035511435.1 Acetobacteraceae bacterium | reverse complement strand
TCGTCAATCATGCCGCGCGCTTTGCCGTGGTGGGCGACGTGCTGTTCCAGGGATCCGTCGGCCGCACCGACTTCCCTTATGGCGACCACGACGCGCTGATCCGCGCCATCACTGAAAAGCTGCTTCCCCTCGGCGATGATTTTTCGTTCCTGTGCGGCCACGGTCCCGGCTCAACGATCGGCGCGGAGCGCGCGGGCAATCCGTTTCTGCGCTGACGATCGGATCAGTCGTCAAGCGAAGCAGGCAAGTCGGACACAGAGTTTCACAAAGTGCACACGGAGTTTCGCGGAGTAGAATATTAGTCGCGTTTCGCGCCGGACTGATGATCGCTGGAATGACGTGCGCGGCAGACCGTAACATATTTGCAACTACGTCTGCGCTATGCAGCACTCCGTCATCAACTCCTGCTGTCGCATCACTTCCCCGAGTGATTGCGCCAGGCAGGGCGAGATGAGCCGGGCATCTCCTTAGTCCGGTAAGCCGCCGCGCCGCTCGCCTTTCGTGTTGGGCACATCAGCCTGGGCGGCCGGTGGCTTCTTTGCCTGCATAGCGGTCAATGCACCTCCGCCGCCGCGCCCGACGCGGGCTTGGCCAGCAGCAACGTCAGCGGCAGGGCCGCGAAGAAGCAGCCGGCCATCATCAGCAGCACGTCGTTGTAGGTCAGTGTCAGAGCCTGCTGCTGCACCAACATCGCGATCTGCTTGAGTGACGCGAGATGCGCGTCGCCGGATTTCGCCGCCGTCAGCAACTGGGTCATGTTGCCGAGAGCCTGCGTCACCGCGGGCCGCGACCATGTCACCTGCTCGGCCAGATGCTCCGTGTGCACTGCCAGGCGCGACGTCGCCAGCGTATTGATCAGCGCCAGGCCGACGGCACCTCCAAGATTGCGCATCAGGTTGTACAGCCCCGATGCATTCTTCACCGACGCAGGCGGCAGGCGGCCGAGTGCTATCTGGTTGACCGGCAGCATGACGAACATCATGGACGCACCGCGCAGTGCCTGCGGCCAGCACAACTCCCAGAACGCGGAGTCGACCGTGAGATGCGCCATCCACCACAGTCCGGCGCCGAACATCCCCAGCCCGATCGCCAGCATCACGCGCAGATCCATCACGCGCATCAGCAGTCCGGCAATCGGCGCGGACAGGAACATCGCAGCACCCGTCACGAACATCGTCTCGCCGATCTGCAGGCTGTCGTAGCCGCGCACACGGCCCAGAAACAGCGGCAGTAGATACACAGAGCCATACAAGCCGAGGCCGAGTACGAAACTGAAGATCGAGCCGAATGCGAAGTTGGCGTTGGCGAATGCCCGCAGTTCCACCAGCGGATCGCGCCGTGTCAGCATGCGATAGCAGAACAGCACGGCGGCAACAGTGGATGCGACGGCCGTCCAGGCGATGGTCGGATCGGAAAACCAGTCCCAGCGGTCGCCTTCCTCCAGCACGTATTCTAAGCCGCCGAGAAACACCGCCATCAGGAGCAGGCCGGTCAGGTCAAAGTTGTGACGCAGCGCATAGTCCGGCTTGTCGATGTCGAGCCAGGCCCAAACTGCGGCCGCGAGCGCGAGGCCGACGGGAACGTTGATCAGGAACAGCCAATGCCAGGAGAACTCGTCGGTCAGCCAGCCGCCCAGCGTCGGGCCGATGGTGGGCGCCAGAGTCGCGGTGAGGCCGATCAGCACCGACATCTGGGTGCGCTTCTCGCTGGGGAACAGCAGGAAGGTCGTGGCGAACACCGTCGGGATCATCGCCCCGCCGATGAAACCTTGCGCGGCGCGGTAGACCACCATCTCGCCGAGGCCGGAGGCGCTTGCGCAGGCCAGCGAGAACAGCGTGAAGCCGAGTGCACTCACGACGAACAGCACGCGCGTGGATAACAGCCGCGACAGCCAGCCCGACAGCGGGATCATCACGATCTCGGCGATCAGGTAGCTGGTCTGGACCCAGGATGCCTCGTCAGGACTGGCGGCAAGACCGGCCTGGATGTCGGAGATCGAGGCGCTGACGATCTGGATGTCCAGGATCGCCATGAACATGCCGACGACCATCGCCATGAAGCCGACCCATTGTCGCCAGCTCAGGCGATCCGCGGCGGGATTCACTGCAACACGTGGCCCAACGTGGCCGCGGCGGCGCCGAAAAAGCCAAGCCGCTGCGCATCCGGTCCGCGTGTATCCACCTCTGCGGTCACTGACAGCCCGGCGCGCAGCCAGCCGGCATGCGCGGCCTGGGCGGGATCCAGCGTGATCTTCACCGGCACGCGCTGCACCACCTTGGTGAAGTTGCCGGTGGCGTTTTCCGGAGGCAGCAGGCTGAACAGCGCTCCGGTGGCCGGCGCCAGGCTGTCAACGCGACCATCGACCACCGCGTCGCTGTCGATGTCGGGGGTCAACTCGACCTTCATGCCGGCGTGCATGTGGCGAAGCTGCGTTTCCTTGAAGTTGGCAACGACGTAGAGCTTATCGGGCAGCGGGGCGACCGCGATGAGCTGCGCGCCCGGCTGGACGTGCTGGCCCAGCTCCGCGGCGCGATTGCCGACGATGCCGTCGAACGGTGCGCGGATGACCGTGTAGGTCAGGTTGTTCTTGGCCAGCTGAACCGCGGCGGCGGCGTTCTGCCGGCGCGCCGTTGCCTGGACGACCTGCGCCTGGAACACCGCAAGCTGCTGTTGCGCGGCGGCTTTTTGGGCTTGCGCCGAGATCACCGCGGCATTGGCCTTGCGCGAATCGGCGATTGCCTGGTCGTTGGATTGGCGCGAGGCCCAGCCACCTGATACCAGCGTTCCGGAACGGGTCGCATCCGCGCTGGCTAGCGTCTGCCCGGCCTGCGCCTGCTCGATGGCAGCCTCCGCGGCATTGATGGTCGCCTGCTGCTGGTCGACCTGTCGCTCGGCTGTTTCGATGGCGGCGGTGGCTTCGGCGGCGGTCGCGGTGGCCTGGGCGAGGCGGGCCTGCCAGTCGGCGGGGTCCAGCTCGATCAGCGGGTCGCCAGCATGGACGCGCTGGTTGTCGGCCACCTTGATGCCGACGACGTCGCCCTCTATCCGCGGGCCCAGCACGGCGATGTCGCCCTGAATGTAGGCATTGTCGGTGCTTTCTATGTAGCGGCCCTCGGTGAACCACCAGGAGCCGGTAACGCCGATCGCCACAACCGCTGCCAGGGCGGCGACGGGCCGCCATAGCCACCGCAGCCGGCGCGCGGGTCGGGGCGGCGCGGCACGGCTCTGGGTGTCCGCTGACAGTGGCACCGGCTGTTCCGTGATGGCGTTCATTCTGGGCTCCTGTGAACTGAACGGTCCAGTTCATCAACGACCATGGGTCATTTGCTGGGCGCCGTCAAGGGTAAACTGAACAGTCTAGTTTAATTTGCTGTGGCCCTTGCAAACCGAGTGGCCGTTGGCCCAATTAGCAGCCATGAGCGAATTGGCAGAATTACGCCAGGACAGCGAGTCACCGAAGCGCCAGCTGGTGCTGGATGCGGCCACGGCGCTGTTCATGGCACAGGGGTATGGTGCGGTCAGCATGGACGCGATCGCCCGCGCTGCCGGCGTCTCCAAGGCGACGCTATATGCCTATTTCAGTTCCAAGGACCAGTTGTTCGCCACCATCATCGGCGAGGCGTGCCGGCAGAACATCGTGGTGTCGAACTTCCTGCCAGGTGACGAGACCGACGTGCGGGCATCGCTGACTGCGCTGGCCGGGCAGACGCTGCGCTTTCTGCTGGAGGAGCGGCCGCTGGCCATCCAGCGTGTGGTGATCAGCGAGAGCGTGCGATTCCCGGAACTCGGCCGCGCCTTCCATGACAACGGCCCGGGCGTGTTCCGTCGCGTGTTCGGCGAGTGGCTGACGGCGGAGACCATGGCCGGACGGCTTGCCGTGCCGGACCCTGCCATCGCCGCCGATCAGTTCATCGGCCTGTTGCGCAGCGGCCTATACCTGCGCGCGACGCTAGGTCTCACACCGCCGCCGACGGAGGCGGAGATCGACGCCACGGTGGCCGCGACGGTGGATATTTTCCTGAAAGCCTACGGGCCGAGCGGATCGCACGCGACAGCGTAGGGCGGCACCGGGCAGGGCATTCCGCGGCACAACGAAGGCGGAAGGTGCTGCGCTGTTCTGCCTTGCGGCATGTCAGTTGGTGGTGGTGTGCTTGGTCGCCGCGGCCTGCTGATGCAGGGTGCGTTGCGTCTTATCGAAGGCGCGAATGTCTGCCTCCGTGATGTAGCCCTTCTTGTCCTGGTCGATAGCAGCGAAGTGGCGGGCGATCGACTTGTAGCCGGTTTTCGCCTGGTCCGCTGTCAGATGGCCGTCGTGCGTGACGTTGGCCTGCTGGAAGCGCTGATCCATCGTATGGTGGGCGTTCGCCGGTTTTGTGGTCGTGCTGGTTGCGGCTGTCTGGGCATGCGCGGACGCAACGAACAGCGGCAACGCGAGCAATGCGAGCAGGATACGCATGATGGACCTTCCTGGGTGCTGATGTCCCACCAGCGTGGCAGCCCGAGGCTAATAGATCGCTAATCCGCCGCGGCCGGTGGTTTGCCCATCCGCCGGCGGGGCCAATGTCAGCTCTTGACGGCGTCGGGCGCCGTGTCGGTGGCGACAGGCGGCCCGTAGACCTGACGCGCGCGCTTGTTGAATGCGCCGACCATGCGGCGGACCGCTTCATTGAACACCACGCCGATCGTCGCCTGGAGGATGCGGCTGCGGAATTCGAAGTCGACGAAGAAGTCCACCTCGCAGCCTTGCGGGTGGGGCAGGAATTCCCACTGGTTGTTGAGGTAGCGGAACGGGCCGTTTTCGTAGCGCACCTTTATGCGCCTGGGGCGTTCCAGGGTGACCCGGCTGCGAAAGGATTCTCGGAACGGGCCGAAGCCGATGGTGAGATCGGCCGCCAGTTCGTCGCCGCTGCGGCTGCGCACGCGCGCGGCGACGCACCAGGGCAGGAATTGCGGGTATTTGCCGACATCGGCGACGAGGTCGAACACCTGGTCCGGCCGGTACGGGACGATCTGGCGTTCGGCGTGGGTGGGCATCAGGCGTGCGTCGTTGCCGGCGTCGCGTGGGCGGTGGTCCGATGCGCTGTCACGGCGGGTCGCGCCGGGACGAGGCAGGGGCGGTCGAAGTGGGGGCGTGCGGCGACGGAGCGGTCCCGGTCGGAACGCCGGCGCGACCGCCGACCGGGATTGCCGGGTCGCTTGACTGCTGGCGATGACAGGTGGGGGGACGACTGGTCACTGAGCGGGCAACTTAGCCTGTCGTGCCGCTCGGAGCGCGGCGAAATCGGCGTCCGCGTGGTACGAGCTGCGGGTGAGGGGCGTGGCTGACACGAGCAGGAAGCCCTTGCCGCGCGCCAGGGCGGCATAGTCGGCGAATTCTTCAGGTGTCACGAAGCGATCGATGGCGGCGTGCTTTACCGTTGGCTGGAGGTATTGGCCGATGGTGAGGAAATCCACCTCCGCGGCGCGCAGGTCGTCCATCACCTGCATGATCTCGATACGCGATTCGCCAAGGCCGACCATCAGGCCGGACTTGGTGAAGATGCCGGGGTCGCGCTGTTTTACCTGGTGCAGCAGGTGCAGCGACGTGAAGTAGCGCGCGCCGGGGCGGATGGTGGGATACAGCCGCGGCACGGTTTCCAGATTGTGGTTGTAGACGTCGGGGCGGGCGGCCGCGACGGTTTCGATGGCGCCTGGCTTGCGCAGGAAATCGGGGGTCAGGACCTCGATCGTGGTTGCCGGGGTGGCGGCGCGGATGGCGCGGATGGTGGCGGCGAAGTGGGCGGCGCCGCCGTCCGGCAGGTCGTCGCGGTCCACCGAGGTAATGACGACGTGCTTTAGCCCGAGCTTGGCGATGGCGTCGGCGACGCGGGCGGGTTCGTCGGCGGCCAGCGCGTCGGGCTGGCCGGTGCGCACGTTGCAGAAGGCGCAGGCTCGGGTGCAGGTGTCGCCCATGATCATCATGGTGGCGTGGCGCTGGGACCAGCACTCGCCGATGTTGGGGCAGGCGGCTTCCTCGCAGACGGTGACGAGGTTGTTGGCGCGCATCAGGTCTCGGGTTTCGAGGTAGATCGGGTGGTTGGGCGCCTTGACGCGGATCCAGGGTGGTTTGCGCTGGATGGGGTTGTCGGGCCGATGCGCCTTTTCGGGGTGGCGCGGCGGCGCGGTGCGGTGGTCGATGATCAGGCGGGTTGGCATGGCTGGGTAGAAGTGGCGGGCGGGGGAGGGGGCGTCAAGCTGGGTGTGTGGGAGATGGGGTGGGGGACGGGTGGTGGCCGATGTTCCTGGTATGTTTCATGTGAAACATACTTCGATATCAAACGAGTTTGGGGCGGTGTGGGGTTCGGGGGGGGGACGAGCGGATTGGCGGGAACGGTGGCTGTCTCGGCTTTGTCTCAGTGCGCGTTTACATGAAAATGCAACGTGGAGAATGAGACGGTTCGTTAACGAACGACTCAGTTTGCAAGCTTTGCGGGGTTGCACGTCAAGGAAGCATTTAACGCAGATAAGAAGTGGATTCACGCAGAACACGCAGATAGTGTTGTCGATGCAATCAGGATCATCCGCGACGAAATGGCCGGCGCGCCGCTCGCCGCCTTCGAGGCTGACAAACGCAAGCAATGGTTGGTCGAGCGAAGTATCGAAATCATCTCGGAGCCAGCCGCCACCTGCCCGAGAATTTGAAGGCCGGGAATCCGGAAATTCCGTGGCCGAAAGTGGCCGGCATCGGCAACATTCTGCGGCATGACTACATGGATGTCGCGCGCGATGTGCTGTGGTACGAGGTCAGGCAGAGCCAGGGCTTGATGGCGCATCCTCAGTCGACGACGTAGATATGGAAAGGGAGAACGGCCCTGGCCGTCGGCGCAAGTCGGCAATTTCATCAGCAATAGATCCCGCGACCGTTTCGTGAAATGGTTGACGCATGACGATTCGGCCGCAGGCTTCCAATACCGGATTGGACAATGTCCCTGTCATTTCGGCGCGTGACCCTGACGTGCCGGGGCTGCTTCCGGTCGGCTTCCACGATCGGTATGAGGTTCACAGCTACCGAAGCGCTTTGCATGTTCTTTCCCGCGCGTGCAAGGAAGAGTTCGACCAGATTATCGACAAGTTGATGGGATTTCAGATCAGTACTATCGATATGGTCACACCTGGTGGTAACAAATCAAAA
>DATKFJ010000006.1:0-6028 GCA_035511435.1 Acetobacteraceae bacterium | reverse complement strand
TTCGGGGAGCCCAGGCGCCCGGTCTCGCGGTCAGCCGCGTGGGATTTCCTGAGGCACAGTAAGGCAGGACCCTGGAAAGCGAGTGGGGGCTGGCATTGCACATCCAGCCCCGCAAAGGTCTGGAAACCCGTCGCTACTTGCTCGACTTCGGCTTCACGCCCGGCGTTTACACGGATAACCTCGAAATTCTGAAGATCGATGTCGCCCAGGTGGACCCGCTCATTATCAGCCCCGGCCACTACGACCATATCGGCGGCCTGATGGGAATTCCTGGAGACTCAGCGCGCCTGGGATGCGCAGAGATTTGCGCCTGCACGTCGCCGGGGAAGACGGTTTCTGCCATCGCTATCTCCGCAACATGGATGGCAGCTTTGCCGAAGTCGGCACCGCGTTGGATCGACGTGGGCTGCGAGCCCTGAAGGTAGAATCGGTAATTTCTGAAGCGCCCATCGTCATTGAAGGCCGGGCCTTCACTACGGGTGTGGTACCGGGCACCAGCATTGAGCATGTACTGCCGAATTCCTGGGTTGAATACGGCGTTCTAGACGGACTGGATTGTGACACGAATGCCTACTTGATCCATCATTTCGCCGCTGACGAACTTGCCGGAAAGTCTGAGCCCGATCAGCACGGGCACGAGCACGCGATCTGCTTCCACCTGGGCGATCGTGGGCTGGTGGTCATCAGCTCTTGCGGCCACGCTGGCATCATCAACACGCTGCGCCGCGCGCAGGAGGTCGCTAGAGTCAACAAGATCTACGCGCTGGTCGGTGGCTTCCATCTCGCTCCGGCACCAGATGACCACTTGCGCCAGGTGATGGCGGAGCTGAAGAAGTTCGACATCGAGCACATGTTCCCGATGCATTGCAGCGGACAGAACTTCATCGATCTGGCAAAACAGGAGATGCCGGAGAAACTGGTGCTCTGTGCCACAGGCAGTACTTTTACCTTCACCACATAACACGCTCGCCGATCTATCGTTGCGACGCGACCGGATCGCGAGCTTCTGCGGTAACCCGCTTTCCACCCACAGCAGTCATCTGAGCGGCTACCACCGCACTTGGGCGAACGTCTGCTATCGAGTGATGACGAGGCGGCCGGGAACGACCGATGTGGGCGCTCACCAACCAGTCCCGCCATTGCGCCCTCAGCGGGCGCGCTGATCGACAGAGACCAAGGCAGACCTGAGTTCTTGGGGGTGTACCAGGAAGTGGAGTAGGTCTGACCGTCCTCGCCTCGCCTGGAGAAACCGGCGAGGCCATACAGTCGATGGATGCCGCGGCTTGCGCGCGCCACTGAAGGGATCAGGAGCATGTTTTCGGTGGGACAGAGGGTCTGGCACCGCGACGGTCATCGCAGCGGCACGGTGCTGGAGTGCGACGGGGACCGGGTTTTCATCGTGCAGGACAACGGGGCCGAGCTGGATTTTCGGACGGCCGACCTGACCGCGATGCCGCCTCCAGGCGCGAAGACCTCAGGAGCCGGGCGGACGAATATTGGGGAGACGTCCAGGTCCGTGGCCTACGTGATGCCAAGCCGCACCCTGACTGCTGGCGATATCACTCCGGAGCACGCGCGGGTGCTGGGCATCGTGCCCGTGCGCACGCTCCAGGCTATCGCGGCCTTGTTCGAGCGCAGACCCAAGGCCGGAAAGTTCAGCGCGCTTGACGTCGCCGAGAAGTTGAATGTCATCGCGGAGATCACCGCCGTGCCGTACCGCACAATGCGACAGTACAGCGACCGCCCCGGCGAACTCGGCCTACTGATGGGCAAGGGTCTTGCCGACAGCCGGAAGACCGTCTGACCCTGACGGCCTTGGGCGACTTACCGCGATCGCGCGCTCGCTCTCACTCTGTTGACTCCGCCCGAACTGCCTTTCACCATCCGCGAGGCACTTTTCAGCTTCGGACCACACGCACCATGACCACGTCGGACGCTGCGTGGCAACAATTGATCTCCGCATTGCACGCCTCCGGCCGCAAGGCCGCGCTCGCGATCACCGGCGGCGGTAGTGGAGCGATCGGCGAGTTGCTTCGTGTGCCCGGCGGCTCTCGGCTGCTGATCGAGGCGCAGGTTCCCTACGACGCGCTGGCGCTTGCCGCATTTCTCGGGTTTGCACCGGAACAGGCATCCAGTTCCGACACCGCAATCGCGATGGCGCAAAGCATACGGGCACGCGCGGCCAGGCTGATGCCGGCGGCCACCGATCCGGTTGGCCTCGGCGCGACGGCTGCACTGGTTAGCGATCGCCCGCGCAAAGGCGAGCATCGATTTCACATCGCGGTCGCCGACTCTGCCCGCGTCGCGCACTGCACGGCCATCATGGCCAAGGGCCGACGTGATCGCGCCGCTGAAGAAGACCTCGTTTCGCGCGCGATCGTCCTGTGGCTGGCCTACGCATGCGGGATCGCCGCACCGTCGCCACGCAGCCTGCTCGATGTGGATGAACATTTTTCCGAAAAGGTCGTCGCGACCGTGGATACTATCGATCAGCTCTTGGCGGGCGAGCTCGATCGCGTCACAGTCCAGCCCGACGGCCAGATGATGCTGTCAGCGCCGCGGCCGCTTGTGCTGATGCCAGGTTCCTTCAATCCGCTGCACGAGGGACATGTGCTGCTGGCGCGGGCCGCCGAGCAGCTCACACAGCAGCCCGTGGCGTTCGAAATCTCTGTCACCAACGTCGACAAGCCGCCGCTGTCGGGCGAGACCGTGAGACACCGGCTCGCGCAGTTCGCCTGGAAGTGGCCGGTTGAACTCACCAGAGCACCCACCTTCGTCGACAAGTCGCGCCTGTTTCCGAAAACTACCTTCGTGATCGGCGCGGATACGGCAGAGCGGCTGATCGCGCCGAGATATTATGGCGATGACGAGGTTCAAATGCACGTGGCGCTTGACGAAATCGCTGATTCCGGATGCAACTTTCTGGTGGCCGTGCGCATCGACGCTGCGGGGCGTGTACGCGCGCTGGACGACATCCCCGTCCCGCGGCACTACGCCGATCTCTTCACCGAAATTCCTGAGCACCGTTTCCGGTCCGATACCTCCTCATCCGAGATTCGCCAACAGGCACGTGCGGCCGGCAATTCATAGCGAGCCCCGAGGATAGACTGCGTCCAGGGGCCGGTTAAACGCTCCGGCAACCGGTCAAAACCTTCGTGCAGTGGCACCAGGAAAGTCGTGGATGTCGACCCCGACCTTCGCTTGGGATACGCTCTTCGTCGGCACGACGATGTGGGTGTCGCCTGTGTGGCAACCTTGTCGCCGCCCGGCGTCACATCGGCACACGCCCCTTGATAGCATTGGCGCGCGAGCCGTACGTGATGCGGCCCTGCGCGTCAGCCGGCAGCCGCGCGCGCACTCGTGCCTTGAATTGCTCCAGCTCGCCCGGCGCCATCGCGGCGAGCGTTGGATTCAAGTTTCCGGTCGTCTGCGTACTCGTCGTCCAGAACTCTTCGAATTCCGCAAAAGTCCGCTGCACAGTGATCTCACGCGTCTCAATGGCTTCCAGTCCGGCGCCCGCCCATAGATCGCCCATCGCGTCCATGCGGGAGGCACCGGCGCTTGGCGGCGACGGCGGCATGACGCCCAGTTCGCGCAGCTCGGCGTTGATCGAGGCAAACGGGAAACCGCCGCCCAACATGTCCCACGCGTACGCCGCGACCAATCCGCCTGGACGCACCACGCGCGCCATCTCGGCGACGCCCTTCGCCGGATCGGGCACAAAGAAGATCACCAGCGCCATGACGGCAGCATCGAACCGGTCATCTGTGAACGGCAGCGCCATCGCATCGCCCAGTTGAAACGTCGCACCGTGCGCCCCGGGCCTGCCGCGCGCGAACGACAGTTGTCCATCGGACGGATCGACGCCATGCAGTTCGCTGAGCGCGCATGTCCGCGCCAGCAATTCGGTGAACGCACCGCTGCCGCAACCGACATCGATCCATCGCAGGCCGGTCTGCGGCGCCAGCCAGGCAAGGAAGGTCTCGCCTGCAAGCCGGCTCCAGACGCCCATGCCTCGTTCGTAAGCCGCGCCGTCCTGGAAGCGGATTTGCTGATCTGACATTTGCCTTCTCCTGCGCTTGGACAAGCTTTGCCACAGGCTGGCACCTGGGCGCCAGCCGCTCACGTCCCGAGCGCCGTTGGAGGTGGCGGTATCTGCCGCCATCCGGTGCTGGCGCGGTTGACTCCGGCGTGCGTTGAGCACTTCAAGTGGCCGATCAGGTGGAGTGCAAGGATTGGATCGCCCGACGCTGCGGCTGAACCCAGGGCAAGGGCGGCGATTGCGTGCCGGCTCGCCGTGGGTGTTCTCCAACGAGATCACGATGCTGCCCGAATATCGGCAGATGCCGCCGGGCACACTTGTGCGGCTTGAAACCGACAACGGCGGCCCGCTGGGCACATTCATGTTCAACCCGCATAGTCTGATAGCTGCGCGGCTGCTGGATCGCGATCCGGCGGCGGTGATCGATTTGGATTGGCTGCACACTCGGCTGAGCGATGCGATAGCATTGCGTCAGCGAGTGTGCGACACCGCGCACCATCGGCTGGTGCATGCAGAGGCGGACCGTCTGCCCGGTCTGGTGATCGATCGCTATGGCGACGTCGCTGTGTTGCAGGCGAACACCGCGGGCATGGATCGGCTGACACCGCTGATCGTCGAGGCACTCACCGCATTGTTGTCGCTGCGTGCAGTAGTGGCGCGAAATGACTCGGGCGCGCGCCGGCAGGAAGGCTTGGCGGAGACCGTGTCACTGCTGTGCGGCACCGATGCCGGCGCCGAGGTCGTGGAGGGCGGCGTACGGTTTCCGATCGATCCGCTGAGTGGACAGAAGACCGGGTGGTACTTCGACCAGCGCCCCAACCGCGATCGCGTCGCTGCATTGGCGAATGGCGCGCGCGTGCTGGACGTGTTCAGCCACGTCGGCGCATTCGGTCTGCGCTGCGCGGCAGCAGGCGCGCGCGAAGTGATACTGCTGGACAGCAGCGCACCAGCTTTGGCACAGGCCGAACAGGCGGCCGCACTGAACGGCCTCGCCGATGCTGTACGCATCCGGCGCGACGATGCGTTCGATGCAATGACGGCACTCGCCGGTGATCTGTTCGACATCGTGGTGTGCGATCCGCCCGCATTCGCCCGCACGCGCAAGGACGCGGAGGCCGGATTGCGCGCCTACGGCCGGATGGCGCGCCTGGCCGCACCGCTGGTCGCTCCTGGCGGGTTCCTGTTCGTCGCCTCGTGCAGCCATCACGCACCGTTGGAGGCCTGGTCGGCACAAATCGCACTCGGCTTGCATCGCGCGCGACGCGAAGGCCGCATTCTTTTCACCGGCGGCGCCGGACCGGATCATCCCGTGCATCCGCATTTACCGGAAAGCGCATATCTGAAGGTGCAGTTGATCCAGTTGTTGTAAACGTGAGTAGGGAGGCACCCTTCACGCTTCGGCCCGCGCCGATCGCTTTTCACATTCTTGTAGCGGATTTCAGTTCCACAAGGAGACATGGTATCGCCGGTTGGTAGGAGGCAGCGCATTGGATCGTTCAGAAATACATATCAACCCGCAGCCCGCTCTGGCTGAACTTATCCAGCAGGCCGTTGAAACCGGCGAGTACGCCTCGCAGGGCGAAGTCATCGGCGAGGCACTGCTTGAATGCCGACTGCGGCGCGAGCTGAACCCGACTGAACGCGATGCGCTGTGCCGACTTTGGGATGAAGGCGTCTCGAGCGACCCCGGGCGATTCGGCAGCATGGAAGAAATCAGGCAAGAAGCGCGCCGGCGCGGGGCCGAAGAACAGGCTCGCGACAAAGCCGCGGACTGATTTGCCAATCGTCGTTCGCTCGCGACAAGCCGATGACGATTTGCTCGAAATCTGGCGCCACATCGCTCAGGGCAATGCACATGCCGCGGATGGTGTGCTCGCGCGGATCGAGCGGGCCTTGGACCTGCTGGCCCGCAATCCTCTGATCGGACCCGCACTGTCCGACCTCCGCCAAGACTTGCGCTTTCTTGTATAGGGACGTTACCTGATT
>DATKFJ010000005.1:0-6545 GCA_035511435.1 Acetobacteraceae bacterium | reverse complement strand
ATGACGGACGCGGATTACGCCCGGAAACTGGACGAGCTCGATCGATTGCTGAACGATCCGGACGTACCGATGGAACCGGCGAAGGTGTGGTCTTTGCTGGCTGAGATCGCCCAGCGCGATCGCGGCGCGGCGCATGCAGGGTAGGACCTGAACTGGGGCGGCGCGTCGGTTTATCTCCGCGTCAGCGCATCTCCGCGTCAGATTTCTTCTGCGGCAATGTTTACCGCAGCAATTTTTTCTGCCGCAATCAGGAATTCGCGGTTGCCCTCAGGTCCGGTGATCGGACTTTCGGTGATGCCGAGTACGCGCCAATCGGGGCGTGCTGTCCACCAGGCTGTGGCGCGCTCGCACACGGCGCGGTGAACCGCGGGGTCGCGGACGACGCCCTTGCGGCCGACGGCAGCGGGGCCTGCCTCGAACTGCGGCTTGATCAGTGCCACCGCCCAGGCGCCCGGCGCACATAGCGCCAGCGGCGCCGGCAGCAGCGTCGCCAGGCCGATGAAACTCGCATCGCACACCAAGGCCGCGATCGGGTCCGCGATGATCTCGCGCGTCAGGTAGCGGGCGTTGGTCTTTTCATGCACGACGACGCGCGGGTCGGATCGCAGCTTCCAGGCGAGCTGGCCATGGCCCACGTCGACCGCGTGCACCTTGGCGGCGCCCTGCGCGAGCAGCACGTCGGTGAAGCCGCCGGTGGACGCGCCGACGTCCAGGCAAATGCGGTCGTGCGGCGAGAGCCGGAAATGCGTCAGCGCATGATGGAGTTTCAGCCCGCCACGTGACACCCAGGGGTGGTCCAGTCCGCGCACTTCCAGCGCGGTGTCGGGCGCGACCGCTTGTCCCGCCTTGTCGATGCGGCGTTCGCCACTGAACACCTTGCCGGCAAGGATCAGCGCCTGCGCACGTGCCCGGGTTTCGACCAGGCCGCGGTCAATCAGTAATTGATCGGCGCGCAGGCGCATGAGGGTTCACCGTCGAGGATGAGCCATTGGACTGGGCGTTGGCGATTTGCTCGTCGTTTCGCGGATGCCGTGATGCGGGGGCTGGGGCCGGGTATGCGCCGTGGCCGCGACTGCCGCGTCGCTCGCGATGGCACATTGGGGCCGGTGAAAATGGGACCGGTGACAATGGAGCCGGTGACAATGGGGGCGACAACACGTTGGGCGCGACAACAGCGGGGCGGTGCTACTCAACCGGCCGCGTCGACAACGTGCCGTCCGCATGTTCCACGATCGCAGCCACGCGCGCCTCGGCTTCTGCCAGCTTCGCCTCGCAATGCCGCCGCAGCGCAGCGCCGCGCTCGTAGGCGGTGATCGCATCCTCCAGCTTCTGCTGGCCGCTTTCCAGTCCACGCACGATCTGCTCCAGCTCTGCCAGCGCATCCTCGAACGACAGGGTCCTGACGTCGGCGCCCTTGGCTGGTTGCTTGTCCGACATTCACCCTCCTAGGCTTGCATCAGGCCGCGCACATGGACCGCGGCCGATGCGGCCAGCGCGTGCAGGTCATAGCCGCCTTCCAGCACCGAGACGAGCCGTCCGCCGCAATGCAGCGCTGCGATGCGCAGCAGTTCCTGGGTGATCCAGGCGAAGTCGGCGGTTTCCAGGCGAAGCTGCGCCAGCGGGTCGGCCTTGTGCGCGTCGAAGCCAGCGGAGACGATCAGCAGGCCGGGCGCGAAGCGATCGAGTTCCGGCAGGATGGTGTTCGACCACGCCGCACGGAACGCCGCGCTGTCGGAACCCGGACGTAGCGGCGCATTGACGACGTTGTTGGCGGCGCCGCGTTCCCAGGCCTGGCCGGTGCCGGGATAGCATGGGTGCTGGTGCGACGATGCGTAGAACAGGTCCTTGTCGGCCGCGAACATCGCCTGGGTGCCGTTGCCGTGGTGCACGTCGAAATCCACCACCGCGACGCGCTGCACGCCCCAACGTGCGCGCGCGTGCAATGCCGCCACTGCGGCGTTGTTGAACAGGCAGAAGCCCATAGGCCGCGCAGGCTCGGCGTGGTGACCAGGCGGACGGACCGCGGCGAAGGCGGCGCGGGCCCAACCTTCCATCACCGCGTCCACCGCCGCCACGGCTGCCCCGGCCGCGCGCAATGCGGCTTCGGCGCTGCCGGCGCTCATGGATGTATCGGCGTCAAGCTGCACCATCTCGTCCGCGGCCGGGCGGACCGACAGGATCGCCTCCACATAGCTCGCCGGGTGCACGCGGGTGAGCTGTTCGGTGGTGGCTTGTGGCGCGGCTTCGCGCACCAGGTCGGCGAATTCCTCGGTCTCCAGCGCGGCGAGCACGGCGCGCAGGCGGTCCGGGCATTCGGGGTGGAATTCCCCGTTGTCGTGCAGCAGGCAGGCGGGATGCGTGATCAGTGCCGTCGGCATGTCAGGCGTCCTTCTGCTCCGGTTCGGCGCGGCGGCGGATGACGAAGCTGAACACGCCGTTTTCCTCGCTCCAGGCCAACAGGGCGTGGCCGGTCTCGCGGCAGAATGCCTGGAAGTCGGCGACCGAGGCGCGGTCGGTGGCCAGCACGCGCAGCCGCTCGCCGGGCGCCATCGTGCGCAGCGCGCGGTTGGCGCGCAGCACCGGGATCGGGCAATTGGTGCCCTTCATGTCCAGCAGGGATTCGCTCATCGGCGGTATCCTGCGGCGCGGTTCGGGGCGGGGCAAGCGGGCACTGTCTTTATGAGCGCGCGAAGCGCCACGGCACTACGAGGGCGCGAAGCGCCAGGGCATTACGAGCGCTCGAAACGCCACGGCAATTCCGGTCGAGGTGCTCAGCTCGATCGACGCTGCCGGCTCGCTCGCCACGTCGCCTTCGCGTATGATCTTGCCCGTCACGTCCATCACGCACACGCTGCTCCGTTCCAATGATAACGCAGAGGACGCTCGACAGACCATGCAGCGATCATTCCTTGCCAGCGACGGCAACCGCACCGCCTTCGTCATCGACGACTACACCGATCCGTGGCGCACACCCGAGACGCTGCTGCTGCTGCACGCCGCGATGGGTTCGTCGAAGCGCTGGTACGCCGCCGTGCCACCGCTGTGCCGCCAATACCGGGTCGTGCGCATGGACCTGCGCGGCCACGGCGAGTCGCAGGTGCCGCCGACGGAACCTCCGCTGTCGATGGACCGCCTGGTGCAGGACGTGCGCGAGCTGCTCGATCACCTCGGCTGCGGCGCAGTGCACATCGTCGGCAACTCCGCCGGCGGCTATGTGGCGCAGAATCTGGCCATGGCATCGCCCGAGCGCGTGCGCAGCCTAATGCTGTTCGGTTCCACACCGGGCCTGAAGAACAGCCAGGCGCACACCTGGCTGCCGCGCGTCGCGCGCGAAGGACTGCGCAATTTCCTGGCCGCCACGATCGATGACCGCTTTCCGCATGGCCACGACCGCGGCCACATCGAATGGTTCCTGGATGAAGCCGCGAAGAACGACACCGCGTATATCGGTCGCTTCGTCGGACTGATGACGACGCTGTGGTGGGCGGACGACTTGCCGCGCATCAAATGCCCGACGCTGCTGGTGATGCCTGGCGCGGAAACGGTGGGCGGCACGGAGAACTATGACACGATGCGCGCGAAGCTCGTTGACTGCGAGCTGGTCACCTATGAAGGTCTGCCGCACAACATTTGCGACATCGTGCCTGACCGTTGCGCCGCCGACATTCTGGCGTTTTTGGTGCGGCGCTTTCCGAAGAGGTGACGCATGAAACTATCCGATATCGCCCAGGTGGTCCGCAGCAAGAACGCCGGACCGCGCCGACTGACACTCGATCTGATGTTTGCAACCGACGCTGACTATCAGCGCGTCGCGCAGTCCGCCGCGTTGAGCAGCGATCGGATCGGTGCGCTGTACGGGTTGCCGCCCGGCGATGTGACGGTGATCCCATATCCCGTCGGGCGCGCGATCAAGATCGTCCTGGCACGACCGATCATGGCGGGCGACCCGGGCGATCGCGACGTGTATGGCGCGCAACAGCACGCGCCGATGTTGGGGATCGAGATATGAGTGCGTCCGGCCGAATCCTGGACGCGGTTCGCCGCACACGGCGGCCAATGCGCTTCCTTGGTGCGTCGGGCCAATTGGGCTACGGCATCCCGACGCCGGCGTTCAATGCCGGCCTGGCGCGCATGCCGGATCTGATCGGCTGCGACATGGGCTCGATCGACATCGGGCCGACCTATCTCGGCAAGGGCGAGATGGCGACATCGCCGGCGGCAACGCGGCGCGATCTGCGCAAGGCATTACACGGGGCACGCTCGATCGATGTGCCGCTGGTGATCGGCTCCGCCGGTTCCGCCGGCGCCGCACCGCATCTGGAGGCGACACTGGCCATCATCCGCGACATCGCGCGCGCCGATGGCCTGCATTTCCGCCTGGCCGTGCTGCGTGCCGATCTATCGCGCGACATGCTGCGCGCGTCGGTGCGTGCCGGTCGTGTAGTTGGCATCGACGACATGCCCGTGCTGACTGAAGAGGAGGTAACCGAGGCCACGCATATCGTCGGCCAGATGGGCATGGGGCCGTTTCGCCGCGCACTTGCGGAAGATATCGACGTGCTGATCGCCGGCCGCGCCTGCGACACCGCGATCTTTGCATCGCTGCCGACGATGCTGGACTTTCCTGCCGGGCTGTCGGTGCATATGGCAAAGATCATCGAGTGCGCCTCGCTCTGTTGCCTGCCGGGTGGACGCGATTCAATCCTGGCGACGCTGGATGAGGACGGCTTCGAGTTGGAGAGCATGGCGGAGCAGCGGCGCGCGACGCCGGTGTCCGTGGCGGCGCACAGCCTGTACGAGCAGGCTGATCCGTATACGGTGTACGAACCCGAAGGCCGCCTTGATCTCAGCGGCGCGGATTATGCCGCGGTGGACGACCGGCGTTGCCGCGTCACCGGTGCGGCGTGGCGCCGGTCAACCGATCCGTGCGTGAAGATCGAAGGCGCACGTCTGATCGGTGAGCGCGCGGTACTGCTGGCGGGTGCCGCCGATCCGCGCTTCATCGCGCAGCATCGCGAGATCCTGCCCGCCGTCGCCACTGTGGTGCGCGACCTGGTGTGCGAAGATGCACCGGAAGACTACACGCTGCGCTTTCGCGTCTACGGCGTGGATGGCGTGCGCATGGCAGCGCCTGCGGACGAACCGCCGCCGGGCGAGGTGTTCGTGATGGGTGAATGCATCGCGCCGACTGCCGAGCGTGCGGCCGAGGTGGTGCGGACCTTGAAGCAATATCTGTTGCATCACGGCTACACGGGGCGCCTGTCCACTGCCGGCAATCTCGCATTTCCCTTTACCCCGCCAGAGGTTTCGCTCGGGCCGGCGTATCGGTTCAACGTGTATCACCTACTGCACACGTCCGATCCTGACGTGTTGTTTCCGCTGGAGATCGAGACGCTATAGCGGGAACCCGATGCAATCCCCCCTCCCGCGGGGGGAGGGGGGAACAGCCAGAAGATCAGTAGCCGACCGACGTCGTGCCGACCGGCACCCACTTGCCATCCTTCACCACGCAGAGGAACGATTCGTTCGACCCCTGATGCTTGGTCGGGCTGAAACTCATCGGCGGCGAGCCGAAGATGTCGTGCCAGTCCTTGATGCTCTCCATGCCTGAAACGAAGCTGTCCGTCGTCAGGTCTTTGCCGGCATTCTGCATTGCCAGCACCACAAGCTGTCCCGCGGAGTAGCCGATCTGTGCTGCGAAGTTCGGTGCCTTGCCGTACAGCTTCTGGTATTTGTCGGCGAACTCCTTGATCGCGGGCGTCGAATTGGTGCCGGCCACGTAAAGCACCGGCGTCATGGAATAGAAGCCGTTGGTCACACCCCCGGGAACTTCCGCAACCGCTTCGTCGTAACTCGCCGCCTGGCCCAGCATATCGACGTTCCAGCCGGTTTTCCGTACAGCGGAAATAATCTGCACGGTATCGCGGACGATACCGCCGACCAGTATCAGATCGCAGTTGGCATCGTGCAGGCGGGCAACCGAGGCGCTGAAGTCGGTGTCCGTCGGCTTGTGCAGCGTCTCCGCCGCGAGCTTCATGTTCATCGCCTTCAACTGATCGCGCGCGCCGTCCATGACGTCCCGACCGAAGTCGGTGTCCTGTGCCATCGCGCACACCATCTTGCTGTGGTGCTGCTCGACGAACAGTTTCACACCGGCCCGCATCTGGTCGTAGTATGATGCAGCCAGGCCGAACTTCAGGTGGTTGAGCGGCTCGTACATCGAACGAGCCGAGGTCAACGGAAACACGTTCGCCACGCCCTTGGCGAGTTGATCCGGCATCGTCGCGTTGTTCATCGGGGTGCCGCCATTGGCCACCATGATGAACACGCCATCCCGGTTGATCAGCTTGTTCGCCGCCTGCACGGACCGCGGAATTTGGTACTGATTGTCCTCCACGATATACTTGATCTTGCGCCCGTTGATGCCGCCTTCGGAATTGGCCTCGTCGAACACCATGCGCCAGGCGTTGGTATTATTGACGCCCCACATCGCGGTCACACCCGACAGGTCGGTGTAGGTGCCGATAATGATCTGGTTATCGGTC
>DATKFJ010000004.1:0-29221 GCA_035511435.1 Acetobacteraceae bacterium | reverse complement strand
CATGGCAACTGGGGCCGTGCTGTGCGCCATCATGCCGATCCCGCACGCAGCCACACGCACAACGCGTTTATCGCCGTGCGCGCCATTGCGGCCCCGACATGCAAGCGCCGCCAATCGTCTGTCATGGCCCTATCCCTCTGTCATTGCCCCTCTGGCATTGCGGAGACGCGCAGCGATGCGGCCCCACTCGGCCAGGTGCCGCACAATCCCGGAGATTGCCGCGTCGCCTGGCGTCCTGCAATGACCGCTACATCGTTTCCGGTTCTTCCAGTTCGATACTCAGCTCGCGCAAAGACTTGGTGTGCGGATGGTGCGTGCGGCCGGCACGAAGATCATCGGCTGACAACAACTCCACCAATTCCCCAGCTTGCATCACGCCAATTCGTGAGCACAGATGTGCGACCACTGCCAGATTGTGGCTGACCAGGATGTAGGTGAGTTGGTGCGACTGCTGTAAATCCGACAGCAGGTTCAACACCTCGGCCTGGACCGACACATCCAGCGCGCTTGTCGGTTCATCGAGCAGCAGCACCTGTGGTTCCGCCATCAAAGCTCGGGCGATCGCCACGCGCTGACGCTGCCCGCCGGAAAGCTGATGCGGGTAACGAAAGCGGATCGATGCGGGCAGCGCCACTTCATTCAGACCTCGCACAATCCGCCGCTCGACATCGTCCATGCTATGCACGAGCAAGGGCTCGCTCAGCAGCCTGTCCACCGTCTGGCGTGGATGCAGCGAACCGTACGGGTCCTGGAACACCATCTGCACGCGCCGGTAGAACTCCTTCGAACGACGGCGCGTCAGCGACGCGCCGTCAATCGTCATCCTGCCGGTCCAATCCGAATTGAGCCCCGACAGTGCGCGCAGCACGGTCGACTTGCCCGAACCCGATTCGCCAACAAGGCCGAAGCTATCGCTACGGGCCACATCGAACGAAATGGATTTCACCGCCTGGGTTCTGCCGAAGCGAACGGAAAGACCGTTGACGTCGATCATGGTTGCAGCCACGACGGGTCACGCCGTATCACGCTGAGGCGCCGCTTCTGATGGCTAAGCGTCGGCAGGCATTCCAGCAAGCCGCGCGTATACGGATGTTGCGCATGCGTCAGCTCTGCAGCCGCCAACTCTTCCACCACCCGGCCCGCGTACATCACCGCGACGCGGTCGCAGAAATGCGAAACCAACGGCAGATCGTGACTGATCAGGATCAAGCCCATGCCGCGGCGCGAAACCAGGTCCTCGATCAGCCGCAAGATTTCTGCCTGCACTGTGGCATCGAGCGCGCTGGTCGGTTCGTCGGCGATCAGCAGCTCTGGATCAGGCGCCAGCATCATCGCGATCATCACGCGTTGGCCCATGCCGCCGGAAAGTTCATGCGGATAGGCGCGCGCGACATGGTGCGGGTCGCGGATCTGCACCTGGGTCAGCAGATCTATTGCCGCCAGCATTGCCAGTTTGCGACTGCCGCCACGATGCACGCGCCATGCCTCGGCGATTTGCGCACCGGCGGTCATCACCGGGTTCAGCGAGAATTTTGGGTCCTGCAGGATCAGACCCGCCCGCGCACCGCGGATGCGACGAAGTGCGACTTCGTCGGCGCGCATCACGCTGATGCCATCGAATTCGAGTTTGTCCGCGGTGACGACCGCATTGGGCGGCAGCAAGCGCAGGATCGAGCGCGCGGTCAGCGACTTGCCGGAACCCGACTCGCCGACGATGCCAAGCTTCTCCTGGCCGAGGATGAGGGAGACATTGCGCACTGCATCGGAAAGACCGGTGGCGGTGGGAAACTGGATACGCAGATTGCGGATTTCGACCAGCATCTACCGGCGCACCTGAAGTGCCGCGTCCGTGCACCATCGATGATGGTCCGTGATCCGGAGACATGGCCGTGACAGTATGGGAATCATCGCTGCCGTGGATCCAGCACATCGCGCAAGCCATCGCCCAGCAGATTGAATGCCAGCGACGCAACGAAGATGGCAACGCCGGGAATCGTCGGCACCCACCACTGATCCAGAATGAATGCGCGCGACGACGCGATCATGGTGCCCCATTCCGGCATCGGTGGTTGCGCGCCCATACCGAGAAAGCCCAGTGCGGCAGCGGTCAGAATGATGCCGCTCATGTCCAACGTGACGCGCACGATCACACTCGACATGCACAGCGGCACGATATGACGTAGTATGATGCGGCCGCTGCTGGCACCCATTAGCCGTATCGCGGCGATGAAGTCGCTGGCCCGCACCGTCAGCGTGTCCGCTCGCGCCATCCGCGCGTAGGGTGGCCACGCCGTCAGTGCGATGGCGATGATAGCGCTGGTGATGCCGGGTTTCAGCGCCGCCACGAATGCCAGCGCCAGCACCAGGCGTGGAAATGCCAGGAACACATCCGTCACACGCATCAGCACGCGATCCGGCAATCCGCCGAGGTAGCCCGCGATGCTGCCAACCGCCAGTCCTATCGGAGCCACCAGCAGCACCACGGCGACAACCATGCCAAGAGTCACACGTCCACCGTATAGAATTCGCGAAAAAATATCGCGCCCCAACTCATCAGTGCCGAACCAATGAGCGGCTGACGGGGGGGCCAGGCGTCCGGCAAGGTCCTGCGCACTGGGGTCCTGGATGGCGAGCAATGGTGCCGCCACGGACGCAACAATCATGATGACCACTGTCACCAGACCCACCATCGCCAGACCATTGGCACGGAACTGAAGCCAGCCACGATAGCGCCGTACCCATGCCGCTTGCGCGCGCGACGCCGGCGTATCGCTAAGCAGCCATTCGCGTGACAGCACACTGATCATGCGACGCGAGGGTCCAACAGACGGTACAGGACATCCGCAAACAGGTTCAGGAACAGGTACACCAACCCGACCACCAGCGTCGCCCCAAGCACGGCATTCATGTCGGCATTCAGCAGCGACACTGTCAGGTAAAGTCCCAGGCCGGGCCAGGAGAATACGGTCTCCGTGATCACCGCTCCTTCCAGCAATCCGGCGTAGGCCAGAGCCAGCACCGTTACCAACCGCACGGCGATATTGCCGAACGCGTGTCGCCACAGGATGCGCGTGGGCGACAGACCTTTCGCCCGCGCTGTGATGATGTATTCGCCCGACAGGGACTCGATCATGAAAGCACGCGTCATGCGCGTGATGTAAGCCATGGAAAAATACGCCAACACCAGCGCTGGCTGTGCCAGATGGGCCAACGCATCCCAGAACGAAGCCCAATCGTCGGCGATCAGCGCGTCCACCACCAGCATGCCGGTGACGCGGGGTACCAGCCCTTCATACGCCACGTCGAGTTGCCCGGTGCCCGGCGCCCATCCAAGCTTGACGTAAAACACCAGCAGACACAGCAGTCCCAGCACGAATATCGGTACCGATTGTCCCGCCAAACTCACAACCCGCACCATGTGATCGAAACGCGACCCCTGATGCGCCGCGGCAAACACCCCGAGCGGAACGCCGACCACAACTGCGATGATGATCGCGGTGGTCGCCAGTTCCAGCGTCGCGGGAAAGTAATGCGCGATGTCGGCGGTGACCGGATGCGACGTCATCACCGACCGCCCCAGATCGCCGTGCACCAGATGCACCAGATAGATCCAGAACTGCACGAACAATGGCTTGTCCAGGCCCAGCTGCTCACGTACCGCGGCGATTACATCGGGTGTCGCATGATCGCCGGCGATCGCGATCACCGGATCGATCGGCATCACACGTCCGATCAGGAACGTCACCAGCGTCAGGCCGAACAGCGTAAGTGGGACGCTGGCGAAACTGTTCGCCAGCGTCTTCATTCGGGAACTCACGCCTTGGTTATTTTCGAATAGTGCGTGTAGTCGGGCATCGGTCCAACCTTGAAGCCGGAAACGCCTTTGCCCAGCACCGCCACTGCATTGCGTTGCAGCAGCATGGCGAATGGTGCACGCGTCAGGAACTGCTGTTGGATCGTGCGGTACAGCGCGATCCGCTTGGTCGGATCCAGCTCACGCACTGCAGCCTGCGATTCACCCGTCAGTTCCTTGTCGACGAAATGGCTGCGCCAGGCGAGGATCTTCAGCTTGCTCTGATCCGAATCATCGGGATTTTCGCACCACGCCTGGCTGTTGGAATTGGGATCGAAGTAATCGGTGCCCCAATAAAGCATTGCCAACTGGTGCTGACGCGCGCGGGTCTTGGTAATCACCTGCTTCTGGTCACCCGGCTGCAGTGACACCTTGATGCCGACCGCGGCCAGATCCGCCTGGATTGCCTGGGCAATCTCCGAGTGGGGTGAGGCTGAGATGTAATCCATGGAGACCGAAAATCCGCCACCCAGACCGGCCTCCGCCAGCAACTGCTTTGCCTTGGCAGGGTCCTTTTTGAAGGGCGTAACCTTCAATGAACCCGGTAGGGCATCGGGCAGGAAGGTCTGGCGGACGCTCCACGTGTTCGGCGTGATATTCTTGGCAATCCCATCGTAGTCGATCGCCCACTTGATCGCCTGATGCACCTGTACTTTCTGCAATTCCGGCATCGACTGGTTCATCGCGATATACATCGAGGTGCCCTGCGGCGCCGCATTGACGGTCAGGTTCTTGTCGCCGGCGATCGACTTGAGCTGATCGGATCCAAGCTCCCGCGCGATATCCACGTCGCCTTTCTGCAACAGCAGAAGCTGCGTGGATGGGTCGGCGACATGGCGCAACACGATACGCCGCATCAGCGGCTTGTCGGCGGCGTTCGGATTGACGTCGATGATCACGTGATCACTCGCTGCCCACTCGGTCAGCTCGTACGGCCCAGCGCCTGCTGTGCGAGTCTTGAGCCACGCATTACCGAAATCGCCGTTGGCCTGGTTCGCCATCACGGTCTTCATGTCAACCACGCTGCCCACATTCGCCGACAGGCAGTACAGCACAAAGCTGGTCGCCTGCGCCTGAGGCAGTTTCATTTCCAGCGTGTAGTCGTCCAGCGCACGAATCATCGACTCCACGTTGTCGGGATTGAAGCCGAACTGCGTGACGATAAATCCAGGCGTCTTGTTCAGCTTGACCACGCGATGCAGGCTGAAGACAGCGTCTTTCGCGGTCACTGGATTGCCGGAAGCGAATTTCGCATCGTGTCGCAGCGTGAAGGTGAAGGTCAGGCCGTCCGGGCTCACCTTCCAGCTTTCCGCCAGGTCGCCCTCGATTTTGGTGGCATCGTCGAGGTTCGGTCGGATCAGCCGTCGGTAGCAATTCGCATCCACCTCGCCGTTGGTAAATTCATAGGACTCGGCAGGATCGAAGCTGACAATGTCGTCGATCTGCTTGGCCATGACCGCGACGCCGTTAGGCGTGGCGGCATGCGCGCCTGTCAGTATGGCTGGGGCGGTGGCGGCGGCAGCCGATGCGGCCAGCATGGTGCGTCGGGTCAGCATGTAATGTCTCCCCACTCCGGTTTGGCGGACACTTTGCCAAGGCCTCACGGCCCGCGCTAGGCTGCCAGCACTATGAACCTGCCAAGTCGACACCGCGAGGTTCGCTCCTCGGTCTGCCCGCACGACTGCCCATCCACCTGCGCGCTCGAAATCGAAGTGCTGGATGGGAAACGCATCGGCTCTGTGCGCGGCGCCGAAGCCAACAGCTACACGGCTGGTGTGATCTGCGCCAAGGTTGCGCGCTACGCCGAGCGCACCCACCATCCGGACCGACTGACGCAGCCGATGCTGCGAACGGGACCGAAGGGCTCCGGCCAGTTCCGCGCCATTTGCTGGGACGAAGCACTGGATCGCATCGCGGCGGCGTTCATCACGACGACACGGCTGCATGGCGCACAGGCGGTGTGGCCATACTATTACGCCGGCACGATGGGCCTGGTGCAGCGCGACGGCATCAATCGGCTGCGCCATGTCATGCGCTATTCTCGCATGGCCAAGACGATTTGCACGTCGATCTGCGAGGCCGGCTGGATGGCGGGCGTCGGCCGCTTCATCGGACCCGATCCGCGCGAGATGGCGCGATCCGATCTGATCGTGATGTGGGGCGGCAATCCGGTCTCCACGCAGGTCAATGTGATGACGCACATCACGCGCGCACGTAAGGCACGCGGCGCAAAACTGGTCGTGGTGGATCCATACCGTACCGGAACGGCCGCGGTGGCCGATCTGCACCTTGCGCTGCGACCTGGCACCGACGCGGCGCTCGCCTGCGCGGTGATGCATGTCGCCTTCCGCGACGGCTACGCGGATCACGACTACATGGCGAAACTTTCGGACTTTCCCGCTGGGCTGGAGGCGCATCTCGCGGCGCGTTCACCGGAGTGGGCGGCTGCGATCACCGGCCTGCCCGTCGAACAAGTCGAAGAATTCGCGCGGCTGTACTGCACGACGCAGCGTAGCTATATTCGTATCGGCTACGGCTTCTCGCGCTCACGCAACGGTGCCGCTTCGATGCATTCGGTGACCTGTCTGCCAACTGTAACCGGCAAGTGGCAGCATGAGGGCGCCGGCGCGCTGTGGAGTTACCGCAACATCTATAACTGGGACAAGACGCTGATCGAGGGGCTGGATGCGGTAGATCCCAGCACGCGAATTCTGGACATGAGCCGTCTCGCCAGCGTACTGAACGGGGACCGTGATGCGCTCTGCGGTGGGCCTCAGGTCCACGCGATGCTGATCCAGAACAGCAACCCGGCAACAGTAGCGCCCGACACGCATCGCGTGCGGCGCGGCCTTATGCGCGACGATCTGTTCGTCGCCGTGCACGAACAGTTCATGACCGAGACCGCGCAGCTGGCTGATTTGGTACTGCCGGCGACCATGTTCATGGAGCACGACGATCTGTATCAGGCAGGCGGCCACAGCCACATCCAGATCGGCGCCAAACTGATCGAACCACCAGGCGAATGCCGGTCCAATCACACGCTGCTTCAGGGCCTGGCAATGCGGCTGGACGCGAAGCATCCCGGTTTCGCGATGACGGAGATGGAGATCATCGACGCCACGCTGCTCGCCTCCGGCTGGCCAGACGCGGCAACTGTGCTGCGCAAACGGTGGATCGACACCGCCCCGGCGTTCGCCGATGCGCACTTCCACGAAGGTTTCCCGCAGGCGGACAAACGTTTTCATTTCTCGCCCGACTGGCGCGCTCTCGGCTCCGATTGGGCGCGCATGCCCACGCTGCCCGACTACATGCCGGCGATCGACGAAGCCACGCCCGATCGTCCGTTTCGCATGGTGACGGCACCGGCGCGGCAATTCCTCAATACCTGCTTCACCGAAACACCCAGTTCGCGGCAACGCGAAGGGCGACCGAGCGTATTATTGCATCCAACCGACGCAACGCGGCTGGGCGTGCAGGAAGGCGATAAAGTGCGGCTGGGCAATACACGTGGCGAGGTTGTGCTGCATGCGCGTCTATTTGGCGGACTGCAACCGGGTGTGGTGGTGGTCGAAAGCGTCTGGCCGAATGCCGCATTCGAAGGCGGCATCGGCATCAATGCACTAACCAGCGACGATCCGGCTCCCCCTGGTGGAGGAGCGGTGTTCCACGACACCGCGGTGTGGCTGCGCTCCGCCATGGCTGAAACGCCCCTGTCAGCGGAATCGCATTGTCATGGGGGGAGCGTTGCGACGAAGCAATCTTAGACGTCGTTGGACCGAGTTTGCTTCGTCGCAACGCTCCTAACAAGAAAGAGTTGCCACCGCCAGGATCGGAAACCCGCGGACGTCCTTGGTCTTTCATCCGGCAGCCGGTCGGCCAGCGGCCAGTACGGAACTCGCAATGACAGAACTTTGGGGGAGGAAACAACAGAATGAGCAAGCGCATCGCCTTCGTCGGCGCCGGTGCGATCGGCGGTTATATCGGCGCGAACCTCGCGGCCCTTGGTCACGACGTCACGCTGATCGATCCATGGCCGGCGCATGTCGAGGCGATCCGCAGTGGCGGGATGCACCTGTACGGCATGACGGAGCCGGAGAATCACACCGTCCGAGTCAACGCTATGCATATCACCGAAGCACAGCAACTGGCGAAGCAGCGTCCAGTAGACATCGCCTTCGTCGCGGTGAAGTCATACGACACGGTGTGGGCGACGCGGCTGATTCGCCAGTACCTATCACCGGGCGGCTTCGTCGTGTCATCGCAGAATTGCATCAATGAGGAACGCATTGCCGGCGTGGTCGGCTGGGGCCGCACGGTTGGCTGTGTCGTCGGTGGCGGTGTCGGCGTGGAATTGTTTGAACCGGGTCATGTTCGCCGCACCATGTTGAAGAATCCGAATGTCGTGTCGTTCCACGTCGGCGAACCGCATGGCCGCATCACGCGGCGGGTCGAGGAACTCGCCGAGATGCTGGACGGCATCGACACGGCCCACGCCACCGACAATCTGTGGGGCGAGCGCTGGACCAAGCTGTGTGTCAATGGCATGCGCAACGGTGTATCGGCCGCGACCGGGCTCGGCGGCAATGCGCGCGACGGCCATGACGCGATTCGCCGCGTGTGCATTCGGTTGGGCGGCGAGTCAGTGCGCGTTGGGCAGGCATTGGGTTTCACACTCGGCAAGATTGGCGCGCTGGAACCGGAGAAGCTGGCGCTGGCGTCTGAAGGCAACAGGGGCGCGCTGGAAGAGATCGAAGCGCTGATGCTGGCCGGAACAAACGCCGCGGCACGCAGCGACCTGCAGCGGCCATCGATGGCGCAGGACATGGCGAAGGGTCGTCGCACCGAAATCGAGTTCATGAACGGCTTCATCGCCGAAAAGGGTGCGGAGGTCGGTGTGGCCGCGCCAACGCACGCGATGCTGACCGAGGTGGTGATGCGTGTGGAGCGCGGCGAAATCGCCGCCGATCCGGCCAATGTGCTGGTGAACAGGTGATACGGCGCCCTGTCATTGCGGGATTGCCGCCGAATTCCGCCTTCCCGGCCGTATTGTTCCCCGCCCTTAGGGTATGCCCGCCCTCAGGGTAAGAAAGTCACTTCCGCGTCGCCGAGCCCCTCGAAACGCACGCCGCAAACATCGCCAGGTTTCAGGTAACGCAGACCGGTACACGACCCGCAGGTCACGAACTGTCCGGCACGAACGCCGCCCTGTTCGCGCATCATGTTGACCAGCACGACAGCCACGCCGAGAGGATCACCGGTCGGATGCCCGCCCACCTGCTCCAGCACCGGGGCACCGTTCACCGTCAGCGTCACCGATAGCTTGCCAAGCTCCAACCCACGCCAATCACCTGTCGGCGCAGCGTGCACGAAGGCGCCGTTGCTGATGCAGTCGGCCAACTTCTCCAGATTCGAGACCGCATCGGAATTCTGGTACCGGCTCGTCACCACCTCGATCGCCGCGCAGGCATCCACCGCCGCGGCAATCTCGTCCCGCGAATAAGCCGCCGCCCTCGCCGGCAGATCGCGCCGGAACACGAACGCCACCTCTCCCTCGACCCCGCACTGCGGCACATCGGCTGCCGGGATCCGTGCGGGCGAGGAATGGACCGTATCCGCATAGATCGCGCCGCGCGTTGGCTCGGCATTGGCCGGCGCATTGGCCTTGAACGCACCCACCGGCTTGCCCAGTGCTGCCGTGACCGCGTCCTGGATGGCATGTGCATCGGTCACGCTGCCCGGGCGCATGTCAGCCGGAAGGCCGGCAGGCAACGGCCCCCCGCGGCGTGCCTTCACCAGCAGTGCGGCGGCACTGGCAATCTGCTGCGTGTCCATGTTCCGTTTCCTCCAATTCCCACCAACCGATTTGGCACTCTTGGCAGCGGCGCAACGGAATGGCAAATTGGTTCCACCTGGGACAACTCGTAACGGGAGGGGGGGCCGCGAATGATCGGTCTGGTGCGGCTTGCCTTGCGCCGGCCTTATACATCAGCGATCGCAGCAATGCTGATCGTGCTGATGGGTGCGCTATCGGTCACGCGGATGATCGTCGACATCTTCCCGGTGATCGACATTCCCGTGGTTCTCGTGGTGTGGAACTATAATGGCCTTACCACGGAAGACATGGAACGGCGGGTCGTTTTCATCTCCGAACGCGCCTATTCCACCACTGTCAACGGCATTTCCCGCATTGAATCGCAGTCGATCCCCAGCATCGGCATCCTGAAAGTCTATTTCCAGCCAGGCACTGATATCGGCGGCGCCATCGCACAGATCACTTCGGTAAACAATTCCATTCTGCGCGGCGCGCCGCCCGGCATGCAGCCACCAGGCGTCATCCAGTTCAACGCCTCGAACGTCCCCGTCGTCCAGATGACGCTGTCCAGCAAGACGCTGACAGAGCAGGAGATCTACGACTACAGCCTGAACTTCATCCGAATCCGCCTGTTCACCATCCCCGGCCTGTCCACCCCTGGGCCGTTCGGCGGCAAGTCGCGCCAGATCAACGTC
Source organism: Acetobacteraceae bacterium (assembly GCA_035511435.1). Classification (GTDB taxonomy): domain Bacteria; phylum Pseudomonadota; class Alphaproteobacteria; order Acetobacterales; family Acetobacteraceae; genus JAMXLO01. Next base: position 18,861 of record DATKFJ010000004.1, on the reverse strand, counting down.
GATCTTGATCAGTCCAAACTGGAAGCCAAAGGCTTCTCGGCCAACGACGTCGTCAACGCTTTGCAGGCATCCAATGTCATCGTCCCAGCGGGCACCGCGCGTCTGGGCGAGCGCGAATACAACGTGCAGTTGAATTCCAGCCCAACCACGGTGGATCGCTTCAACGCTTTGCCAATCGGCGTTTTCAACGGTGCGCCTGTCACCCTGGGTGACGTGGGCCACGTGGGCGACAGCTTCGCGACTCAGACCAATGTCGTGCATGTCAACGGCAAGCGTGCCGTCTACCTTGCAATCCTGAAGCACGCCGATGCGTCCACTTTGGCCGTGGTGGATGCCGCACGCGCCGCGATGCCAGAAATCCAAGCAGCGGCGCCAGCCGGTCTCGAATTGAAACTTGACTTCGATCAATCGGTGTTCGTTCGCGCCGCCGTGCAGAACGTGATCCGCGAGGCGATCATCTCGTCGATCCTGGTGTCGGTGCTGATCCTGGTATTCCTGGGAAGCTGGCGAAACACAGTGATCGTGTCCGCCTCCATCCCCCTGTCGATCTTCGCGGGCCTGGTCGGTCTGTTCCTGACCGGGAACTCGATCAACCTGATGACACTTGGTGGCCTTGCGCTGGCGATCGGCCTGCTGGTCGACAATGCCACTGTCACCATCGAGAACATTCACCGCAATCAATCGTTGGGCAAACCACTCACCGTTGCAATTCTGGATGGCAGCGCGGAGGTGATCCAGCCGCTGACTGTCGCCACCCTGGCAATTTGTATCGTGTTCTTCCCGGTTGTCCTGCTATTCGGCGTGGCGCGCTTCCTGTTCATTCCTCTTGCCGTCACTGTCGTGTTCTGCATGCTCGCATCGTACGCGCTGTCGTTCAGCGTGGTGCCAAGTTTTGCACGCTTGCTATTGGCGTCGGAACCCGCGCATCACGGTCCCCAACGAGGCTTCTTTGGCGCATTCGATCGCGGCTTCGGTCGTTTCCGCGACGCCTACGGCAGGCTACTGGAAGGCACCCTCCGCCATAGGGTGTTCGTACTGATATGTGCCGGATTGCTGCTGGTGGTGTCCGGCGGTCTGTCTTCTGTCATCGGTCTGGACTTCTTCCCCACCGCCGATGTCGGGCTGATCAAGTTGCATTTCCGCGCCCCACCTGGCACGCGGATCGAGCGGACCGAACAGCTTGTGCTGCAGGTCGAAGACAGCATCCGCAAGATCATTCCTGCGAACGAGATGGATACCATCAACGATACCATCGGCGTGCCATCCGCATTCAATCTGGCGTTCGTGCCTAGCGACAATGTCGGGTCGATGGATGCCGAGATCCTGATCTCGCTCAAGCCGGACCACCATCCTTCGATCGACTACATTCGTGCCATTCGCGCCAGGCTGCCCGACGAGTTCCCTGGCAGCATCTTCTATTTCCAGACCGCGGACATCGTCAGCCAGGTGATGAATTTCGGCCTGTCAGCGCCGATCGACGTGCAGGTCCAGGATGTGAACTTCGACCGAGCAACCGCTCTGGGACGGCAGTTGCTGGAGCGTATGCGCAAGATTCCCGGTGTCGCTGACCCGCATCTGGTGCAGGTGCTGAACTATCCTACCTTGCAGGTAGACGTCGATCGTCTGCGCGCGGCGAAGCTGAACATCGTGCAGCGCGACGTCGCCAACAACGTCCTGACATCGCTCTCATCGAGCGTGCTGGTGGCGCCGAACTTCTTCCTCAATCCACAGAACAACGTGAACTATTCGGTCGCCGTGCAGACGCCGATCGAACAGCTCAATACGGTCTCCGACCTGATGCACACTCCGGTCAGCCGACCGGATTCGTCGCCTATCTCGAGCAGCCCTACCACGCTTCCGGCCGCATCGGTTATGCGGCTGGGCGACATTGCGAGAATCTATCCGAAGTCCAGCCTTGAATCGGTCAACCATTACACCGTGCAGCGCGAGATCGATATTGCCGCAAACGTCGATGGGCGTGACCTGGGCGCGACAGCCGGTGACATCCAGAAGGTCATCGGTGAGATCAGCAAGGGCCTGCCGATTACCACAAAGATCCTGATCCTTGGCCAGAACGACGTGATGCAGAGCTCTTTCCGCAGCCTGGCACTCGGCATGGTGCTTGCAGTCATCCTGGTCTATGCGCTGCTGGTTGTGTTGTTCCAGTCCTGGGTGGACCCATTCATCATCATGATGGCGGTGCCTGGTGCGCTGATTGGCATCTTGTGGATGCTCGCGCTGACCCACACCACGATCAACGTCGAGTCGCTGATGGGTGCGATCATGTCGATCGGCATCTCAGTGTCGAATTCCATCCTTGTCGTCAGCTTCGCCAACGATCTGCGCGCGCGCGAAGAGGTTGGCCCGCTGCACGCGGTGATCGAGGCCGGTCGCATTCGCCTGCGACCCGTGCTGATGACGGCGTTGGCCATGATAATCGGCATGGTACCGATGGCGCTCGGACTCGGCGAGGCAGGCGAACAGAACGCGCCGCTCGGCCGCGCGGTGATCGGCGGTCTGATCGTCGCAACGATTTCTACGCTGTTCGTCGTGCCGATCTTCTACACGCTGCTGCGGCGCAAGCCGCCGAGTTTGCACAGTCTCGATACGCGCTTCGCGACTGAGGCGGCGGGCTCGCAAGGAACGGGGGATGCTCACCATGGCTAAACGCGGTCGTTTCGGTTCTTCCCTGGTCTATCTGGTCGGACTGCTGTTGGTGGCAAGTGCGGCAATCGGTGGGCTCCGCCTGTGGCAGGTGAAGGATGCACAGCTTATCGCAGCGCGTGAGGCAATGGCGGAGGGTGTGGCGCAAGGTCCGGCCATTCGGGTCGCCACGGTCGCGCAGGGACCGAAAGAGCGGCTGATCACTCTACTCGGCGATACGCGAGCGTACCAGGTCGCAACGCTGTATGGTAAGGTGAGTGGCTATGTCCGTTCGATTCCGGTCGATCGCGGCGATCAGGTGAAGGCCGGCCAGGTGGTGACCGAAGTGGAATCCGCGGAAACCGATCGGCAATATGATTCGGCGGTGAGCGATCTCGACAACAAGCGCAAGAACGCCGACCGGGAACGCGATCTCGTGGCACGCGGCTGGACGTCGGTGCAAGCCGCGGACGCCGCCAACACTGCCTACCACATGGCGGAGGCCAGTGTGGCGCAGCTTGCGGTCATGAAGGCCTACGAAGTGCTGCGTGCGCCGTTCGATGGCACCATAACGGCGCGTTTCGTCGACGTCGGCGCGCTGGTGCAAAGCTCAACGACGAATCAGACCAGCAATCAACCGGTGCTTACCATCGCCGACATGACCCGGCTGCGCGTCGACGTCTATGTAGAGCAGAGCGACGTGCCCTACGTCCACGTTGGGGACATGGCGGATGTGGTGGATGGCGCGAACCCTGACCGGAAAACCCGCGCACGCATCGCGCGAACCTCCGATCAGCTCGATCCGCGTACCCGAACGTTGTTCGTGGAACTCGATGTCGACAACAGTGAAGGTTTCCTGATGCCGGGGGCATTCGCCTATGTGACGTTGCATGTGCCGATCACCCCATATCCGGAAATTCCGGTCGCTGGCCTGCTCACACGCGGCAGCAATACCTTCATTGCGAACGTGAGTGGCGACAATCTGGTGCATTTCCATCCAGTGAAGGTCGCCAGCACTGACGGCACACTTGCCAGCCTGGCGGCAGGTGCGCAGGTCGGTGACCGGGTGGCGCTCAATCTGCCTGATGAGGTAAGTGATGGCAGCAAGGTGCGTCCGATCGAGGGCAAGCGCTGAGGGGACCGGCGTTCACACATTGGCCGGAATGCCGATGACCTCCCGCTTCGAACCAATCAACGCAGTACACATCCTGACTGGCATCCGCGTACCGATGCGCGATGGTGTAGAACTCAACGTCCGCATCACGCGCCCGGATATAGCTGGCCGCTTCCCCGCGGTGATGGAATATCATCCGTATCGGCGGCTGGCTGCCGCATTGCCAAACTATCGCGACGAATACCCGCCGGTGGTGCCGTATCTGGCGGAGCATGGCTATGTGATCGTGCAGTACGACGTGCGAGGCACCGGCAGTTCATCAGGCTTCTCCACCGACATCTATTCGCCGGAGGAGCGCCAGGACGCGTACGACATGGTCGCCTGGATCGCCGATCAGCCTTGGTGTACCGGCGCCGTCGGCATGATCGGCAAGTCGTACGGCGCAGTGGTGCAGTGGCAGGTCGCGGTGCAGCGACCGCCGGCACTGAAGGCGATCGTCGTGCGTTCCGCCAATGACGATGTGTACACCGAATTCACCAATCCCGGCGGCTGCATCCGGCCCTGGATGTTCGAAAATTACGCACCGCTGATGAACGCGCTGAATTTTTCGCCTCCCGATCCGGCGATGGTGGGCGACCGATTTGCGGCGATCTGGGCGGAGCGCCTGGAACACAGCGCGCCCTGGAGTCTCGGCTACATCCGCAACACGCTGCATGGTCCGTATTGGCGCGATCAAAGTCTTGCGCCTGGCTATGACCGCGTGCAATGCGCCGTGCTGCTGATTGAAGGTTGGGCGGACTGGTACGCAACCGCCGAACTGCGCGCCTTCCAACGCCTGAGTGCCCCGAGGAAGGTGCTGATCGGCCCATGGGGTCACTATTACGCCGAAGAGAAGGAGGCATTCCCTGGCCCGCGGATAGACACCCGCCGCGAGTACCTCAAGTGGTTCGACCATTGGCTGAAAGGCATCGACAACGGCGTGATGGCCGAACCGCCGATTACGGTATACGTGCGATCCTGGCAGGAGCCGGCGTTGTTGTGTCTGGAGGATGCCGGCGAGTGGCGCAACGAAGCTGTGTGGCCGCCGACGCGAGTGCGACAAACCCCGATGTATCTCGCCGATGGTGGCCAGCTTGCGACAACCGCGCCGACCGCTGCGGCCACAAGCAGCTACGATTTTCGTCCTTCTGTTGGCATCACCAGTGGGCGACGCGGCCTTGGGTCCACGACACCCTGGGCAATGCCGATCGATCAGCGGCTGGACGAGGCGTATTCGGTGCTGTTCACCACTGACGCACTGACGGAGGCAACGGAACTGCTGGGCGAACCCGAGGCGGTGCTGTTCATCGCATCGACTGCCGAGGTCGCCTATTTCCACGTGAAGCTGTGCGATGTCGCACCCGACGGAACGTCACGCCTGATCACCGATGGTGGACTGCTGGCAACGCATCGCAACTCGCACGAGGCACCCGAGCCGCTGGTTCCGGGCACGATCTACGAACTGCGGTTTACCCTCCGGCATTGCGCCTACGCGATCGCCCCCGGACACCGGCTACGCGCTGGCATTGCCAGTAGCGAATTTCAGAACGCCTGGCCGACCGGTCAGCCGGCGCACAACACAATCCACCGCGGCGGCCCGCACGCGTCGCACATCATGCTGCCGATCGCGCCCTCGGTGGTGCGTCCATTGCCGGCGCCGGAATTCTCAGCGTCCCCGCATCCTGCGCCCAGCGCAGACGCGTTGGTTCGGCCAGGCTACGCGTTCCACCTGGATCTGGTGAACGACACTGTCACCTGCGAGTTGCGTGCCGCTGAAGGGGGACGCACGACCAACCACTCCCGCTACACGGTGTCGAATCGCGATCCGGCGCACACGGTGATCAACTCGACTGCGACACACGTCGCGGTACACCCGACGCTGGATATCCGTGTCGATGCCGCCTGTCAGACGGCCAGCGATGCAACAAGCTACACGCATCTTTCGACCGTGGAGATCAGCGTCAACGGCACGCGGTATTTCCACAAGAGTTGGTCGGAGAGTGTGCCGCGCAGGCTTTCATAATATCAGGCGACAGGCTCAAGCGCTGTCTGCTCGATCAGATCAGATGCCGTGTCGAATGCCATCACCAGATCGAACACAACAGCGTCGACCACCAGCCGAACGAAAGCGAACATCGCCAGGCTCGATCCGAAGGTACGAAACGTCGCAGGAAATTCCGATCACGCTCCGTGATCGGGCTTTTCCTCGTTGTGACGTGAACGAAGTCTGAACCATACGCACGTTCCTTATATCTCAATCTCGCCCGAGTGCCGCCATCAACTCCGCCCACTCGCGCCGGTTCAGCCCACTGGTGCCCTGTTCCACTGCCTCGCCGGCCAGCATCCGCTGCACCGCAGCCAACATCTGCGCCGACAGAATGACCGCACCCAGCCGGTAGTCGCGGAATGCCTGGCAAGCCACCGGCACCCACGCTTCCACAGTCGTCAGCATGGCATCCGCGTAGACCCGGATCTCGTATTGCGCGTGGGCGTCAGCGCGCAGCGACAGGAAGTGAAAAAGGTTGTGCAGATCAGTCTTCCAGTACCACTGTGTGTACGTGTTCAGCGTCAGGTTCATCCGAGCCAACTCGCGCGCCAGCCCCTGGTGCGACGCATCGCGCGCCACTCCCGCCTCATCCTCATTCAGCATCTCGGTATAATGGTCGTAGCAACGTGTCGCGTCCTCGCGTAGCAGATCGAGCACGTGTGCCGCTTCCTCGCCACCGAGCACGTCCCCCCTGCCCTGCCGGTTGGCGGCCGATTGCGCCGCCAGATGTTCGGGCGCGGGAATGTAGAACTCCCGGTCCAGGATCGAGTAACGGGCGGAATATTCGTTCACATTGGCGGTGCGGTGGCGGATCCACTGCCGCGCGACGAATATCGGCAGCTTCACATGGTACTTGATCTCGCACATCTCGAACGGCGTGGAGTGCCGGTGACGCATCAGGTAACGGATCAGCCCCGCATCGTCGGACATCCGCCGTGTGCCGCGGCCATACGATACGCGCGCCGACTGCACGATGGCCGCATCGTCGCCCATGTAATCAATCACCCGGATGAAGCCATGGTCCAGCACCGGCATCGCCTGGTAGAGCAGCGTCTCCAGTGCCGGCACGGTTGGCCGGAGTGTTTCGGCCCTCTGGGCGCGCAGGGCAGCGATCTCTGCCGTCTGGTCCTCGGTCAGGCGCATGTGCGACTCCACTTCCACCGCAGGGGGTGAGTGCCTATATTACCCCTGCTGGTTCGCTGGCTATGGCGATAAACGGTGCGTGGAATAAGCGTAGTGGACCCGGGGGCAGTGCCCGGCGCCTCCACCATTCATGGGGGCGACACAGGCTCGACACGCGCAGTAAAGGCTCACTTTTCGCTCGGCATGGTTCCGCCGTTATCGGGCCGTATGACAAGTGCCAATGATAATGAGGCGCTCGCTGTCGCTGCATAAGCGATAAGCGCGGTTCGGGGGGCACCGGGCAACAGAAGCCCCCCACTCTTCCCCACCTGTCCTGTTTGGCCGGGGCCGTTGTGCCACCGCACGGGCATTCTTTTGTTGCGTCCAGGCAAAATGCACTGCCAAGATAATCCGCATACGGAGTCGGTCACAGCAGTACAATTGGCCAGCAGACCACGCGGCAGTCGGTGAAATCGCGATACCAGCATCCCTTATACCAACGTGACTTTTCTGCGCCTGCCGCCACCGGTGTGCCCGATTCCCCAAGAGTTCAGCAGCATATCTCCAGCAGATATGTCAGCAAAAGGAGGAATACATGGACATGACACGGCGCGCAGCGGCGGAGTTCTTCGGTACATTCTGGCTTACCTTCGGGGGATGTGGCGCAGCGGTTCTGGCTGCCGGTTATCCGTCACTCGGGATCGGCTTCCTTGGCGTGGCGTTCGCCTTCGGGCTCACCGTGCTCACGATGGCCTATGCGGTCGGACACGTCTCCGGCGGCCACTTCAATCCGGCTGTGACCGTGGGACTGTGGGCCGGCGGTCGATTCCGCGCCGCTGACGTCGTGCCATATGTCATCGCCCAGGTGGTCGGTGCGATTGCCGCCGCCGCCGCGCTGTATTGGATCGCTTCCGGCAAGGCCGGGTGGGTCCCCGGCGGATTTGCCTCGAACGGCTATGGCGACCTGAGCCCCGGCAAGTACAGTCTTGGCGCCTGCTTCGCGATGGAGGTCTTGATGACCTTCTTTTTCCTGATGATAATCATCGGCTGTACATCGAAAGGCGCCGCGGCCGGATTTGCCGGCATTCCGATCGGCCTTGCTCTCACATTGATCCACCTGGTGTCGATCCCTGTCACCAACACCTCGGTCAACCCCGCACGCAGCACGGGCCCGGCGCTGTTCGCCGGCGGCGAGTATGTCAGCCAACTCTGGCTGTTCTGGCTGGCGCCGATCGTCGGCGCAGTGATCGCCGGCCTGGTCACGCGCTGGCTGCAAGAGAATGTGGTCGTCACCGAGACAGTCATGGTAGTCGAGAAAACCGAAGCAAGAATCTGATCGCCTGACGCGTAGCGCTGCGGTCCGGACGCCCGAAAATCCGGACCGCACGCAACGTTCATGTCACCAGCCGTTCCGCGACGGCCGGGTCGCGGGTGGCGGATGCGACGCCCGGCCATGACGAAGAAGCGCGCTACGCCACGAGTCGTTCCGCGATTTGCACGGCATTCAGTGCGGCGCCCTTCAGCAACTGATCCCCCGCCACGAACAGTGCCAACGAACACCCGGACGGATCGCTCGGGTCCCGTCGTATGCGCCCAACCAGCACGTCCCCCTGCCCGGACGCCTCGCGCGGCATCGGGAAATGGTTGTGCGGCACGTCATCGACGATGCGCACGCCCGGGGCCGCGCCCAGAACCTCACGCGCCGCGTCGGGTGAAACCGGCCGCTCGAACTCGACCGTCAGCACGATCGAATGTGCCCGCAGCACCGGCACACGCACGCAGGTGACTCCTATCCGGAGCTCCGGCTCCTGCATGATCTTGCGCAGCTCTCGCGCCACTTTAGTCTCCTCGTCGTTGGCGCCCGTCGCCGGGTCCACCCGCGTGTCGTGGCTGAACAGGTTGAAGGCATACGGGTGCGCCAGCACCGTATTGGTGTAGGCCTCGCCCGCCAGGTATGCCGCGGTGGACGCCCGCAGCTCCTGCATTGCAGCCGCACCTGCACCGGACGCCGCCTGATAGGTTGCCGCAATTACCCGCCGGATGCGCGCATGCCGGTGCAATGGCCACAGCGCCATCACCGCGATGATCGCGACGCAGTTCGGGTTGGCGATGATGCCCAGGTGCCGGCTGGCCGCCTCGCCGTTCACCTCCGGCACCACCAGCGGCACGCCAGGCTCCATGCGAAACGCCGAGGAATTGTCGACCACCACAGCGCCCTGGCGCACCGCCATCGGCACGAATCGCCGGGAGGTGGCGCCCCCCGCGGAGAACAACGCGATGTCGATTCCGGGGAAGCTGTCCTCCGTCAGCTCCTCCACCGGGATGCCCTCGCCGCGGAACAGCAACGCCCGCCCCGCCGACCGGGCAGAGGCCAACAGGCGCAGCCGCGACAGTGGGAAGTCGCGCTGTTCCAGGCAGGCGATCAGCTCGCTGCCCACCGCGCCGGTGGCGCCAACGATGGCGACGGTTGGGGCGACAGTTGGATGGCTCAGGCTCATGGGACTCGCTCCTGCGTTGTGCCGACGAGAGACGAGTGCCTGAAATGCAAAGGCCCCGTCCGATAGCGGCGGGGCCTTGGGATTGTTGCTATGTCGCTGTCTTCAACACGCGCACGCCCAGGACGCCCTGCCAAGGGGCTTCATGTTTACCGTCGTGCGCTTATTCATCGAGCCGGACATGCACCGATCATAGCAGCGGTCAGCGCAGCAGTAAACCGGAATCATTGCGACGAAGTTGGCGTCCCGGATGGCTGTCGCTTCGCCGCCGCGATCAGGACATCGACGAATTCCTTCAGCGACATGCCAACACGGCCGCCAAGCCGCACCGCGGCGGTATTGACGTGCGATAGAATGCCGTCGCGGTACAGCGCGCGAGAATCGCCGATCGGCGCGCTATCGGCCGATGTCGTCCCCGCAACGATTCCTTTCTGCTCCAGATCAACCAGGCGCGCGATGCCGGCCCCATCCATGCCGCCGCCGCCATCGCTAAAGAACACCGCGTAGATATCCCTCGGCACGATGTTGTCCGGCCGCCCGCCGGACAGCGCGCCATGCGACGCAGTGATGACAATCCGACCCGCATCGTCGGGTTGCAGCATGCCGATGGAATCGGCGCAGATCACTCGCGGTTCCCCCGCAATGTCACGCACCACGAACCGCGCGCCCTCGGTGATGCTTGGTGGCATGGCGGTTGGCGCCACCGCCAGCCGCATCAGATCGGCGCAGTCCCGCACGCTCTGGCCGGGCATGCAGCCGAGAGCCGCGGCAGTGCGATTGACATGGCTGATGATGCCGTGCGCGAGCATATGATCGCCGTCGCCGATATGGCAGGTTTGCGCATCCGCGGCAGCCGCGGCCAGATTGATCTGATCGAGAAAATCCAGCCCGCGAATGCCGGCGTTGTCCTTGCCGATATCGGCATCGTTCATGATCACGCCGCGCACACCCCATTTGGCCGCGTTGTAGGCGTTGTAGCGTCCGCCATAGGAGCCAGAGACAACGACGTGCGAACGATGCTCCTCGCGCACATTCGAACAACTCGCCACCGTCATGATCTTCACATCGTCGTTTGCGGCACTCATAGCTGCGCCTATCCGCCAAAGAATTGCAGGAACCACTTCAGCACCTGCTCCGGTGCTTCTTCGTTCACGTAGTGCCCACTCGGCAACGCCTCCCCACGCACATCCTGCGCGCGCTGCCGCCACAGCCCAAGCGGATCGGCAAACCGCCTTCCCACGCTACTGCTGTTCCCCCACAGTACCAGAATCGGCATTTCCAACGTTCTGCTGAGGTCCGCGGTATCGAGTTCGCAGTCGATGGTCGCGGCGGCACGATAATCGGCGCACGAGCCGCGGATCGTCTTCTCGTTGAAGCACCGGACATACTCGTCCCAGATCGCCGGCGGAATGTGGTTCAGATCGGCGGTCAGCTTCAGCAGCTTCTTGCGCATGAACCAGTCGGGCGGCACGCTGCCCAGCATGCGCTCCGGAAAATCGGCAGGCTGCGCCATGAATGGCCAGTGCCAACCGACGATCGCTCCGGCTTTGTCCATCGCTGCCCACATGTCGAGCGTCGGCACGATGTCGACGATCGCGGCTTTCATGACTTTGTCAGGATGATCAAGGCACATGCGGTGGGTCGTGCGGCCGCCGCGATCGTGGCCCGCAACGTAGAAGCGGTCGAAGCCGAGTGCCTGCATTACCTCGACCTGGTCCTGCGCCATTGCGCGGAACGAATAGTTCGAGTGGTCGGGAGCTTCCGCTGGTGCCGAGCTGTCGCCATAGCCGCGCAGGTCAGCCGCGACGACGTGGAAGTGTTCGGCGAGCCGCGGCGCCACCTTATGCCACGCGACGTGCGTCAGAGGGTTGCCGTGCAGCAACAGCAGCGGCGGGCCGCTGCCACCATGTCGCAGGCGGATGCGCGCACCGCTCGTTTCAATGTCGGTGAGCGTGAAGCCGGGCATGATGTCCATGGGCTGTCCTCAATTTCTTCGGCGGCCGCAATGTGACATGGCTCCGTCGGCGACCACCATCCCGCGCAGCGGATACCATCGGAAGGAAACCCAAAGTGAGCCCACATTCTGCCCTGGCGTGCGCTTGTCGAACGCATAAGCATGGCGCATCGGTAAACTTCCAGAGATTCCACGGTTAACACAAGTGTCATGAATAACACGGCACCGTGACAGAGTTGTGTCGGCTCTAGATATCGCGAATCACGGATGTTCCCTTGATCATGAAACGCATTACAAATACGCTGGTGGCGAGACCAGCGGCAATGCTTGCGATCAGCAATATGAAATACATATCTTCGCCGTCGTATGGAATCCCGAGAGCATAGCCGACCCACCCGCCAATGACTCTATACACCAGAATGTAAGGAACCATGTAACTTGCAATCCCAATGGTCACCCACCAAAGGCGATTTCTCCCCCGGTCGCGTGCTCGCGTAAAAAATCGCACAATGACCCCCAACACGACGATCCATCCCAGCATCGGCTTTTGCCTTGCAAGCAACACCTGTTTGACAGCCATCTGTGCGGTACGTTTATTGTCCAGCCACCGCCGGCTTCGAGCCAGAAAACACCCAACGCCGCCGCGTCGGCATCGCCAGAGCGACAGCATACGATGCGCGCTGCGGCGGCGCTCGACATACCTTGCACGAAGCGTGCAGGAGTGACATCGATACTGCAGCTTCCTGAGGAACCGATGATGACCAGGCATGCACTCGTCCACTTGGCGCGCCGCGACATACTCCGTCTTGCCGGAGCAACCCTGGCGGTCGCGATCGCGCCGCTTCCGCTACTGGCGCAGGGAGCGCCACCGCTCAAGATCGGCGTGATCGGCGCCGGGCACGAGGGCGGCGCTCTCGGCACAGCATGGGCCAAGGCTGGGCATCAGGTGATGTTTTCCTCGCGTCATCCGGAGGAGCTGAAAAGCCTGGTCGATGGCATCGGCGCCGCGGCACAAGCCGGTACTGTCGATCAGGCCGTGGCTTTTGGCGATGTCGTGGTGATCGTCGTGCCGTATTCCGCGATGCAACAGATCGGTAAAACCTATGCTGCCGCGCTCGCCACCAAGGGCCTGGTGCTGGATGTCAGCAATCCGATCGAGCGACGCGACGGCGCGGACCTTATCAAATGGGTTGCCGATCAGGGCGGCGCCGGACTCGCCACCGCGAAAATCCTGCCCGGCGCCAAGCTGGTGCGTGCCTTCAATGCGATCGGGTATTCGCAATTGTCGGCGGATGCGAATCACACGGGCGATCCGGTCGGCGTGCCGATGGCCGGTGATGACCCGAAGGCCATTGCGATTGCCTCCGGCCTGATCACGCAGATCGGCTTCCAGCCGGTATTGGTCGGCGGCCTGGCGATGGGCAAATATCTGGTTCCGGGAACACCGTTGGCAGGCAAGCACACGCCGGCCGAGATCAAGCAGATCGCCGCAACGCTGCACTGAACGCTGCTTGAGCAATCCCGTGCAGGAAAACGCCGCGCCAGGCGGCGGCGGTATCGTTCGGCTGCTTCGCCGCGTCATCGACGTGCGACCGGAAGAAGTTCCAGTCCTGGTCTGGTGCTGGATCTACATCTTCTCGATCTTCCTGTCGTACTACATCATGCGGCCGATCCGTGACGAGATGGGCGTGGCGGGCGGCGTCAACAATCTGCAATGGCTGTTCACCGGCACCCTGGTCGGCATGCTGCTGGTAAACCTGCCGTTCGCCTGGCTGGTGAAGAACCTGCCGCGCAGCCGCTTCATCCCGATCACCTATCGATTCTTTGCAGTCAATATCGTGTTGTTTGCCGTTGCCCTGCATTTCGCGACGAATGCTCAGGCGGTGTGGATCGGGCGGTTGTTTTTCATCTGGGTGTCTGTCTACAACCTGTTTGTTGTCTCAGTGTTCTGGCAGATGAATGTCGATCTGTTCAGTTCCGAGCAGGGCAAGCGGCTGTTCGGCTGCATTGCCGCCGGTGCCACGGTCGGCGCGATGGTGGGCTCGGCAGTGACCGCAACGTTGGCGTTGTACGTTACACCGATTGTGCTGCTGCTGGGTGCCGCCGTGCTGCTGGAAGTGGCGGTGTTCAGCGTCGGCCGATTGTCACGGTTGTCGCCGACTCTGCACCGCGACCCGAGGGCTGGCCGCGAACGCCCGGAAGAACGGGTCATCGGTGGCCGCGAACAGCCGCCGGAAGAACGGGTGATCGGTGGCGGCGTGATCGGCGGTATCGCGCACGCTCTGCGATCGCCCTATCTGCTCAACGTCAGCCTGTTCATGCTGCTCTATTCGATTACCTCGACCGTGCTGTATTTTCAGCAGGCGGGGATCGTCAGCCACAGCATTCCCGCGCGCGGCGCGCAGATCGCGTTCTTCGCAAAGGTCGATCTCATGGTCGATGTGCTGACCCTGGTATCGCAGGTTTTCCTGACCGGGCGAGTTCTGTTGGCCTGTGGCGTCGCGGTGACCTTGGCGCTGTTGCCGGCGCTGAGCATCATCGGGTTCGGCGCGCTCGCGCTGTTTCCGACGATCGGCGCCGTGGTGGCGTTTCAGGTATTGCGGCGCGCCGGCAATTTCGCGATCACGCGGCCGACCCGTGAAGTGTTGTTCACCGTCGTGTCGCGCGAGGACCGTTTCAAGGCCAAGAGCTTTATCGATACATTTGTATATCGCCTTGGCGATCAGGTCGGCGCGTGGTCATCGGCGTTGCTCACCATGCTCGGCGGCGGGACCAGTGTCGCGGCGATAGTCGCGATCCCGCTTTCGTGTCTATGGCTTGGCAACAGCTTATGGCTGGGGCGGCGACAGGAGAAGGTCGCGGCGGCGGAAGCGACCGTCGCGCGGGTGAACTGACGCGAGAAGCTTCAGCGCGGGGCCGCGATGACATGCAGCGGCACGCGCTGCAGTAACCCGGAACGGGTGTCAGTCGTCCAGGAAACTCCGCAGCTTCCGGCTCCGGCTTGGGTGCTTCAGCTTGCGCAGCGCCTTTGCCTCGATTTGGCGAATGCGTTCGCGCGTCACGTTGAACTGCTGGCCGACCTCTTCCAACGTGTGGTCGGTGTTCATGCCGATACCAAAGCGCATGCGCAACACGCGTTCCTCGCGCGGCGTCAATGACGACAGCACGCGCGTTGTCGCCTCGCGCAGATTGGCCTGGATCGCCGCGTCCAGCGGGATCACTGCCGCCTTGTCCTCGATGAAGTCGCCGAGGTGGCTGTCTTCCTCGTCACCGATCGGTGTCTCCAGGCTGATCGGCTCCTTGGCGATCTTCAGTACTTTCCGGACTTTCTCCAGCGGCATGCCAAGTTTCTCGGCCAGCTCCTCGGGTGCCGGTTCGCGGCCGATCTCGTGCAACATCTGGCGCGACGTGCGCACCAGTTTGTTGATGGTCTCGATCATGTGCACCGGGATCCGAATGGTGCGCGCCTGATCGGCGATGCTGCGCGTGATCGCCTGGCGGATCCACCACGTGGCATACGTGCTGAACTTGTAGCCGCGGCGGTATTCGAATTTGTCGACCGCTTTCATCAGGCCGATGTTGCCTTCCTGGATCAGGTCCAGAAACTGCAGGCCGCGGTTGGTGTATTTCTTGGCGATCGAGATCACGAGACGCAGGTTCGCCTCGATCATCTCCTTCTTGGCGCGCGCGCTGTCGCGTTCGCCACGGCTCACCGTCATGTAGACGCGGCGGAATTCGCTGATCGGCAGGCTGGCGTCGGTCGCCACCACGTTGATCTGCGTGCGGATGTTGCCGATGTCCTTCGCGTACCGCGAGACGAAGGGCTTCCAGCCCTTGCCGGGCAGCGTGCTGACGCGATCGAGCCAGTTCGGGTCCAACTCGTAGCCGCGATAGTTCTTCAGGAACTCCTCGCGGTTCACCTTGGCACCTTCGGCCATACGCATGAGCTGGCCTTCCAGCGCGGTCAGCCGCTGGTTCAGCTGCTTGAGCTGCATTACCAATTCTTCAATACGGTTGTTGTGCAGCCGCACCTGCTCGACCTTGGCGACCAACTCTTCGCGCGAACGCTCGTAGCTCTTTTCCGATCGTGTGGTGACCTCCTCGCCCGAGGTCATGGTCTCCAGCCGGCGGTGCTGCATCTTGTGCAGCTTCTTGTATAGCGCCTCGATTTCCTCGAAGGTCGCCAGCACCTCGGGCTTCAGCTTCTCTTCCAGGGCGGAGAGAGAAATCCCCGGTCCGTCGCCTTCGTCGTCGCCGTCCAGGTCGTCGACACCATCCAGCGCCTCGACCGCCGGCGGGGGTGTCGCACCGTTCGTGCCGTGCGCACCATTCACACCATTGATGGGGGCCGGGGCGGGCAGGCTGCCGTCCGGCGCGGGAACGCCGGCGCCCTGGGTCGCCTCCAGGTCAATGATGTCGCGCAGCAGCATCCGCCCGGCCTTGAGCTGGTCGTGCCAGGAGATGATCGCCTTGAAGGTCAGCGGACTCTCGCACAGCCCGCCGATCATCATGTCGCGCCCGGCCTCGATGCGCTTGGCAATGGCGATCTCGCCCTCGCGCGACAGCAGTTCGACGCTGCCCATCTCGCGCAGATACATGCGCACCGGATCGTCCGTGCGGCCCAGGCTGGCCTCGTCGACGTTGCCGGTAGGCTCTTCTTCGCCCTCGGTTTCCTCGGTCTTTTCGGCCTTTACAACCGGCGCATCGCCGTCCTCGGTTTCTTCGCCCTCGACGACCTGGATGCCCATTTCCGAGAAATTGGCCATCACGTCTTCGATCTGTTCCGAACTGTTCTGGTCCGGCGGCAGGATCTGGTTAAGTTCGTCGAACGTGATGTAGCCACGCTCCTTGCCGCGCGCGATCAGCCGCTTGACGGCGGCGGTTTGCACGTCGAGCAGGGTGCTTTCCACATCCTGTTCAGCGGTTACGGTATCAGCGGCGACAGAAGGCTTGGTGGCCATCGCTCAGCAAACTCCTACGTCAAGGCGGCATGGCCCACGGGCAGCCGCTGCTCTCAAATGTTCACGCCGCACGGTCCACCCCATCGGGCTCGCCGCTGTTGACCTTGTTGAGCGCGGCCTTCAGGGCGAGCAGGCGGTTTTGACTTTGCGGCGTCAGGTCCTGCGCACAAGCGGCTTCCGCCAAAGCAACTTCCTCGCCAAGCCGCTGCACGTTGAGAAACCCGAAGATGTGCCACCACCCCGCCTCGGCCTCCGCCGGCATCGCAGCCAACGCCGCGCAGGCCGGGAGCGGTACGGGGACCGTTGCCAGGGCCTGCTGGGCTTCAGTTTGCAATCCAGAAATCGTGAGGTGGGACATGAGTGCCTGGGAGTCAAGCACATCGGCCGTTTCTGACCAGTCTCGTAATGCCGAACGCAACAAATCGAATGGCAACGGCAGATCGAGACCCGCAAAAGCATGTTCGACATCGTGCCAAATGCCGGGGTGACGCAGCAGAATGGCGGTGAGGATGCGGACACGCTCCGTCACAACGTTACCGACGGTGGGCAGCGGCCGAGGCAGCGAACGAGGTGGTGGCGGGGCGGGGCGGCCCACGCGGGTGCCGCGGCCTGTTCGGTTGTCCCGGCTCTGGCGGCGAGCAGCGTAGAAACGGCTCCGAAAGGCCTCGCGGTATTCGTCGGCCAGCGCCTTGTCGGGGATTTGTCGAGCCGCGTGATCCAGCCGGGTTAGGAAGGCTGCGCGCTGCTCGGGGGTGGCATTACCACTGGCCTCGCGCAACAGGTCGTAGAGCGTGTCAGCCAATGGGCTCGCGGCGTCGAGGATCGCCCGCATTCCTTCGGTGCCCTGACGGCGGACCAGAGTGTCAGGATCTTCACCGGCGGGTAGCGTGGCAAACTTCAGGGTGCGGTCCGGTGCCAGCAGTGGCAGCGCGAGTTCGGCGGCGCGGGCCGCGGCACGGCTGCCAGCGGCATCACCGTCGAAGCACAGGATCGGCGCGGGCGCGAGGCGCCACAGCTCCTCGAGCTGCTCCTCAGTCAGCGCAGTGCCCAACGGTGCGACGGCGCCGCCCATCCCTGCCTGTGTCAAAGCGATCACATCCATATAGCCTTCGACCACAGTTAGCGCGGCGCCTCCTCGCACCGCTTCACGCGCCTGATCCAGCGCGTATAGCGTGCGGCGCTTGGAAAACAGCGCTGTCTCCGGGCCATTGACGTATTTCGGCTGCCCGTCGCCGAGAGTGCGGCCACCGAAGCTGATGACCCGGCCGCGGCGATCGCGGATCGGGAACATCACGCGATTGAAGAACAGCTCGAACACCCTGCCGGTTTCATCGTCGCGGCGCATCAGTCCGGCGTCGACGAGTTGGTCCTGGGTGATGCCCTCGCGCAACAGGTCGCCCGCGATGGCGCCCCGTGACTCGCCGGACCAGCCAAGGCCGAAGCGGCGGATGGTCTGTTCGGACAGCCCGCGGCTCAGGAAGTACTCCAACCCATGGCGGCCTTCGGGGAGGAACAGGCGTCGGTGGTAGCTGGCCTGCGCCGCCTCCAGCACTGACGCCAGGTCGTGTCGGTGCCGTTCCGCTTCGGCGGCTTCGGGGGTTGGCTTCGGCACATCGAGGCCGGCCTCGGCGGCGAGGCGTTCTACCGCTTCCATGAAGCCGGCGCCCTCGCTCTGCATGACAAAGCTGATGGCGTCGCCATGCGCGCCGCAACCGAAGCAGTGGTAGCCATCCTCGTAGACGTAGAAGCTGGGCGTCTTTTCGTTGTGGAACGGACAGCAGCCCTTCATCTGACGTCCCGAGCGGGCCAGCTTCACCCGTCGGCCGACGACCGCCGCGAGTGGCGTGCGGACGCGGAGTTCGTCCAGAAAGGAGGCTGGCAGGGCCATTATCGCAAGCCTCCCCGTCCCCTTGCGGGAGGGGTTTGGGGGGAGCGGTGAAGCGGCAGGAAACCGGCGTCGGGCATCCTCGCCAGAACCCCTCCCCCGACTCCCTCCCACAAGGTGTGGAGGAGATGCAGTCCGCGCCTCACGACAGTTTCGCCTTCACCATCTGGCCCGCCTTCGCCATGTCGAGCGTCGCCGCATGCTTCGCCCGCAGCGCGGCCATCACCTTGCCCATGTCCTTGATGGAGGCAGCGCCGGCCTCGGCAACCGCGTCGGACACAGCCTGCTGCATGGCAGCGTCATCCATCTGTTGCGGCAGGAAGGTTTCGATGATGGCGATCTCGGCTTCCTCTTTGTCCACCAGATCCTGCCGCTTGCCCTGCTTATAGAGTTCCACCGATTCGCGACGGGACTTCGCCATTCCACGAAGCATGGCAATGATCTCCTCCTCGGGCACGCGGTCGATGCCTTTCGGGCGGGCCGCGATGTCAATGTCCTTCAAACGGGCAAGAATCATGCGCAGCGTGGAGGTCCGGGCTGCGTTGCCGGCCTTCATCGATGCCTTGACCTGGTCGCTGAACTGGTCCCTCAAGCTCATGCC
>DATKFJ010000003.1:0-2147 GCA_035511435.1 Acetobacteraceae bacterium | reverse complement strand
TTTGACGAACGCCAACGCGAAATCCTTGGCCGGCTGAGTCTTGGTCTCGTTGGGAGAGTTCGCGAACAGCGCGTCGATCCGGCCGGAGATCGCGCCCGACTGCGACGGGTCGGCGACGCGCTCCTCGAACCAGCCCACACTGCCCTTGCCGAAGCTTCGCCCCTCGTCGAACAGCTCGTAGTGGAACAGCAAGGTCGACGCCTGCTGGCTGGCCTGGGTGGGATCCTTGGCGTCGAAGGTGCCGACGATGTCGAAGGTCCAGTCGAGCGAGCCGTCCTTTTTCTGCGTCCAGATGGTCGAATGCAGCGGCACCTTGTCGCCGACCTTCCAGCCGAATTTCTTCATCAGCGCCGAATTGACCAGCGCGCCGCTGCGCGTGTTGCGGAACGCCTGCATCTCGACGCCGCTGACGATGAATTCGTCCTTGTGCAGATTGAAATAGCTGTCGGTGTCGATGGGCGCGGCGAAGACGAAGTTTTTCGACTCCTGATAGTAGCCGCCGAACCAGCTGATCCAGGTGACTTCAGCCACACCCGGCACCGCGCGGATTTCTTGCGTGTCGGAAAATGGCAGCGACAGGGTGATCGAATACTTATTGGTCGTGATCAGCTTGTCCGCTCCGGTCGCGCCGCCGCTCGGATGCGCAAAGGCGTAGTCGACCGTTTCCAGCACACCGAACAGGAGAAAGGCGACAACCATGGACAGCAGGGTGAATATGGTGCGGGTCTTTTTGCGCCACAACGTGGCCCAGATGAGCGGAAAGTATTTCATGGAGAGCTTAGGCTAGGCCGCCAAGGTGCCCGCTTCCAGCAAGGTGCCCTTGTCCATGTGCAGCTGACGGCTCGCGAACTCGGCGGCCTTCGGGTCGTGAGTGACCATGACGATGCTCTTGCCGTGCTCGCGATTCAGCATTTGCAGGAGATGCAGCACGTCGTCGGCGGACTTGCGGTCGAGGTCGCCGGTGGGTTCGTCGCATACCAGCAGGGTGGGGTCGGCCACCAGCGCACGCGCGATGGCGACCCGTTGCGCCTGGCCGCCCGACAGTTCGCCCGGCTTGTGTTTGGCGCGATCGGCGATGCCGACCAGGGTCAGCGCGGCCAGGGCATTGGCCTTGCGCTGTGCGCCGGAGAGGTGGGTCAGCAACAGCGGCAGCTCCACGTTGCGCTGGGCGCTCAACATGGGCATCAAATTGTAGAATTGGAACACGAATCCGACATGGCGGGCACGCCAGCGTGCCAGTGCGCCCTGGCCCAGCTGATCGAGGCGCTGGCCGGCGACGGTGATCTCGCCGGCGGTGGCCGTGTCGAGGCCGCCGATCAAATTCAAGAGGGTGGTCTTGCCGGAACCGCTAGGGCCCATCAGCGCGACGAAGTCGCCCTTGGGAATGTCCAGATTCAGGTGCTGCAGGACCTCCACGCTCTGCTTGCCGCGGACATACCGCTTGTCGACGTTGCGCAGGGATACGATGGCATCGCTCATGATCTAAAGCTCCGTAGCGGCCGCGACGCGGCGGTTCATTGTTCGACGCGAATCTTGGCGCCGTCTTTCAGCTGGTTGAAATCGCCCACCGCGACACGCTCTCCCGCGATCAGTCCCGACAGAACGGTGACACTGTCGCTGCTGCCGGCTCCCAGACGGACCGCGCGCCGCTCGACGGTGTCGCCGTGCGCGACGACAAACACCGTGCCGGCCGCACCGGATCCCTGTACCGCGTTGCCGGGCAGCGTCACGCCGGCCGCAGCCTTGCCGCCCGGCTCCGGTCCGGGATCGTCCAAAAACGCCACGCGCACACCCATCTCCGGCAGGATGCGCGCGTCCTTCTGATCGAGCGCGATGCGCACGGTCACGGTCCCCTTGCTGCGGTCGGCGGTCGGAATCACCGCGATGACATGCGCCGGAATCTGCCAGTCCGGGTAGGCATTGAGCCTGGCGGTGGCTTGTTGGGCCGGCCGCACCCGGTTGATGAAATTCTCATTGACGTCCACTTGGATTTCAAGCGAATCCATGTCGACGATGGTGCCGATGCCGGTTCGCGTGAAGCCGCCGCCGGCGGAGATCGGTGAAACCATTTCACCCGGCTGCGCAGCCTTGACGGTGACGACGCCGGAGAACGGCGCCCGCACGATGGTATCGTCGAGATTGCGCTC
>DATKFJ010000002.1:0-2108 GCA_035511435.1 Acetobacteraceae bacterium | reverse complement strand
AACCGGCAAATTTTCCAACGTCGTCAGGTCATGGCGCGAGTTCTCCGGCAGGCTGACACGAATGGGGATCTGCCGGTCGGTCAGGGAGAACTTCGCGCCGTTCTGCGGAAGGTCGCCCAAAGTCGCTATGCGGATCGTCTGGCTGATGTTCTGCACGCTGACGCCCAATTCGGCTGCAATATCGAGCCGCGGATGCACCACAATCTCCGGCCGCGGCAAATCGCCGTTGATGCGCGCGTCCTGCAGCTCCGGCATCGCGCGCATTTCCGCGAGCACCTTGTGTCCAGCGAGTTCCACCAGCACCGGATCATCGCCGACCAGGTACAGCGAAATGTCGCGCCCGCCGAAATTTTGTCCGTTGAAGCTCAAGTGTCCGTCGGGCACCTGCGATAACAGCGGCTGCAGCTTCTGCTCCCATTCTTTCTCGCTGAGGCTGCGCTTGTCGCGCGGCACCAAGCTCACGAAGATGGTCGCGGTGCGCAGGTTGTCGCCGTCACCGCCGATGAATTCCACCGCGTCGGTCACTTCGGGCGACTTTCGAACCAATGCCACCGCCGCCGCCGAAACCCGCTCCGTATCTTCCAGCGTGCCGCCGGGCGGCAGTTCAACGTTGACAATGGAGGTGGAGAAATCCTCGGCCGGCACGAAAGCCTTCGGGATCGCCATCAGGCCGCCGACCGACAGCGCAAAAAAGACCGTACCGGCTGCGATGGTTTTCCAGCGGTTGGCGACGCACCAATTAAGAGCCTGCAAATAGCGCGTCATGATGGGTCCGTCGCTGTTGTGCACCACCAGCGAATCGCCTTGCAGTCCATAGGCCGCCAACACCGGCGTGATCATGCGCGCCACCAGAAGCGAAATGAATACGGCCGTGGCGACCGTCAAACCAAACTGCTTGAAGTACTGGCCGCTGATGCCGCTCATGAAGCTGACCGGCAGGAATACCGCAATGATGGTGAACGAAGTCGCGACGACGGCCAGTCCGATTTCATCCGCCGCATCGAGCGCCGCCCGGAAACCGCTCTTGCCCATGCGCATATGCCGGACGATGTTTTCGATTTCCACGATGGCATCGTCCACCAGCACGCCGGCCACCAAGGAGAGTCCAAGCAACGTGATGGTGTTGAGCGTGAACCCCATGAATTGCATGAAGGCGAACGTCGGGATCGCGGACAGCGGTATCGCCAAGGCAGAGATCAGGGTCGCGCGCCAGCTGCGCAGGAAGAACCAAACGACGACCACGGCCAATATCGAACCCTCGACCAGCGCCTCCAGGGATGAGTGATAGGTCGCAATGGTGTGCTCGACCGTCGTGAAAATCGGTTGCAGGTGCAGCGCAGGATTCTCGACCAGGATTTTGTCGAGTTCGATTTGTACTGCCTTTGCACTGCTGACATCCGAGGCGCCCCTTGCCTTGAAAACACCGAATGCAGTGGCAGGACGGCCATTCAAGCGGGCGATGCTGCGAATCTCGGCGATGCCGTCGCGCACATCAGCTATTTCGCGCAAGCGCACGAATTTGCCTCCGGGAACGATGATCTGCGTATCCGCAAGCGCCTCGGCGGACTTGGCCCCGCCCAATACACGAATCGCCTGCTCACCTCCGCCGATCTGCGCCCGGCCGCCGGCGGCATCCATGTTGAGCTGGCGCAGCTGCTCGTTGACCTGCACCGCCGTGAGTCCCATGGCTTGCATGCGGCCAGGGTCGAGTTCGACGCGAATTTCGCGGTCCACACCGCCGATGCGCTGCACTTGCGCGACGCCGGAAATCGCCAGCAAGCGTTTGGTGATGGTGTTGTCGATGGCCCAACTGAGTTGCTCGGGCGTCAGGCTGGTGGTGCTGAGGGCGTAGTAGATGAATGCACCGCCATCCGCGTCCTGGCGCGACACCTGCGGCTCCAATATCGCCTGCGGCAGGTCGCTGCGGACCCTGGCAATGGCATCCCGGACGTCGGTGACGGCGCGATCGATGGGGGTGCCGATTTGAAAATCGACGGAGATGTGCACCAACCCTTCCGTGATGAAGGTGGTGATATGACGCACATTGCCGATGCTCGAGATCGAGCCTTCGACCTTCTGGGCAATCTGCGTTTCCATTTCGGTGGGTG
>DATKFJ010000001.1:0-13609 GCA_035511435.1 Acetobacteraceae bacterium | reverse complement strand
CGGGTTTGCCGATTTCAGCCTGATCTCGCCACGACTTTCCGGACGGAGCTGATAGACCGTCAGCCCAAAACCCGACCACGCATGCAGTCCATCCTGCAACTTGTCGGAACTGAATGGCGCCACCGATATCTTCACATCCGGTGAGGCAAGTTCCTGGCGCGTACGCACGAACAGGGCGGCCGGCCCCGCGGCCATGGTCAGCGGACCCGTGTGGAACAGATAGTATTGCAGCCCGACCTTCAGCTTCTTCAAATTGCTTTGCATCACGTCGTTGACCGTGATCGGCAGGCGACACTTCAGCTTGATCGGCGCCGAATAGTGATCCTGCAGGCTCTGCCCGACACCAGGCAGATGGTGCACCAGGGACACGCCGAACTGCGCAAGCTGATCCTGCGGACCGACACCGGACAGCAGCAGAAGCTGCGGTGAGTTCACCGCGCCGCCGCACAGGATCACCTCACGTGCGGCACGCACGGTGCGCGGCTCGCCATGCTCACGGAACGCCACGCCGACGGCGCGCTTGCCGTCGAACAGGATCTTCTCCGCCAGCGCACCGGTGACGACGCGCAGATTGGGCCGGTTGCGGACCGGGTGCAGATAGCCGACCGCGGTGGAACAGCGCTTGCCGTTGCGCGTGGTGGTCTGGTGGTAGCCGACGCCATCCTGGCGCGCCCCGTTGAAGTCGTCATTGCGCGGATAGCCCATTTCCATCGCTGCTTCGATGAAGGCCTCGCAGATCGGGTGGTGTTCGGATGTGTCGGATACGCAAAGCGGACCGCCGGTGCTGTGGAATTCGCTCGATCCGCGAGTCTGGTGTTCGGCGCGCTTGAAGTAGGGCAGCACGTCGGTCGACGACCAGCCGGTGTTGCCGAGTTGGCGCCACAGGTCGAAATCTTCGTGCTGACCGCGGATGTAGACCATGCCGTTGATGCTCGATGAACCGCCAAGTACCTTGCCGCGCGGCCAAAAGATGCGACGACCATTGGCGCCGGCATCGGGCTCGGCTTCGTAGCACCAGTTCACCGAGGCATCGGCGAAGGTCTTGCCGTAGCCAAGCGGAATATGGATCCAGCGATTTCGGTCCTCGCCGCCGGCTTCCAGCAGCACGACGCGCGTCGCCGGATTCTCGGACAGACGCGTGGCCATCACGCAGCCGGCGGAGCCTGCTCCCACCACGACAAAATCCGCCTCGATGTCGTATTGCTGGCCGACCATGTCGTTTCCCCCGTTATCGTTGTTCGATCCAGCCCGGCAGATTGCGCGGCGGGCGCCGGTGCCTCAAGCCCCTGGTCGCGGCGCATGCCTGCGTCGCTGCCACCGCGTGATCGATGACCGTCGATGTCCAGCGTTAGCCGGGCACCGTACCGCGACAAGCCCAGGCGGTCGCGGTGAATGACCGTGGGCCATCCGGCCGGTTCGATACATAGCCGCGCCGCACATGCTCGCGCAGCGTCTCGCGTGCCGCATCGGACAGGCTCGTCATGAACTCGCCGGTGCCACCTTCCCCGGTGGTATACGGCTGCCAGTAATCGTCGAACGAAGCGAAATCCATGCGGATGGTCAGGCTGGTCTGCTCCACATCGCGCATACCAAGCCGACGCCACAGTGATGCCATCTCATCGGGCGCACTCAGATAGCGGAACAGCGATCGCGGCTGCGTGGCGGACGGATCGAGCGCGGCGGCGGTATCCCACAACAACCGCAGATGCGGCGTACCACCAAACGAATCCCACACCGCAGCCGTAACAGTGCCGCCGGGCCGCACGACGCGGCACATCTCGGCGACCGCGCGGTCTGCATCGGGGATGAATTGCAAGACCAGCATCGAGAACGCCCGATCGAATGACGCAGCGGGAAACGGCAGTGCGCGCGCATCGGCTTGCCGGAAACTGAACCGCGGGTCAGCACTGCCGCGTGCGCGCGCGAACGCGACATAGACAGCGGCCTGGTCGATACCGGCAACGGAAGCGACGTTCGCCACCTCCGGCAGTGTGAAGCTCAAGCTGCCGGTCCCGCTGCCGACGTCGAGTACCCGGTCGTCATCGACCAGGCCGCCAAATCGGATCAGCAGTGGTGCCAGGCGTCGGCTCCAGCGTCCCATGACCCGCTCGTATGCATCCCCATCATGCGCCGCGAACACCGACGCCGGAGCCGACCTGGGATCGAAGCTGGAAGACATCGGGCGGTACTCCCTTCAAGCGGCAAGCCGTACCCTGTCGCGCAGCCATTGTCGTTTCCGCATTTCTTGCGACGGATGCCTGACGGGTGCGGCGTCAACCGGTCGCGCGCATCGCCGGCTCGGTGCGGAATGCCGGCATTACCTCCTTGGCGAAGCGTCGCAGATTGTCGCGCGATGTGCCGCCGCCGTTCAGCAGAATGTATTCCACTCCCATGTCGCGCAACTTCTCGATCTTCCGCGCGATTTCGTCGGGGTTGCCGTACAGCGCGCTTTCCTCGCTCGCCGCGCGCGTATCGGAGAAAGCCATGATACTGGCTTTGTTGTTGCCGTCCGGCCGCTGCGAGATCGTGTGCAGTCGGCGCTGTGCCGCGATGCGCCGATCCAACGCGGCTTCTTTCTCCGCACTGTCCCGCGCCACATAGAAGGCGCGCGCGACACCGACCTGCGAGGGGTGGAAGGTAAAGCCATTCGCCTGCATGGCTTCCCGGTACAGCGCAAACCGCTCGCCGGTCACGTCCAGCGAAGCGAACTGATCGAGCAGAAGATTGTGCCCGCGTCGCGCAACCTTGCGTATGGATTCGGGATGCCCAGCACCCTGCCAGAATGGCGGATGCGGTTTCTGGATGGTTGGCGGCTCGACGATGATGTCCTCGAACTGCCAGTATTGGCCCTGCCACGAGAACCGATCGTTCGACGTCCATGCCTTGGTGATGATGTCGATCGATTCCTCGAATCGCGGTTCGGCTTCCTCCATCGGGATGCGGAAGCCGACGAACTCATTATGCCGGTAGCCTTTGCCGATGCCGAAATCCAGTCGCCCGCCCGACAGCAGATCGACCGTTGCCGCCTGCTCGGCGAGCAATACCGGATTGTGCCAGGGCAGCACGATCACGGCGGTGCCGAGGCGTAGCGTGCGCGTGCGGGCGCCGATCCAGGTCAGCAGGTTGAGTGTCGCGGAGACCTGGCCGAAGCCGGTGAAATGATGCTCGACGATGAATGCGCTCTGGTAGCCAAGCGCTTCCGCTTCGATGACGTATTCGATGTAGTCCTTGAAGCCAGCGGCGCTATCGACGTCCGGGCCGCCGCGCTGCGCCTGGGCCGCACCAAATAGTCCGAACTGCATAGATATTCTCCTGGAGCCCGCAACGGGGATGATGCCAACTTGCCGACAAATCTGCGTAACCTCAGGTAATACCACAAGAGCACGCGCTTGGCCTGAGTGTCGTTCAGACAGCAATCAAGCTGACGCGTCCCGATGCAGCACGCGGCGAACCAAATGCGATTACCCTGCGTCAGGCACTGCTGCCGGATGGCGGACTGACGGCGTACTGAGTTGTGCAAATGACCCGGTGTTGTGCAATGACCCGGCCATGACGTGAGACGGGCGGTAGCGACTGTCAGGAGCAACAGCCGTCGGCATCATGGCCAATCCAGCTCCGGCAACCGCACCAGCGGCACCTGGCGCATCGACAGCGTGCGGTACTGCAGTGTCAGCGGCACCTCCACGTCCGGCGGGCCGCCATCCTCCGGGTTGTGCGCCAACAGCGACAGCACCGCCTTCGCCGCCAGCGCAGAGGACTTGCTGATCGCGCCGTGCGCCGCCAACGCGTCGAGTGTTTCCCCGTAGCCGACCGCGCGCACGCTGCCGGTCCCCATCGGCTGCAACTGCGTATCCAAAGAAAGCCTGGCGCTGGCGGTCAGGTCGAGCGGCCCCCAGATCAGCGCGAACCGCTGCAGTTCCAGCGTGCCGTCGCCGTCCCGCCAGGCGCCGACCCGCTCCGCCAGGGTGCGCGCGTTCGGCACCGGGCCGGCCAGATTCCCTTCGACCGTCAATCGCTCAATTTGCGGCCCCAGGGGCCACGTGGGGGCAGTTGGCAATCGGACCTGCTCGGCGTGGAGCAAAAACGCCAGCGCCGGTTCAGCCGATTTCACGGCTTGCTGGAATGCCAGGTGCAATCCCAGCACGCTGACAGTCAGGGCAGAGGTGGCATCACCGCGCGTCGGCACGTCCGCACGCAGATGCAGTGCGGTGACATCCGCGGACTGTGGCGGGGCGCCGGCCTGGAGCGGTATTGCGATATGCAGGCGGTCGGCGGTGTACGGAATTTCCGGCCCGCCCGCCAGGCGAAGTTTCTGCTCCCCCTGCGCCACGACCTCCAGCAATCCGGGCCGCCACAGCCTCACCCGCAATGTCAGCCGGTCCGCGCTCCAGGTCAGGCCGCCAGGAATATCGAGGTCGCCGCCTTTGAGGTAGACCTGCGGCACGGCGAGCGTCGCGGCCAGAGGCCACCCTTCCCGCACAGGCGGCTGAGTGGTGGCCGTCCACCCGTCCGCCCGACGCTCCACAAGCCAGGCGCTAAAGCCCGCGTCCAGATTGCGTTCGGCGACGTACCAATAGATCGAATCGGCTGCTGCCAGAAAGCACAGCACGGCGAGCAGAACGATCCACAGCCTACGCCTTCGCCGCATCTTCTCTCGCCCTGGACCAGCGCCGCTTATAGGCAAACCCGTGCCCAAGGCAAACGCGGAGAATTCTCCATCGACGCGAATAATATCAGGCTATACGCAACTATAGCGCGAGTCGCATAGGATTCGTCCCCATGCGGCACGGCCATCGCCTGCAGCGGGGCAACAAGCCATAAATAATGATATATCAACAACTTAATATCGCGTCTTGCGGTACCTTAAGAGCCGGCAGGAAACTCAGCCCACAGAGTTCTCCACAGCCCCCCGCTCCGGACTAACCTCAGCACGCAACGCTATTTCCAAGAGCTGCATGAGTTCCTCTCGCCCCGTCCCGGCGGGAATTGGCTCCAAAATACGGATATGAATCGTGCCGGGCCGCTTGTGGAACGCCCGCCGCCCCCAGCAACGTCCGGAGTCGGTCACCACAGGGATCACTGGCAATCGCGTGCGGACTGCCAGGGCGGCCACACCGGGGTGCAAGGGGAGCAAAGCGCCAGGTTCGGCGCGTGTGCCTTCCGGGAAAATCACGATCTGGCGGCCTTCGCGCACCGCGCGGTCACCTTCCCGCATCAGTCCGCGGATCGTCGCAGCACCTCCGCTGCGGTCCACCGCGATCATGCCTGCAAGCATCATCAAGCGTCCCATCAACGGGATATGGAGCAGTTCGCGCTTGAGCACGTAGCAGCAACGCGGCAACAGGGTCAGCCAAATAACCGTGTCGAATGCCGACTGATGGCGTGAGGCGATCAGCTTGGCGCCACACCCGTCGAGATTCTCCAGCCCGTCGACCTCGACGCGAATGCGGCAGATCACGCGCAGGCCGCCCACAACAAGGCGCGCCCACAATTGCGCGACGCCGAGTACGCGCTCGGGCGCCACGACCCGGGCATACGTGCCGGGCAGCGTCGTCACCAGGAACGTGGTGGCAAAGAAGTACACGTTGAACACGACGGAACGCAGAAAGCTCATCCGGCATGGCCGCCGTAGGCAACCTGTGGCTCGCGCAACGGAACTATGGAGCTAAGCCCGACGCGGGCGGCGAGGAACTTGAAATACTCCTCCGCGATCAGCCGGAACGGAACCGCGGGTCGGCGCGCTGCACCGACTATCATCACAGGCAGCGGATACAGTGCCGTGTCCGGCAACACGCGCTCGAGTTCGGCCATTGCGCGGGGCATGTGGTAGGATGCGGTTACCACAAGCAGCGAGTGGATGGAGTTCGCCCCGGCCCACGCGGCGGTCTCCAGCGCATTGCCACGGGTTGAGGCAGCGACGCGACCGATGGTGACCCGCGTAGCGAGCGGCATTGGGTTGACCCCGGCGAGACGGGCCAATTCGCCCAGTTCCGCACCGCCGCCAATCCCGGACAGCAGCAGCTTGTCGGCACGCCCTTCCGACAGCAGGCGGAGGGCAGTCTCAACCCGGTCTGCGCCGCCGGTGAAGGCCACGATCCCATCGGCATGCGGCGGGGCATGCGCCGGCCTGTCGATCATGTGGACGAACCAGGCGAAGCCGATCCCAAGGAGAACTACGGTGGCGAGCATGCATATCCCGAGCCCGCTCACCAGCCGCCGGCGCGGTGTCGCGCCGAGAAAAGTCAGCCTCGTCATGGCAACCGTCGCAGCCAGCGGCGCACGGTCCCTTGCGCGGTGATGTAGCCTATCGCGGCGGCGGCGGCGGGCAGCCCCGGCAGGGTGAGCCACAACACGCCGGGCAGCGCGCCAAGAATGCCGGCCGGCGATGTCGGCTCGGTGGCACCACCGGCGAAGGGTGCCGCCATGCTGGCCAGCGTCAACAGGACCGGCAACGCCACCACGGCGCCGGCAATGCCACCGGACGCCGCCAGCAAGGTGGCGCGGCCAGCGAAGCGCGAGGCTATGTAGCTGTCGGTAGCGCCCAGACCATGCACGATCTCGATCGCCTCACGCCGGGCAGCCAATCCGGCCCGCGTGGCGACCGCGATCACTGCGGCGGCGACCCCGGCGACCAGCAGGAGTGCGAGTCCGGCGCAGGCCTGCAGGCTGCGCGCCAGGACGGACAGACGCCCGATCCACACTCCATGACTTTCCACCAGCGTGCCCGGCGCGGCGACATCCAGCCGATGGGCCAGCTTGTCCAGTTCCAGTTCCGGATCGGAAAGCCGGACAGCGATCACCGCCGGCAGCGGCAACGCCAGCCGCTCCACTCCATTGCCCAACCAGGGACGCAGCAGCTCACCTAATTCCTCGTCGGTCAGCGGGTGCGCGTCGGCGACACCGGGGGTTCCCAGCAGCAAGGCCACCACGCGTTCAAGTCGAGAACCGCCGCCCTGCGCTGCGGGCTCTGTCGGTCGCGCCACCTGCACGGTCAGCGCCGAGGCCGCACCTTGCTGCCAGTGCCGCGCCAGCGACGCGGCGCCGACCCAACCCGCCAATGCCATGGCGGCGAGGACAGCCATCGCGGCTACCAGGAACGGCAGCATCCGGTCCGAGATGGCACGACGCAACCCGAGTTCGTCGAACCCGACGGGCCGCAACAGCCGGCGCGAACTGATCGAGGCCACGCCTACCTCTCGTCCACGAGGCGGCCATGCGACAAGCGCAGCGCCTGTGCCGGATGCCGGCCAACCAGTGCATCGTTGTGCGTGGCGACCACGACGGTGGTGCCTAGCCGGTTCATCTCCTTGAACAGCTGCATCAGCCGTTCGGCCTGCACGTCGTCGAGGTTGCCGGTGGGTTCGTCGGCCAGCAGCAGAGTCGGACGATTGATGACCGCCCTGGCGATCGCCACGCGCTGTTGCTCGCCGCCCGAGAGTTCCGCGGGTCGGGCGCCCGCCTGTTTTGCAAGACCGACCCAGCGCAGCATCTCGCCGACATCGGCGCGGATCTGGCCTTCCGACCGCCAGGCTATGCGCAACGGCAATGCGACGTTGTCGAAGGCTGACAGATGCGGCAGGAGGCGAAAATCCTGGAACACCACGCCGATGCGGCGGCGCAGCCGAGGCAGAGAGCGACGCTCTGCGGTTTCGACATCGGTGCCGAAGATCGACAACCTTCCGCGTGTCGGGCGCACCGCAAGGTACATCAGCCGCAGGAGGCTGGTCTTGCCGGCGCCCGATGGCCCCAGCAGCCAGCGGAACGCGCCATCGGGCAGCACAAAACTAAGGTCGTGCAGCACCTCGGGCCCCGCCTCGGCGCGAGCACTCAGGCTGGCACGGCCATAACTTAGCCCAACCCTGTCGAATCGAACCATGCGCACGTCCGGTGTGTCGCCGCACCATTCTTGCCATTGCGCGCGCCGCGCCGGAAGCGATGCTCGCCATTGCTTCGCGGTCGGCGCTCCCGCACCATCGGACCCACCTGCATCATACCCTGTCGGAGCAACCACCCTGCATGCGTATCGTCTGTCCCTCCTGCTCCGCTGCCTATGACGTGCCGGATTCGCTGGTCACCGCCGGCCGCACGGTGCGCTGCGCACGCTGCCACGGCGACTGGGCACCGGTCGCGGCCGTGCCTGTACCAGTGCCTGTGCCGGAGGCGGAGTTGGCGGCCGTCGAACCTGCCGTACCGGCGCCGCCTGCGGTTCCGGCGATCGATAATGGCGCCATGCTGTCTGCGGCGCGCCCTTCGGCGATGGATCGGCTGGCGGCGCATCCGGTCGGACCACCGTCACGGTCGCGCTTGCGGCTGGCGTGGGCGGCGAGCCTCTTGGTGCTCATCTTGCTGGTCGTAGGCGGCTATGCGTGGCGTGACCAGATCGTTGCGGCGTGGCCGCCGAGTGCCCGCATGTATGCTGCGTTCGGCATGCATCCAGACCGCAGTACGACACCTTGAAAACCGGAGGGTTGTTCGCGCATGGCCGGAACCGACATTGTCAACGGAGCCGCGGGGCTGTCGCCCTTGTCGCCTGTGGTGGCGTTGCGCGGACAGCGCGCGGCGTTTGTTCGCCATACTCAGGGCAGTTACGACGCGCTGATCATACCGGCGGATCCGGCCGGAGTATCGCTGATCGAGCGTGCCGCGGTGGCACTGCGCGTTGCGTCAATTGAGCGCGATGTTGCGCTGCTTGCACATTATCGGGCGCGGCTGGCGGCGCTTGGCGCGGACCGCGCCATGGTTTCCGCTGCTGAAGGCGAGGGCGGGGCGACCGATGTGCCGCCGCGGCTGGTTGCCATTCTGGATCATGTTGCCGTTGTAACCACTGCCCCTGGTTCGGCGAGTCAGGCGCGCCTTGACGCATTGCGGGATGCTGGGCTGGCACCGCGCGACATCGTTACGATCGCTCAGGTCGTCGCGTTCGTCAGCTATCAGGTGCGTGTTGTCGCCGGCCTTCGCGCATTGGCGCAGGAGACCCACGCATGAGCAACCCGCGGTTTACCCTGGACGCGGTCGAGTGGGCGGCCTGGATACCGACGGTCGAGGCTGCCACTGCCACGCCCCGGCAGCTTGCGGCGCTGGAAGCGAGCCCGCAGCGGGATTCGCCGTACTTCCTGACACTGGCGCACGATGTCGATTCACTGGAGCAGCGATCGCCATTGTTCCATGCGGTGATGTACGCGCCACGCGGATTGCCGCGTGCCGATCGCGAGCTGGCGACCGTTGTTGTGTCGATCATCAATGGCTGCGTCTATTGTTCCTCGGTACACGCGCGTCGGTTCAGCGAGTTGACCAAGCGGCCGGAGATCATTCAGCGGTTGTACGATGAGGGTCTGGATACGAAGCTGGAACCTCGCCATCGCGCGATCGTGGACTTCGCGGCGAAACTCACTCGAACGCCACAGGCCGTGACGCCGACGGACCTGAAGCCGCTGCGCGCTGTTGGCATGGACGATCTGCAGATCCACGATTTGATCCACGCGGTTGCGATGTTCGCGAATGCCAATCGTCTGATGCAGACGTTGGGCGAACCGATAGCACCGGGGTGACGGCAAGGATCGGAGCGGTGGAAAAGCGCGGTGCAGTCCGCCGATCCGGGATCACCCACGGCTTATTCCTCCGCATCGGTCCATTCGTCGCCGAACAGTTCCGGCTTGTCGTAGTCGAGCAAGATCTGCCAATGCGCCTCGATGTCGCGGTTGTAAAACTCCGCCGCGATACCGGTGGCGAGCCAGGCCGCGCCGGTGCTGATGCCGGGAATGTCGCCGGCCACCTTGCCGATGCTCAGCGTCGCCGCATGGTTGAAGCAGTGAATATCGGCGAGAAACGGTGCCTCGCCGGGCCGCTTTTCAGTGAACTGAAAATTCGGCCCGAGATAGGGAAAGCCTGCCAGTTCATCGTTGGCAAGTCCGGCCGGCGGCGTGTAGCGATCCGCCCAGGTGGCGATCGCATCGGCATACGCGGCAATCTCTGGCCGCGCGGTGGCTTCCACGGTAAAGCCCGTGGCGAGAATGATGAAGTCCGCAGCAAAGCTTTTACCGCGGCTGGTGCGAGCGATAACGCACCCGTCGCCCATGCATATTTCTTTTATCGCCGAGCCCAGATGGAAAAAGGCATTCGAATGGCGGCTGACACGCAGCGTTGAATCGCGCGGCGCCGGCGCCTGCGTTTCGTTCGAATAATACATGGTCCGCCAGCGCCATGCCTCGCTCATCGCACGGTATCCGTTGGTGAAGCCGGCACTGCCGATACCGGTCAGCTTGTTGATGCGCGGCAGTGTCTTGCGCCGGATCAGCATGCGCATATCCTTGCAGCCGGCCTCGAGTGCTTCAGCCGCATTGTCCATCGCCGAAGCACTGCCGCCGATCACGACGACACGCTTGTCGCGCAAGGCCGTGAAATCGATGGCCTCCGCGGTGTGCGCCCATACGCCACGGGGCAGATCGCGCATGAAATCAGGGATGCACGGCCGACCCAGGCCCTCACGCCCCGTCGCCATCACCACCTTTCGTGCAAGGATGCAGGTTTCGGCACCACCTGATAGATCGAGCGCCAGCAGGCCATCTTGCGCGCGGATACGCTGCACCTCGATGTTGTTCTCGATCGACAGGTCGAGCACGTCGCGGTACCAGCGCAGGTAATCCATCCACATCACCCGTGGAATCTTATCCAGCCGCTGCCATTCCGCCGCACCGAACTGGGCGATGTACCAGGCACGGAAGGTGAGTGACGGAATGCCTGCGGCGGGGCCGGTCAGCGTCTTCGGCGAACGCAAGGTTGCCATGCGTGCATAGGTCACCCATGGCCCTTCGCGCCCCGCGGCATTGCGGTCCAGACAGCGGATGTTGCGGATGCCGTAGCGCTGCAGCGAGAATGTCAGCACCAGCCCGGCCATGCCGCCACCGACCACCACGACATCGCTGACATGCGCGCCGCTGGAATGCCTGGCGGGGACAACCCAGTTCACCGGTGGGTAGTTCAGGCAGGCGAGATCGAAGCGAGCGCGCTGCCGTAACGCGTCGAGCCCGTTGGCTGGCCCCATTGAATCTCCACTTGATGCCTGTGACATTGGCCAATCGTTCGTTACCGAATCGTGATGCAGACGCCGGTTGGCATTCGCGCCTTCTTATACCAGACGTCGATAAGATTGAGCCTTGGATCCGATTGCCACGTTATGCCGACGAAGCTCGGCATCCACATCTGTCCTTGCCGCGACCGGCGAAGACGTGGCTGGCCTTCCCTATGGC
The DNA here is from genome assembly GCA_035511435.1 of Acetobacteraceae bacterium. Classification (GTDB taxonomy): domain Bacteria; phylum Pseudomonadota; class Alphaproteobacteria; order Acetobacterales; family Acetobacteraceae; genus JAMXLO01. Next base: position 2,363 of record DATKFJ010000001.1, on the reverse strand, counting down.
AACGACGCCCGCGGTATCCCGCTTCTCCCGCAAAACGAGGCCGTGAAAAACCAAGAGCCGCGAGGTCGAGCTTGGGCGCAGCACGCGACAAGCTGACACTGAGCGAGCAGAACGCGCTTGAGGTCTTCAGAATGGCGGAAGGCTACATCGCCTGCCGCCGCGCCCTTGAGCAGACCACCCGCGGTTCGCGCAACGTCGGCATGGCGCTTCAGGCATCGAACGCATCGCGCGACGACAGGCCTGTGCCAGGAGTGCAAGGCGGTTAGGCGGTATCGACACAGTGAGGCTGAAGCAGCCAGCGCCGCAGTTCGTGTGATGAACTACGGCGCTGGCCTACGGTCAGTTCCGATGCGTGGTGTTGTGTCGGCGGAGCCAGGTTGATGCACCTCCCAGGCCAAGCAGGGCGAAGGCGAGGATGGGCAACGACCCGGGCTCAGGCACAGGCACTTTGTTCGCGAATACCGCGATGCAGCCGATCGGGCAGAGCGCGTCCTGCGCGCCGCCAACGACGCTGCCCTCGAGCGGGACAAAGACCTCGCCGTTGAGGGGATCGACCGAGATCGAATGCGCGTTTACGTCCGGCAGAGCGATGGTCTGCAGCAGTGTGTCCGTCGCGTCGCTGATGATGCTGAAGATCCGGTTGGCGCCGGTGGCATCGTCGCCGGTCACGAAGTAGTCGCCCGTAACCGGATCATAGTAGAGTTCGTCCGACCCCGAGATCCCCGAGAACGTCTTGACGATTGCGCCCGCTCCGGCATTCGCTGTTGGATTCAGTAGAACCGTCTGAGATTTCGTGGCGCCACAGCCGACCATGAGGTTGCCGCTCGCACCGAGCGCAATGCCTGTAGGTGAACAACTGGTGATGGCGCCTCCACTCAGTGCTCCGAAATCAAACGAGGCAATGACCTGACCGGAGGTGTTGATCTCGGCGACCCCGCCGGGGTTCCCAGCGCCATTGAACGCGGGGACTGAAACAAAGAATGTTCCGGTATTCTTGTCCCACACCGATTGCTCAAGTCCGCCACCCGCCGAAGGCGGCGGTGTGTTCGGAATGAAGATCTTCGGTGCGACAATCGCCCCGGTCGTCGCATTCACCAATGTGGCGAACGGCAGGACCCCCGTTGGCGGCCCCGGTTCGGCGTTGTTCGCGACCAGCAGAAGGTTAGTACTCGGCGAATACGACATTTCGTCAACCCGGTTCATGCCGCCGGTGCTGAGAGCGTTCAAGAATGTTGGGGATGTGGGGGTGGTGACATTGAACGAGAGCAGAGTGCTGCTGGGCTGCTTCGGAGGGGTAGGCGTCGTCGTAGTGAAGCCATTCCCCGCGAACAGGGTCGCCGTCGTTCCGTTGTTTACGACTACCACGCCATCCGGACCTGACTGCGCCGTACTCGTCTGCTGGCCGCCAAAGATGCCGACTCCGGCCTGCGCAACGACCGTGTTGGTCGCCCCATTGATGATGTCGACGGCGGCATTGGAACGATCGGCGACATAGTCAAAGCCGGTCAATGGATCGACGTAGCTGATATCGAACGCAGTGAAATTCCCGGCCTGGCTATTGGCCGCGGAAACCGGCACCGCGATCGTCGTCATGAGGGTATAATCAGGCCCCGCGACAGCCACGCTCGTCAGCGATCCGAGCATGGTTCCCACGAGTAAGAATGATCGCGCTATTGCAGTGGTCTTCATCATTTTCTCCCCTAAGTTGTCCCATTTATCAAGCAGATGGCGGCCGCTTCGACAGTCACGCTGGCGTGGGTCAGAGCCCCGGCCAATTAGGCGGCACAGTCGGTAGGAACATTTTCCCGCACTGAGATTCCCCGCGTCTCATGGCAATTTTGGATTAAAGCAAAATTAGTGCCATTATAGTTCCCATAGGGAATACAAGGTTTTATCCATATCGAATAATTGCCTCATCGATTCATTGTAAAATTCTCCGACAAGAATCGATCCACACACAACAGATTGGCGCGGCATTGAATGCATTCCCGACAAAGTCCGGCACTCCTGCTATGGGGAAATATTCTTCCCCTGCCCCACCAATGCGCTTGATGCGGGCAGCAGCTGACGGGATGCTGGGCGTGATCAAGCAGTGCATTGACCGAAGAGGGCCCCGATTATTTCCGCTGCGCCGCCCAGCCACGCAGCCGACGCGCTGGACCGGTTGAAATAAATGGCGAACGGAGGATAGGTGCCATCGCGTTGCGCGCCCGTGGCGTGCGTTCGCGCATCACGTCAAGTTGACTGACTATCTGCTGTAATACGGTCTGAGACGCTGCGGCGATTCCGGCTACCAGCACAACGAGTCGATCTTCGGCAGGTTTCCGCGCGGCGTGATCCAATAGATCGGGCTCGACGATCTT